>JAYVQK010000055.1:0-10274 GCA_043757005.1 Verrucomicrobiaceae bacterium
GGGGGGGGCTTTAGCAAAGAATTTCCCGTCCACCGGCTGGGCGCAGACTTCTTTTGCACGATCCTTCGTGTCTTCGTGCCTTCGTGCCTTCGTGTGAGCCATGCGGCGCGCCGTCTGGTTGTCCCTCCGGGACATGCGGGGGGCGTTGCTTTAGTATTTCGGGAAGCTCGGGTCTATCTTGTCGGACCACTCCAGTAGCCCTCCGGCGACGTTCCATGCGCGGGAGAAGCCGGCTTCTTGCAGCATCTTTACGGCGTGCGCGCTGCGGGCTCCGTTTTTGCAGATGAGGATCGTGTCTTCTGCGGAATCTAGCTCGCTCATGCGGGCGGGGAGTTGCGCGATGGGCAGCAGCGTGGAGCCGGGGAGGCGGCAGATGTCCCACTCGTAGGGCTCGCGGATGTCGAGGAAGCGGAATTTATCCCCACGATCCAGGCGCGCTTTGAGATCTTGCACGGTGACGTGTGGGACGTTGGCCTCGGCTTGCTCGCGCTCGCGGGCTTGGGGGATGCCGCAGAATTGATCGTAGTCTATGAGCTCGGTGATCGTGGGATTCGGCCCGCAGACGGGGCACTTCGGGTCGCGCCGTAGTTTGAACTCGCGGAATTTCATCACGAGGGCGTCGAAATTCATCAGTCGCCCGATGAGCGTCTCGCCGATGCCGCAGATGAGCTTCACGGCCTCGACGGCTTGGATGACGCCGATGATGCCCGGCAACACGCCGAGCACGCCGCCCTCTGCACACGTGGGCACCATCCCCGGTGGCGGCGGTTCGGGAAACATGCAGCGGTAGCACGGGCCGCCGAGGTGCGGTGCGAAGACGGTGGATTGGCCGTCGAAGCGGAAGATGCTGCCGTAGATGTTCACTTTCTTCGTGAAGACGCAGAGGTCGTTCGTGAGGTAGCGCGTTTGGAAGTTATCCGTGCCATCAATCAAGATGTCGTAGGGGGCCATGATCTTGTGGGCGTTTTCGGACGTGAAGAGCGTCTCGTAGATGTCCACTTGCACGTTGGGATTAATATCGCGGATGCGCTCGCGGGCGGATTTGCACTTGCTGCGCCCCACGTCTTTGGTGCCGTGGATGACTTGCCGCTGGAGGTTCGAGAAATCCACCACGTCGCTATCCACGATGCCGATGCGCCCGATGCCTGCCGCTGCGAGATAGAGCAAAATGGGCGACCCAAGCCCGCCCGCGCCGATGCAGAGGATGCTCGCGGCCTTCAGCTTCTTCTGCCCCTCCAGCGTGACCTCCGGCATGATGAGGTGGCGCGAGTAACGCGCGATCTCGTCGTTGCTGAATTCGAGTTTCTCCACTCGGGACGGGTCAATAATGCTTGGTATCGGCATGGCTTTAAGAAAAGGGCGAGGAACCTAAACACGCCGCGCGCTTTTGGGAATGAAGAATGATGGCGCAATGCGACGCGCGTGAGAAATGGCGCGCGATGCTGGAGCGCTTTCTTTAGCGAGGCGCAGGCTCGGGCGCTGGCGGGGCGACGGGCTTGGGTTTGGGGGCACCTTTTTTGTCGAGGTTGGCTTCGAGGTCTTCGGCGGTGATCTTGCTCTCTACGCCAGCGGCGGGGACTTCGGCTTTGGCGCTCCAGAGGATCGCGTTGAGCACGAGTTTGCGTTGGTCGTCGCTGCCCCAGCTTTTGTGAAAATGACCGCCAGTGAAGCCAAAGCCGCGCCCACCATCGGGACGCTCGTAGGCCCAGGCTGTGGTCTGCGGTTTCTTCGCAGCGACTTCTTCGCGGACAGTCGGGTTGCCTTCATGCGCGCCGTTGCCGCGCGACATGGTGCTCTCGGGCGGCACGTCGGCGAGGATGTGGGTGAGCTTGCCGGCGTCGGTGCGGAAGCGCATGTGGAAATACCATTCGTCCGTGCTGCTAAAGGGCTTCACGCCATTCGCGATGGGGTGTTGGGGCAGGGTTTTGTAGTCGGCAAGCCAGTGGGGATTCACGCTCCAATTGGCCTCGAAGAAGCCGCCCATCCAGTCGAGCGCCTGCGGCCCGCCCTTGTCGGCGGGGAATTCCACGGCGTAGTGGAGGCAGACGAATCCGCAGCCGCGTTTCATTTCCGCCGAGAGCTGATCGAGGTGATCGCCCGCAAGCATGAAGTGCCCGCCACCGCCGTCGGCATAAAAGAGAACAGTGTCCGCCCACTTGAGTTCTTCGGCACTGGGCCAGTCGGCATTGAGGTGGAATTTCACGTCCACCGCGCTGGCTGCGCCTTGTTCGAGGCACTTGGCGAGGAGCTGCACTCCGGCATTGTGCTCGTGCTCGCCCGGCCCGTGCGAGGGACGGCCCGCAAGCATGAGGACGTGTCTTTTCTCCGCCGCAAATCCGGTGGCGGTGAGGGCGAGGATGGAGGCGATGAGGATGTGTTTCATGTGGGTGAGAGGCGCTTACTTGTCGCTCTTGAGCACGATGTCCTTGAATTGCACGGTCATCGGTGCGCCGGCGTGAAGCTGGAGTGCGAGCACGCCGGTCTTTGCGCCGACTGCTGTTTCGTCCGTCACGTCCACGGTCTGTTTGCCGTTGATGAAATGCTGGAGGTGTCCGCCGTGCGCGACCACGCGGTATTCGTTCCAATCGGCTGGTTTGATACCGGCCTGGATGTCATCGGATTTCCCGACTTCGCCAGTGACCTCGATCTTTGGCTTGTTCGGTGCCTCGCCTTCGTGGACGACCACTTTCTCGCCACGTTTCGCGAGGATGCCGCGACCCTTTTCCTCGTAGAGGATGCCGCTGTAAGTCTTGCCCACTTCGAAGTCCGCCTGGTAGCCCGCGACCACGGAGTATTCAGGCTTTACGACCTTGCTGCGGTATTGCACGCCGCTATTGCCAAAGCCCGCGGCGGCTCCGTCTTTGTCCACGATCTTGTATTTAAAAGTGAGATCGAAATCGCCGACCTGACCGTCCCAAATGAGGAAGGTATTTTCCTTCACCGGCGTCTCTTTTGTCGTCTGCCCGGTGAGCGCGCCGTCTTTTACGCTCCAAAATTCCGGCTGGCCCTTCCAGCCCGTGAGGTCTTTGCCATTAAAGAGCTGCTGTTCCCCCGCGAGCGCGAGGATGCTGGTGGCGAGGAAGATGGTGAGTGTGGTGATGAGTTTCATGGATGATATTTTGGATGAAGTTGCGCACGGACAACCGCGCGGCGCGGGGCGTCTTAGCGGGTTTGCAGAAAGTGGGAAGCGCGGAGGTGTGGTTCATTTTTGAAAACGCAGCCACTCCCAAAGAAGGAGCCCACCGTGAAGGTGGAACCCGAAATGCAAGTAAGGCCCCTTGACTAAGCGCGCGGCGAATTTACTTTCCCAACCATGCAAATTGTCACCACACACGAGGCGAAAACCCACCTCTCTCGGCTGCTTGCGGCAGTAGAAAAAGGGGAGGAAATCCTCATCGCTCGCGGGAAAAAAGTCGTCGCAAGACTACTCCCCGTCACTCCGCCCGAGAAGCCGCCACGGCCCAAGGTGGGTGAGACTCTCGACCCGCCTTTTCACATTCCAGATTCCGCTTTTGCGCCACTCACGGAAGAAGAACTTCGGGAGTGGGGGCTATGAAATACTTTCTCGATACTTGCACTTTTCTTTGGCTCGCGTTGCCGAGTGGGAAACTCTCCGAGGTTGCGACGGGCATCCTCAATGACTCCGCAAACGAGTTTGTTTTAAGCGACGTGAGTGTCTGGGAGATCACGCTCAAACACGCCGTCGGCAAGCTTCCGCTCCCGATGGAACCACGAGACTGGGTGCCGACACGGGCGGCATTTTTTCAAGTGAAATTCTTACCCCTCACTCACGACGTCATCTTCCGCAGCGGCGAGCTGCCCAAGACCCACATGGATCCCTTTGACCGTCTGCTCGCCGCGCAGGCGCTCTGCGAACAACTGACGATGCTCTCGCCCGATCTCCCCCTCTCGCTGCTCGGTGCCGCCCGAGTGTGGTGAAGGCTTTCTCCCCGCTTGGCATCCGCCGCGCGCGCTCTATAACGCACCGCGTGCGCAACGTATTTCTCCTCATCCTTTGTTTAATGAGTGCGGCTTCGGCGGCAGATCGTTTTGTCGGCTGGCAAGGCTGTGCCTCCTCGGCCTGCCATGGCGGCGGCGCAGGCGCAGATCAGCTTTCCATTTGGCAGAAAAAGGACGCCCACTCGCGCTCGCAGGGCATCCTTACTTCCGGGCGCAGCCAGCAGATCGCGGAGGCGCTCGGCATCGGCGACGCTTGGAAAAGCGCGCAATGCACCGTGTGCCATTCGCCCATGCAAAACGTCCCCGAACGGCGGCTCGCCAAAGACGTGGAGCCCAATCTCGGCGTCGCCTGCGAGACCTGCCACGGGCCGGCGGAGAATTGGCAACGCTCGCACACGCGCAAAGACATCACCCACGCCCAACGCATCGCCATGGGGATGCACGACCTCGACTCCACCTACCAGCGCGCGAATACCTGCGCGGGCTGCCACATCAATCTCCCCGCTCCGCTACAAAAAGCCGGGCACCCCGAGCTGCGCTTCGAGCTGGCGCGACAACTCATCGAGATGCCGCCCCATTGGGCAGGCGCAAACCCCGCTGGGCGCGAATGGCTCACCAGCCAAGCCGTGCTGCTCCGCGAGCTGTGTTGGCAAAGCGAACGCGGCACCGACAACGCCGCGCGTATCGCCGCCCTCGCATGGCTGCTGCACGAGACGCCACTCGGCGCAGAACACCTGCCCACCGATCTCGCCCCGCAGCCGCTGCGCAAAGCCGCCGATAAACTCGCCCGCGCCGCCAGCACCGCGAGCTGGAACGACGCCCGCACGCGCGCGCAATACCAAGCACTCACGCAGCTCGTCTCGCAGCTCGGCGGGGAAAAAGCTGTCGCCTTCCGCCGCGCGGAAGTCCTCGTCCCCGCACTGCGCGCCATCGCCCTCGCCGTGGGCGCTCCCTTTTCTGCGAAAGCAAAAGACCCGCTCGACTCGCTCGATCTCCTCGTGCGGATCCCGCTGATGTTTGATGCGAAGAAATTCGCCGAAGCCGCCGCGCAACTGCCCGTGGCTGGGACGCAGTGAGTGGGTGGCGATGTTCGGATTTGCCACGCCGCTGTGTCACTGACACATTCAGAACATGAGCAACCGTGAAATCGTCATAGACCTCCTCTCCAAATTACCTGAGGACGCCCCGCTGGAAGACATCGCGTATGAGATCGAGTTTCTCGCGGGCATCCAGACCGCTCGCAGGCAAGCACACCGCCGCGAAGGCATCCCGGCAGAAGACGCACGCAGGCTTATAGACGCATGGGCTGGCCAGTAATCCTCACCGAACAAGCCCAGCACGACTTGCGGGAGATTGTCGCTTTCATCGCCTGCAACAGTCCTATGCGCGCTCGCCGCTTTGGGAATGAACTGATTGGCCAAGCACTTTCCATCGGCAAATTCCCAGAAATGGGGCACGCCGTTCCTGAGCTTGGCGACCCAGCCGTGCGCGAGATTATCTACGGCTCGTATCGGATCGTCTATGAGTTGCTGCACGGGCCAGACGCTGTCTTCGTGCTCCGCTTTTGGCACGGCGCACGGGGAAAACCGGAAATCGGTAACGACTAATGTTAGTCTCCTCCGCCATCCAAATCTCGCCCGCGAAATCCTAAATCCTAAATCTTAAATTGCCCGCCACCCTCACCCATCTCCAAAGCCACTTCCCCCCCGAGGGCCTCTTTGCCGAAAAGAGCTTCCTCCTTTCCCCCGAGCCACTGCGTCTCGCCGCGCCGCTCGTCGCCGAGCTTGAGCGACTCGGCCATCGGCTGCTCGTTTTCCAGCGCGCGCAGAACGAGCTTTACCAACGCTCCCTCAGCGGCAAAGCGCCCGCGTGGATCGCCGAGCTGCTGGATCGTGGCAAGCCGCCCGAGCTGCTCGCACTCACTCGCGCCAAGGCGATGCGCGGCGAACTGCCCGCGATTATCCGGCCCGATTTACTGCTCACGCCCGAGGGCTTTGCCATCACCGAGCTAGACAGCGTGCCCGGCGGCATCGGCCTCACCGGCTGGCTCTCACAGACCTACGGCGCGCTCGGCTACGACGTGCTCGGCGGCGCGCGCGGGATGCTCGGCGGGCTCCACTCCATCCTCGGAAATCGCGCCGACATCCTCGTCAGCGATGAGTCCGCGACCTACCGCCCCGAAATGCAGTGGCTCGCCCGCGAAGCTGCGCCCACTGCGGATTGGCGCGTGCTCGATGCCGCCGCTCCCTACACCTCGGACGCCACAATGCTCTACCGCTTTTTCGAGCTTTTCGATCTACCCAATCTCCCCCACTCCCACGCGCTCCTCGCCCGTGCCGCCACCCACGAGCTACGCCTCACCCCGCCCGCGAAACCGTGGCTGGAGGAAAAAATGTGGCTCGCCCTTTTCCACCTCCGCCCTCTTCGGGAATACTGGCGGCGCGAACTCACCGAGCGCCATTTCCTCGAACTCCAAAAGCACATCCCGCAATCCTGGCTGCTCGATCCCACGCCGCTCCCGCCGCACGCCGTCTTGCCGGGGCTGGAGATCAACGACTGGAGCGAGCTGTCCGCTTTCAGCCAAAAGCAACGCGACCTCGTGCTAAAGATCAGCGGCTTTTCCCCCGATGCGTGGGGCAGCCGCAGCGTCGTCGTGGGCACCGACGTGCCCCAGCGCGAATGGGCCGCCGCCGTGCAACACGCGCTCGCCGACTGGCCGCATCACCCGTGGCTGCTCATGCGATTCGCCCACACGCGCCTCGTCGAGCACCCATATTTCCACCCCGAGACTGGCGCAATCCACACCATGCGCGGGCGCGTGCGGCTCTGCCCCTATTACTTCGTGGCGGACGGGAAAGCGAAGCTCGGTGGAGCACTCGCCACCATCGTCCCGGCGGACAAAAAAATCGTCCACGGGATGCGCGACGCCATCCTCGTCCCCGCCGTGCCCGAGTAAGCAGCGCGAACCTGCACTGTGCAGGCTCAATGATCCTCGGAGGTCACGCGGAAGACTTCTTCCAGTGTGGTGATTCCTTCACGCGCTTTGTCCACGCCGATCATGCGCAGCGTCTTCATGCCTTCGCTCACAGCTTGGTTTTTGATCACCGTGGAGCTGGCGCGTTTGATGATGAGGCGGCGGACGGCCTCGCTCACGGGGAGCACCTCCAGCACGGGCGCGCGGCCCACGTAGCCCCGGCCTTTGCAGCGGTTGCAGCCACTGCCCCGATAGAAAATGGTGCCATCGTCCACGAGCCCCATCTTTTCTAAAAGCTCGGGCTCGGGCGGGTATTCTTCGCGGCAATTTGGGCAGATGCGGCGGACGAGACGTTGCGCGCAGGTGAGGATGACGGAGGAGGAAATGAGGAAGGGCTCGATGCCCATATCGTCGAGTCGCGTGATGGCTCCGGCGGCGTCATTCGTGTGCAGCGTGGAGAGCACTTGGTGGCCGGTGAGCGCGGCTTTTACGGCGATGTCGGCAGTCTCGTTATCTCGGATTTCGCCGATCATCACGATGTCTGGATCTTGCCGGAGGATGGAGCGCAGGGCGGCGCTGAAATCGAGACCGATATCGGCTTTCACGGCGACTTGGTTGATGCCGAGGAGCTGGTATTCCACGGGGTCTTCGACCGTCACGATGTTGTAGATGGGGTTATTCAGCTCGTTTAGGATCGTGTAGAGCGTCGTTGTTTTACCCGAGCCAGTGGGGCCCGTCACGAGGATGAGTCCGTGCGGGGCATCTATCGCTTTCTTGAAGATATTGAGGCTGTATTCATCGAGCCCCATATTCTCGATGGAGCCGCCGAGCGCGCCTTTATCGAGCAGACGGATGACGATCTTTTCGCCGTGCAGCGTAGGCAGGAAGCTGATGCGCAAGTCCACCTCCTTGCCGGAGACGCGGATGCGGAAGCGCCCATCCTGCGGCAATCGCCGCTCGGCGATGTCGAGGCCGGCGAGGATTTTGATGCGCGAAGCGATGGGCATTTGGAGGGACTTCGGCGGGGAGCTGGCCTCCAAGAGCGCGCCGTCCACGCGATAGCGGAGTTTGATCTCTTTTTCAAACGGCTCGATGTGAATATCCGACGCCTTTTCTTTGATCGCTTGGACGAGGATCAAGTTCACGATCTTCACCACCGGCGCGTCCTCGCTGTCGTGCGCCATCTGGTCTAGGTCCATCTCCGGCGGCTTCACCGTGGCTTCCTCGGCGACTTCGGTGCCCGCCGCAAGGGCCTTCTGTGCAGCGTCGCGGAGCACCTCGTCCATCGCGTGCGAGGATTGGCCGACACCCGAGAGAGCCTCCGTCACCGAGCGCTCGGTGGTGATCATCGGCACGATCTCCATCTTCGTGCGCTGCCGCAGATCGTCCAAAGCGAGGACGTTCAGCGGGTCGGCCATCGCCACAAAGAGCTTGTTCCCCAGCTTGCAGATCGGCGCGAGTTTATAGGCGCGCGCCATCTCGCGAGGGACGAGGTTTAGCACATCATCCGGCACGCGGACTTTGGAGAGATTCACCGGCGGTGTATCGAGGCAACGGCCCATGGAGATGACCATGTCTTGCTCGGTCACGTAGTTGCTGTCGGTGAGGATTTTTAAAAGCCGACCGCCCTGTTTCTTCTGCACCTGCACAGCTTCTTCGAGCTGTGTGGCTAAAAGGAGTCCGTCCTCGATCAGGACATCTGCGATTCGTTCACCAAAGGATTTGATGCTCATGGCGGCTGGGCGTTAGCGACGGGCTGTGTTGAGATTGTTGAGCACTTTGATGAGGGCATCCGGCGATACAAAATGCCACTGCACGTTGTAATCGAGGAGCTGTCGCACGGCCTCTTTGCCGTGGGAATCAAAGGGATTTGCGAGCGCGATCATCACCGTGCGCGAGATCACGTCAAAGGGCACAATGAGCCTCCCGTGCGTGAGGCTCTCGGGCAGCATCTTCACGATCTGGCGATGCACATCGTAGTTTTCGATGGGGATGTAGGCGAACTTCGCGCGGTCGAGGATGCCGCACAGCAGTTGATCCTCGTCCACCGAGCCGCGGGTGATGATCTCGTCTATGAGCGAGGCAGCAGGCTGCTGATCTTTGCGCTCTTTATTCCGCTTGCGCACGATGGTGAGCGCCTGCGTCACCACATCGTCCGGTGCCAGGCGATTGTTGTTGAGGAATTTCACCAGCGCATCATTGCCATCTCCCACAGCATCGAGGCGCGCGGTGACGGTCGCCACATCCACCGCGCCCGCCATCGCCGAGCGCGCGGCGGACTGTGTTTTATTTGTGGCGATGAGATTCCCGCCCCCCGAGACGAGCGAACGGAAATCCAAAGCGATCTCCGCTCCACCGGCAGCGGCATTTTCCTCATTCGTAGAGCGCAGGCGGTTCTCTACCTCGCTGAGTGCGGCGATGATCTCGGTGTTGTCCGGCTCCTTTTGCAGGATGCGCTCATACTCCAGCAGCGCGGAGGAATACTGGCTCACCTCCATAAAAGTATCCGCCAGCCGCTTCGAGATCATGAGCGACTCATTGACTTGGCCGAGCTGCGCGTAGGCTTCTTTGAGGATTTCGAGGCTGTGGGTATCCTGAGGATTGGCCTGAGTGATGACCTCAAACATCTCGATCGTCTGCCGGATTTGCTCCTGCTCTTCGGCGGATAGTAGTGTTGTTGGGCTTTCTAAAGTCATGGGCTGTGAGTGCGGCGATATAGCCGGAACCATGCCCGCCTCTCCGCGAGTCCGAAAGATCGCGCCATTCGCCGATGCGCGGTTGCAGTGAACCTCACATTTTTTGCCATGACATCCGCCCTCCGCCCACTAGTTTCCCGCACCTTGAAACGCCTTGCAAAAATACTCACCATCACCGCTCTCGTGGCTGCGGTGCTACTTGTCGTGGGCGTATGGGCGCTGAACCGCTGGCTGCGCTCACCCGAGCTACACGCCCATGTGGAAAAGGAACTCAGCAAATCGCTCAAGATGCCACTGCGCTTCAAATCCCTCACCCTCTCGCTCTGGGGTGGCCTGCGCGCCGAGGGCATCACCGTGCCAGATCGCGGTGGCAATTTCTTCGAAGCATCCGGCTTTTCAGCAAAACATAAACTCTCCTCGCTCCTACGCGGGCGCTTGGAGTTCGACGAAATCACCGTGCGCCATCCGAAATTTCTCCTCGTCCAACGCGAGGACGGAAGCTGGCGCGGCCCTGAGCTGCCCGCAGAGATGAAGGCCGAGCTGGACGCAAAAAAGAAACCCAGCGAGCCCAAAAAACCCAAACCCGCCACGCCCACGCCCTCGCCGAAAAAAGGCCCGGAGGTGAGCATCGCCCGCATCATCAT
>JAYVQK010000056.1:0-2629 GCA_043757005.1 Verrucomicrobiaceae bacterium
TGCCCCCCGCGCAAAATGCCGCTACGTAGCACCCATGTCCCACAGCTCCGGAAAAAGCGACACGCTCCCACTGACATGGTTTGGCCGCGCCCCGGTCTATGCCACGACGATCCTTATCGTCTTGGACATCATCGGGATGTTTGCGACCACGCTCCTCGGCACCGCTGGCTACAGGCCAGAGCGGCTCCTTGGTTTTGATGCACAGCTCTTCTGGCGCGAGGGGCACCTCTGGCAATTCTTCACCGCTCCCTTTATCAGCCACCCGAGCTTCTTCTACATCTTCGGCCTCTTCTGCCTCTACAGATTTGCCGTGGGGGTGGAGAGCTACCTCGGGCGGCGTATATTTTACCGCCTCCTCGCACTGCTCTGCGCGGTCTCGGCGCTCGTGCCTACGCTCTGGTGGCTTGCGAGAACGAGCGACGGCTACGCGGGCTCGTATCACCTTTTCATCGGCATCTTCGTCGCCTACTGCACGCTGTATCCCAACGCCGAATACTGGAACTGGATCACCATGAAATGGCTCGCCTTCGCCGGCATCACCCTCTCCGCGATGACGTATCTGCCCGACCACAACTGGCCCGCACTCACCAGCCTCCTCGCCATCTGCGCCGCCGCCTTTGCCTACATCCGCTACGAGCGCGGACACTGGACGATGCCCAGCTTTTCTCACTTCCGCGCCAAGCCAAAATTCCGCGTGCTCCCCCCGCCCGTCGCCGTGAAAGCACGCGCCGCATCCCGCAGCATCCCCACCCAAGAAGACGAAGACCCCGAAACCGAAGTGGACGCATTGCTCGATAAAATCGCCAAATCCGGTCTAGCAAGCCTCACCAAAACCGAGCGCGCAAAACTAGAGCAAGCCCGCGAAGCCCTACTAAAGCGAGATCGCCGCTGACACCATCCCCCCAATTTTAAAAAACACTCCACGAAGTAGGAGCGGCTTATAGGGCCGGAGCGCGAGCGTCACGGCGACGTAGAAAAGGCGGCGCTCTTCCTCGATGGCCTCGGCGTTTTCCGACGAACGCGCGCTAAGTCGCTGTGTGCTGCGATACAAAAAAGCCCCGCCCTCTTGCGAGAGCAGGGCTTTGCGTGGGTTGATGAATCGCAAGCGTGCCTTCAATCAACCATCAACCAATATCCCTCAACCTCGCCGCCCCTACGGCACCGCGATCTTCACAATGGCCGTCGTATTATCCATAAAAGTCACCTGCGCCACGATAGCAGCGGCGCTGTTGTAGGCGTGCGCTGCGCCAGTGCTGCCAGCGACGGCTTTTAACACGTTAAAAGCCTTCACCGTTTTCCCCAGCAGCGGGCCACCTTCGCGGAGGATCGGGCGCAGAGCGGCGGCGCTATCCACCGCCCACAGGCCCATGTCATTTCCAGTCGTCACCCCACCCAGCGTCGCGGTGAAAAGCGGCCTGCAACGCGCTCTTTCACACGTCACTCCCGAAAGCCGACTTGTGTATTCTCTGTTCTGCCAATACGGACAACGGAATCGTATGTTCACCAAACTCTATGCAGACAACTATCGCTGTCTTCTAAACTTCGAACTCCCGCTTGAGCCGCTCACGGTATTGATGGGGCCCAACGGCTCGGGCAAGTCCGCGAGTCTGCTGCTCATCGCAAAACTGAGGGACTTTATCCTTGGCCGCGAAAGCACAGACAATGTCTTTCCTTCAAAATCTCTGACTCGCTGGGACATCAACGACAGGCAGACATTCGAACTCGGAGTCCGCCTGCCCCAAGGGGATTATGTCTATAATCTCGGCATCCATCAACAGCCGGAGGAAGGGGACGTTCTAGTCGGTAACGAGACGCTTTCACTGAACGGGAAACTTCTTTTTGAAAACCGAGATGGCAACACATGTTTATACAGCGATCAGCACGTAGAGGGGCCGAGCTTCGATTCAGACTGGCATCACTCTGGCCTTTTTCGTGTCCCTGAGCGTAAAGACTACACCAAACTCATTGCTTTCCGTAAGTTTATGGAGGCGACCATAGTATTTGCCTTAAACCCTGCCCTCGTCAAAGCCATCAGCGCAAACAAACGCCCCGTTAAGCTGCCTTCACCCGACTGCTCGGATTTTGCGGATTGGTTCGCCTACCTCTTGAGTGCAGAGGCGGCTGCCGAACGCTCCGCAGAGAGCAAAATCAAAGAAGGAGCACTGCCCGGTTTGATCGCTTTCCAAGCAACTCCTTCGGGGGATGCAAAAATCCTCGAATGTGTCGTGGAAAACAAAGGCGGGAAGCCACTCCGCTACCGACTTGATGAGCTGTCCTCTGGTCAGATCGCTTTAGTGATCCTCGAAATGGCTCTAGCCGTTGTCGAAGAACACCACGGTGCGCTATTGCTGGATGAGCCCGGCAATTTCCTCGGCCTCGGCGAGATCGAGCCACTCTTGACTCGCCTGCAAGACATTGCCCTAGAAGGGCGAGCGCAGATCATCCTCAGCGCGCATCACCCGCTCGCCGTGGATTTCCTCGCCGCAGGGCATGGCTGCTGGCTCAACCGAGAGCCCAGTGGCCCCACCCGCGTGGAGCGGCTCAAGCTCACTAAGGATGCTCTCGATGAGAATGCACACTTGCGAGTCTCTGATCTCATCGCCAGAGGGTGGCTCTCGGGGCTGGGTGT
>JAYVQK010000057.1:0-35336 GCA_043757005.1 Verrucomicrobiaceae bacterium
AGTCGCCGTCGCGGGGCTGGCCGACGCTGCCCACGTTCACAAAGTATTTTTTTCCCGCCTCGATGGGGATGATCTGCCACTGCTCCACCGTCTGCACATGGTTGTCGCGGATGTAAGCGCGCGGCACATGCGTGTGGCCGAAAAAGCAGAGCTGCGTATGCTGGTAGCTAAAGCTCGCGCCCGCATCGAGCTGGTTCAGCACGTAGCCCCAGCGGTGCGGCGTATCGAGTGTGGCGTGGACGACGGTGAAGTCGCGCACTTGCCGCACAAACTTGAGCCCATCCAGCCAAGTGAAGTCTTCGGGCTCTAACTGCGAGCGGGTGAAATCAATACCCTCATTTGCGAGCGCCGAGACGTTGCTCGGGTTCTCGCTCATGCAGGCCAGTTCGTCGTGGTTGCCCTTCACCACCGGGCAATTCAGCGCGCGCACGAGATCGAGGCACGCCTTCGGGTCGGCATTATAGCCCACGATGTCGCCGAGGCAGACGTAGTGCGTGCAGCCTTGCGCCTGCGCATCTGCGAGGACGGTTTGTAGTGCTTCGAGGTTTGAGTGGATGTCTCCAAAAATGGCGATCCGCATAAATTTTTATTCAGCCGGGAGAAGTTCTTTCGTTGGTATATAGACCCGCTGCTCTTTGGGAATTCCTAATTTCCGCTCCATCTCCTGGAGCTTCACGAGCAGCGTCGGCAGCCACTCCCTTTCTCCCTCTTTATAAAGCGCGAGCAGCTTCCCATAAGCCTCCTGCTCGTGGCCGGGGCACTCCGCTAAAAAGTAAGCCGCAAAGCGCCGCGTGTAATCGAGGTGCCCCTCGCGCTTGCTCGCCTCTTCGTAAGCGGTGGCGGCTTTGCACGGGTCTTTCAGCTTGTCGCGATACAGCGCGCCGAGCCAGTCGTAGAGCCGCCAGCTCTCGGGGAGATTTTGCGTGCCCTCGATAAAGTAGGACTCTCCGAGGTGATGATACTCCGCGATTTCACGCTGCCGTTTGATCGGGTCGCGCTCGCTGCTTTCCATATATGCCGCGCCATTCCACCCCATGTGCCAGCCAGCAGTCTCCCAGAAATTTTCCCGCCTCGGTTGCAGTGCCGTGCAGGCGTCAAAGTAAAGTTTCATCCGCCCATACTGCGTGTCCTGCCACGCGATGTGCGCGCGGATCCACAGCAAATCCGCCACCGCCGCGCGCAGTCCGCCCAGCATCGCGAGGAAGCCCGCCTGCCCGAGTTGTTGGCGCAGGCTCGCGGTGATCTTGTAGCCGCCGAGCTGCTGCTCATGCCGCTGGGTAGTCATGTGCGACTCGATGGGGGCCTTCACCACGCCCCACACGAGCAGCGTCGAAAAGCCGAGGATCGTTCCCTTTTTCATAACTCCCGCCATGCGAAAAAGAGATACCCCACGAGCAAATACACCGCGAGGTAGCCACCGCCGAGCATCGCGGTATTCGCAAAGACCCCCGCCGAGATGTGGACGCCCACGGCGATGTCATCCACGATATTAAAGAGCTGCATGTCCGGGAAAACCACGCACACCAGTCGCAGAAAAAGCCCCAGCGGCAGCGACATCTCCACGCCGGAATGAACCGGGTCCTGCCACACGCCGCGCGCGATCGGCACGAGATGGCCGATGAGGATCATCATAAAAGCCACGATCACCGTGAAGAGCCACGAAGTCGCAAACGTGGACACCATCAGCGTCAGCGCCGCGCACACCACCGCCCGCAGCAAGATCACGCCGATGCCCGCGTAGAGAGTCGCGGTGAAAGTGCCCGCCTTCATCAGCGCCACCGCCGCCACCGTCTCCTCCGCGCTGCGCGAAAACCGCTCGATATTCCCCACCTCCTGCCCTTGCCAATAATACAGCACCACGAAAAACACCGCCGACATCAGCAGCGTCGCGATCGTCAGCATGAAGGCCACGCCGAGCAGCTTGCCGAGCAGATACTCAAACCGCGCCACCGGCTTTGCGAGGATCGTGTAGAGCGTGCGATCTTCGATGTCCTTTGGCAACAGCATCGCCGTGGAGAGCACCGCCAGCAGCATCGTAAAAACCGAGATCGCCCCCAGCGACACATCCATCACCGTTTGCAGTTGGCCCTTAAAAGAAAGCGACACCAGCGCCAGCGAACCGCCGATGAGGATCAGCGCAAAGATGAGCATGAAATAAAACACCTTCTGCCGCACGAGATCGCGGAAGGTATTCCCCGCGATGGCAAAGACCCGCGCGAGCGAGAACATCTTGTGCGTCGAAGCGGGCGGAAGAGAGATCGTGGCGTCGGTGGTCATGGCTTCGTTTGGTGAGTCACATCGAGGAAGTAGCGTTCCAGATTCCGTTGCGGCTTGCCGCTCGCGACCACTCGTGCGCCGGCGGCTTCTGCGCGGGCCCGGAGATCGGCGAGCACTTCGGGGGCGAGGTTTTCAAAGATCAGCTCGGTCTGGTTTTCGATGGTGATGAGCTCGCTCAGCGCCCCCTCCCGCACGAGCACGCCGTGATTCATGATCCCGATGCGGTCACAGATTTCCTGCACCTGACCCAGCAAATGCGAACACAGCAGCACCGTGATGCCGCGCGATTTAAACTTCAAAATCAAATCCCGGATGTCGTGCGAACCCGCCGGGTCCACGCCCGCCGTCGGCTCGTCCAGCACCAGCAGGCGCGGCTCTTGCACGAGCGCCTGCGCGAGGCCGATGCGCTGGAGCATCCCCTTCGAATAGCCACCCACGCGCCGATCCGCCGCGCCCTCCAAGCCCACCAGCGCGAGCAGTTCCCTCGTGCGTGCGGCGAGCTTTGCCCCGCTGAGGCCGCACAGTTTTCCGTAAAAATGCAGCGTCTCCGTGCCCGTCAGGAATTTGTAGAAATACGGATTTTCCGGCAAAAAGCCCACCGCCTCCCGGCTCTCCACATCGCGGCTGTCGCGCCCGAAAATATGCGTCCTCCCCGCCGTCGGCGTCACCAGTCCGAGGAC
Source organism: Verrucomicrobiaceae bacterium (assembly GCA_043757005.1). GTDB lineage: Bacteria > Verrucomicrobiota > Verrucomicrobiia > Chthoniobacterales > Chthoniobacteraceae > SXWH01. The sequence goes on from JAYVQK010000057.1 coordinate 2,958, forward strand.
GACCTTCATCGTCGTGCTCTTCCCCGAGCCATTCGGCCCCAGCAGGCCATAGACGTGCCCCGCCTCCACCGAGAGCGAGAGGTCTTTCACCGCCACGATGCTGCCGCGTTTGAGCACCGAAGGATTCGTAAATTCCTTCGTCAGATTTTGGATAGAAATAGCAGGCACACTCACACCGCACATTTACTATCAGCCCGCGAGAGCTGGCAACTGCGGCGTGCTGAAATTCCAAGCGAGCACTTTCGCCAAAGCGCCGATCCACTAGTTCTACTGTGTTGAAAAAACACCGACTGGAATGACACACCGATACGGACAGGAATAAACGGCTCCCCCTTCTATAGACGGCTTTCCTCCTCTGCTCAGGCAGGAGCTGCTTTTTTGCCGCGTAGCGGCAGCCCGAGGGTAGCCGTGGGTTTTGACCCACGGTCGAGGGCACCGAGCGCCCGTCGCGGAGCGACGGCTGAAAACGGTGCAAGCCTTGGTTGCGACGGCTCCAGCCTTGTTTTCAGGATGGATTGTCACTTTCACTCGCACGGGGCTGGCCGAGTTCCTCCGCTAGTTCCTCCACGTTAAAGCTGGGCCGATGGGCGAGTAGCGAATCCGCCGCCGCGCCGTGACGCCACACGCCGTAGGATAAAAAGCGGGCAATCCCTGATGGCGGCGGCGATTGTGCCAGCCAGCCGCCGAGGTAGCCCGCCAGTAAATCTCCGCTGCCCCCCTGCGCTAGGTGTGGGTTGCCGGAGCTATTGACGAGCACTTCACCGATAGCGCGCCCGATCGCCGTTTGGTGGCCTTTTAGCACCACATAGCAGCCGCCCCAGCGTGCGGAAAGCTCGCGCAACGCACGCACTCGGTCTCCCTGCACTTCTGCGATGGTGGACTGCAACATCCGCGCCGCTTCGCCGGGATGCGGTGTGATGACTCGCAATGCGTTTGCGGGATACGGCCCCTCGGGAAGCCAGCCCAGAGCACTCGCATCCGCCAAGATCGGCAGCGGCGAATCCTGCCAGAGCCGACAAACCGCCTGTTGAAACGAATCTGAAATCTGCTCCGAGGCCAGTCCCGGGCCCACCACAATCGCTGTGGCCGAATCCGGCAGCGTGATTTCCTGCGTGATCGCCTGCACCATCACCGATTGGAGCTGGGACGCCACTGGCAGATAGGCATCCTCCTGCGTCAGCACCGTGATCAATCCCGGCTGCGCTCGTTGCGCACCGCGAGCGGCCAGCACCGCTGAGCCATGCCAGCCACGGCTCCCGGCGATGATCGCTAGGTGGCCAAACGTGCCCTTGTGCCCCGTGAGCATCCGCGCCGGCGGGAAGCCCACGAAATCGCTGCTATTCAGATAGCCCACCTCTGTCGTGAAAGGATGAGCCGCCAGTCCGATGTCCGTCGCCACTTCCAAGCGACCGACAAATGGAGCCGCATCCGTCCTGAGCAATCCGTTCTTTACCGCGCCAAAGGTCAGCGTGAACGATGCGCGAATAGCGCCCCCTAACGGCTGGCCCGTATCCGCGTCCAACCCGCTAGGCACATCCACCGCGAGAATTCGGAAACCGGGTTGATTCACACGCTCAATCAAATCTATCCACGAACTAGACAACGCACGGTCTAGGCCGATACCGAACAAACCATCCACGATGAGAGCGGGCTTGCGCTCTAGCAGCGCCGCGATCTCCTGCGTAGAATTCTCAGGCGCGATGATACGCAGCAGCTCCCGGCGACGGTTGGCAACGAAATCGTAAGCATAGGCCGCGTCATCGCCATTGTGTCCCTTGCCAGCTAGGAAAAGGATGAAGTCATCGGGGCGGGTGAGTTTCTCCGCAAGCACGGCGAGCGCCTTACCTGCGCTCCGCATCACGGCATCCTCCTTGGTCCCGGAAGACCACGTCACCCTCTCCCACTCGCGCATTTGCGCCACACTGATCACTGGAACTGGCATGTGGGGATGATACCCCTCCCCGGTAGCGTTGGCAAACATCACTTACAATAGATTACCGACAAAAACTCCCAACGCATTTGATACTAGAGCAATACCATCTTTCTGAAATAACCTGACCATACAAATGGGACTACGAGGAACGCGAAGAACGCGAAGAACAAAAGAGAAGCACATGGAACCCGCCGCTGCTTCGCGTTCTTCGTAGTCCCCTTATTTCTGAAAGATGGTATTAGTGTTCCATCAGTGTTCATCAGTGGCTTTTAAAAGTGTGGCGGGAGTTTTCGGGAGTCCCCTAAAGCTGCTAAGACCCTACAGTATTACTCGAAATTTGTTCAAAACTTTTCTCGTCTGCAAATACAGGGCTTTAACCCTGTCAATCTTCTCGTAAAGTTGCTAAGATCCTCTTTTATTCCTTTTAACCTCATCCAAAAACGAACGTGGAGAAAATATTTGCCGTCATCAACCAGATGCAAGCCGATGGGGTCATCGGGCGGTATGCCATTGGCGGGGCGGTCGGTTCCATCTTTTGGCTGGAGCCGATCACCACGAAGGATGTGGATGTGTTTGTGATGCTGCCGACCTCCGTTGGCGGTTCACTGCTCACTTTGGGGCCGATTTACGAGTATCTGCGGGTGCAAGGTTACGTTCCCGATGGGCAGTTCATCATCATCGAAGGCTGGGCGGTGGAGTTTGTGCCGCCGGGCACTCCGCTGGTCGAGGAGGCACTGGCTCAAGCGGTGGAGCGCGATGTCAGTGGTGTGGCCACGCGGGTCTTCACTGGGGAGCATCTCGCGGCTATCTGCCTGCAAGTCGGCAGGCCCAGAGACTACGACCGAGTGCTGCGCTTTGTGGAGGCCGACGTGCTTGATAGGGCGGTTTTTGAGGCTATACTTGCGCGTCACGAGCTGATGGCGAAGTGGCAAAAATTCCAACACGACTACCTCGAACCATGACCGAACTGATGCGCCAACTCACCGCCCGAAAGCTGGAACGGCGGAAGCAACTCGCGGCCCTGCCCGTGGGTGAAAAGCTGCGGATGCTGGAGGAGATGGTCGCGGCAACCCGTGCGATCAGCGCCTCGCGGCCACCTGCCCCGGTGCGTGGGCAGGATCACAGAGACACGCGCTTTTTGAAACTGCAACGTGGGGAGAAGAAATCTTTAGCTAAAAGCTGATACTTTCAACAAACCGCCGCCCGTGAACGGCACGCGAGAAGAAGCGGAGTGGCCCCGAGCGTCAATAATCTGTCTGGCACCTTTGGCTGGGCACCTTTGGCTGGGCACGCGCTTGCGGGCGATGCGGAAGAAGGTGCAGCAACGCGCTGGGCAACGGGCGGGGACAATCTCAAAGCTGAGTTCGCGTGAACACCAACTTCTTTCCCCCCCATCGTCTGCAACAACGGCCCCTCAATAAACGAGCACGAGCACCGTCGCGGCCTCGACCTCTTCCACTACGTCTTCAAATTTCCGTTCCACGCCGCTGTGCGGCTCTTTCAAGTTCGCCGCCAGTGCTGGCACCGTTTTGATGAGATCGAGCACGAATGAGCTTTTCACGGCGTAGTTCACATTCTGAGGCAGACTGCCCGTGAATTTTAACGTCTTTTCGACATTCAATATCGCGGTGGTGATCCCGACCACATTTCCCTGTAAATCCACAAGTGGCCCGCCGCTATTGCCATGCTGCAAAGGCACGCTGATTTGGAAGCAATCCGTTTCGTCCTGAATTCCGGTAAGACTGCTGATTTCCCCTTTCGTCAACTTTGGCTCCACTCCCTGCAAGCGCACGTTTGGAAACCCAATGGTGAATACAGTCTGCCCCAGCTTCACCGCTTTGCTGCTTGCCACTGGTAAAGCAGGAAACTTCCCCTCCACCTTCAAAAGTGCCACATCATGCTCCTCGTCCTTCTTGATGAGCCTCGCGGGAAGAACTCCCCCCTTTCGTCTTTATCTTCAAGCGTGCCGCTCCTTCTACGACGTGCCAGTTGGTCAGCAAATAGCCATCGTTCCCGACGAAAAATCCACTGCCTGTTGCTTTCACTTCCGTAGTTACTCCCGCAGGCTTTGAGTCATCGCCTTTGTGAGTTTCGGGATTACCACTTGCAAGCTTGGAAGCCCCTTCTTTCTTCGGAACAAAAGCCGCGCTCCATCGTTGACCTTCTGAAATCTGTGCAGGGGTCATCAATTGTTCGATCTTATCCCGATCTTGCGCGGCGGCTGCTGCCCATTCGGAGTCCACTTTTGTTGCTGACAAATTCAGCCATTTGTAGGCTTCAAGGTAATTTTTCTGAACCCCTCTTCCATGCGCATAAAGTTGACCAAGTGCGGCTTGAGCATTTGGCACTCCTTGCTCTGCAGCTTTATAATACCAACGCGCTGCTTCTGTTTCGTTTTTGGCCACTCCAAGACCCAGTTCATACATATCGCCCAGATTATATTGAGCAGGCGCGTGTCCCTGATCCGCCGCTTTACGATACCATGATACGGCTACAACATCGTCTTTTGCCACTGCGCGCCCATTTTTATACATAACACCAAGGACATTCTGAGCCTGTGGATGTCCCTGCTCTGCGGCTTTCTTAAACCATTGCAACGCTTCTCCCTCATCTTTCGCCACTCCGAGGCCATTTTTATATAGCCATCCAAGATTCCATTGTGCTTCGGCACTGAAACGTGCTGCTAAACGATACCAACGTGCTGCCTCCGCCAAATCTTTTGCTACCCCATTCCCGCTCGCATACAGACCGCCAAGGGCACATTGCGCTTCTGGGTAATTTTGGCCTGCCGATTCACGGTATAGCCGCACCGCTTCCTTAATATCTTTGGCCACACCGCGCCCTTCTTCATACATTTTCCCGAGGTAATACTGAGCGACAAAATGGCCTTGCTCTATCAGTTTTCTATACATGCCAACTGATTTTGCTTCGTCTTTGGCTACTCCGCGACCTTCCTCATACATCCTAGCCATGCAAATCTGCCCGCCTATCGCTCCCTGCTCCGGCGCCTTTCCATACCATCGCACCGCCTCTGCTTCGTTTTTTTCCACACCCAATCCTTCCTCATAACTGCATCCAAGGAAGTATTGTGCCTCCTCGTTACCTTGTTCCGCAGCTTTGCGAAACCATCGGACGGCTTCCTTCTGATCTTCCGCGACACCACTTCCAGACCGATAATCGAAACCAACAATAACCTGAGCCCCCGCGTCGTTTTGCTCTGCCGCCTTAAGATACCACCCAAACGACTCCACATCTTCTTTAGACAAGCGTCCAAGTGCAATCTGTGCATCTGAGTATCCTTTTTCTGCCGCTCTACGATACCATTGCGCTGCCTCTGTTACATCTGTGGTCAAGCCAATACCATATTCATACATCGCACCCAGAGAATACTGTGCAGGTAGCAATCCTTTCTCTGCAGCTTTGCGATACCATCGTGCCGCCTCAGCTTCATCTTTGGCTAAGCCATCGCCATTCTTATAAATTTCCCCCAGATTATATTGCCGGAATTCTCGTCCCCCTACATCTTTTTCTGCCGCCTTACGATACCACTCCGCCGCCTCAGCTTCATTTTTAACTACTCCCCGGCCATCTTTATACATATTGCCAAGCCTCCACAGTGCATCAGCATCTCCTTTTTCTGCCGCTCTGCGATACCACCGCACTGCCTCTGCTTCGTCTTTCTCTACTCCTCGCCCTCCTCGATACATATCGCCGAGGTTATTCTGCGCATCCACTGAGCATGGATCAGTCTGTTCTGCTGCTTTACGATACCATTGTGCGGCCTGCGTGTCGTTTTGCGTGACTCCATAAAGGCCAAAAGAATAAGTCAGGCCAAGCTCATATTGGGCTGCCGCATAGCCTAGCTCTGCTGCCCTGCGATACAATTGCATACGCTCAACCTTATCTTCGGTTGCAAGTGCTTTTTGATACAACAACTCAGGACTCTCTTGAGCAGGTGTGGCCTTCTGTTCTGCTATCTGGACTACAGCGTTCGTCTCTGGCGCTGTGGTTCGAGAATTAAAATATATGGTGAGCAATGAGGCGATGAGCCAACCCCATAGAAAAACCTTACGCGGAAACGGCCAACGCTCATTTATGGGAGTATCTATCCTGAGGCTCATTTAGAGTAAATCGAAAGGCATCACGACACCGAGTAAATGCGCCTCAGCCTCATCCAGAATCAACAACATCGGCGGGTGAAGGGCTCTTTTGAGTGCCTTGATTGCGGCTTCTACACTTTCGTTTGCTTTGATCGTTGCCGCCGGGAGAAGATTTAACCCGTTGGATGAAGCGAATTCTAATGTTTGGGATAGCCGTTCCTTTCTCATGCCGCCGCGTGTATTCGGACCGAGGTAGCTCGCCAACGCCAGATCAGAAATTACGTGGCAGGGTTTCCCCGATTGATGCGTAACTGGAAGGAAGGAGAACGAATTTGCGAGCATACTTTGTCGAATGAAACTCAAAGGATACCACATCTCGGCGCAGATAGGATTGCGGATCATAAAGTCGCTGATTTGAGAAGCATCTGGGTGATCCATGGTGATGATTTGAATTAAGGCATCTTCGATGACGATAGCAATTTGAATGGCGTGCTGGGTCAAGTTGCGTGCAAAGACGCCTTCGTGTGCTGCGCTATTCCGACAATCTGTGACGAGGCGATACAACTCATCGAAAGGAGTATGAAAGGATCGCTCGGCGGAAGTTGGAGAAGCCAGAGGTGAATTACAGGCAAGCACCTTGATCGCCGCCCTGTATTTGCCGAGACCGTTGTGACGAGTGGCGCAAAGATAAGCGCCGAGATTTTCCAAAGCGTGAGCAACCTGCTCAAAGTTCTCTGCATCCTGCTGCGCGGCCTCCCGCGCTTTGCGGAAGTCGTCACGGTAACTGATTGCTGCGGGAAGTTCCATGAGTTGCAGCGAATAGTAAGCTGCGTGGCGGGTCAAGAGCCAAGGGTAGGTGATTATGGCTCAGTTTGGAAATGAACCATGGAGAATACGGCGGGCATGCAGGCAATACAGGGAAGGCATTTGGTTTTATATCTTCTCTCCGTGTCCTCCGTGTTCTCCGTGGTTCATTTCCAAACGATACCACTATCTGAAATTCGGAAATTCATTCCCCAAAGATTGCCAACGGCTCCGTGCTTCGGCTACAGGAGATGAGATGTCGCACAAATTTAGTTGGAATACGATTCTCCTGCACGCCGCTCAGATCAATTCGAGCGACTTTATGGCGGAGATGATGCGGCGCCGGGAGGCGCAGGGGAGTAAGAGCCCGATGGGGTCGCTGGACTGTGCTTTTGTGTATGCGCTCACGCGCTGGCGGCGGCCTAGTGTGGTCGTGGAGACGGGCGGGTTCTTGGGGATGTCGTCGGCATTTATCCTGAAGGCGATGCAGGATGAGGGCGTGGTGCAGCCGCAGCTCTATAGTGTGGAGTGGATGCCGGATTGCCCGCATGGGGTGCTCATTCCAGACGAGCTAAAGGGCGGCTTTATCCCGCTCACGGGGAAGGTGGAGGACTTTATGAAGAAGGGCGGCTTTCCCGCGCAGGTGGATATGTTTCTGCACGATAGCTCGCACCGCTATAAGCATATGCTGATGGAGTTTCGTTATTTCTGGGATCGTATGGGGGATGGCGGGCTGCTGCTTTCGCACGATGTGGATATGAGCGCGGCGTTCCCGGACTTTGTCTCGAAGACTTACGCGCACGATAAGATCGGCCAGACCGACCGTGAGCGCACGAGCCACTATGAGTGGGGGCGGTTGGGGAAGGTGGGGTTTATGGTGAAGAAGGCGTAGCAAAAGGGGGGCGCAAAACTCTTAACTCTTAACTCTTAACTCTTAACTCTTAACTCTTAACTCTTAACTCTTAACTCTTAACTCTTAACTATTAACTATTAACTATTAACTATTAACTATTAACTATTAACTATTAACTATTAACTATTAACTATTAACTATTAATTATTAACGGCGGGGGCGCTTTAAGAGTTAAGAGTTCGGAGTTAAAACTTAAGAGTTCAGCCCGCCGCAGGCGCTCCATCATCCGAGACAACGCTCCTAAATTCCGTTGCCAATCACCCCAAAGCCGCACGCGCGCTCGGCTAGGCCGGAGACATCGTAGGCGCGCTCGCCATATTGTGCTTTCAGCTCGGCCCAGATGCCTTCCATCTCTTCGTTGAGGTGAATGTCGTCGAGGACGATGAGGCGCGGGCGCAGTGCTTTGCCGTAGTTTGTGATGTTGCCGAGGACGTGCTCGCGGCTGTGTTTGCTGTCTATGTAGAGCAGATCAATCGGCGCGCTGAGGTGCTTCTGCACTTGTTTCAGCGTCGCCTCCGCGAGCGAGTCGCCAAGCAGGCGGGTGATCTTTTTCTGTGAAATGAGGGGTTCGCCAGCGATATCCACTTTATCCACGGTGACGAGGCGCACGCCGGGCGTCTCGATGCCGCAGCCGCGCGACATGGCGAGGATGGAGCCGCCGAAGCTGGTGCCGATTTCGAGGATGTTGCGCAGCCCGAGTGAGCGCACGAGGCCGGCGAGGAAGTAATAATACGGCTGGATGCCGAGGTGCTGATTCGTCCGCTTGTGCGGGCCGTAGTCGCAGCCGGCGAGGTCAATGTCGCGGCCAGTTTGGATGGCGTTTGTGCAGATTTCTTGGAGAGTCATCGTGGTCGAAGTGTTGTGGCATCTCGGCTGGGGCGGCTGCAACTCTTTGCGACAAAAAAAACTCAGAACTCCATTCAATCTCCACTATCCCCCGCAAGCGCCTCCACCCAACGCTGCACGCTCTCGATGATCTCGCCCGCCCACGAGAGCCGCCACGCATCGTCGGTGGTGGTAAAGCGATTATCGTCAAAGGACATCACGTCGCGTTTGTCGTTCGCGTTCACGAACCACACGCCGCCGGTGGTGATGATTTCATTTCTCGCAAAATGCACATCCTGCGCGCCGAAAACGGTGATCGCGGCGCGCGTCGGCACGGTGTTCGCGGTGATCTCGATGCGGCAGTCTTCGATCACGATATTGCGCACGCCGTCGGGGTTAAAATGCTGGCCGATGAAAAAGCCGCCGTAGTCGTTCTTCTGCCCGTCGTTGCGCGAGATGCAGTGGCGGATGGTGTTTTTCTCAAAGAGCCGGGGCGCCCCGCCATAGGTGTAGAGGAGGAAGCCGGGGCCGTCGTTATCGTGGCTCAGGCAGTCCTCCATGAGGGAATTGGTGATGCCGATGTCGAAGTCGAAGCCGCCGCCATCCAGCGTATTCGTGCGATTGTGGTGGCTCAGGCAATGGCGGAAGGTGATGCGATCCGAGACGACCGCCCAGATGCCCACGGGGCCACCTTTCGGAGCCTGGCAAAGCGCGCCGTTTTCATACGCCTCGCAGCCCTCTACGAGCCCGCCATCCACATCCGCGAGGATGATGCCCGAGCCCGAGTGCGTCCGCATCTCGGGGTGCCCACTATTATGATGCGCGATGCAGCGGCGCACGACCACGTTGCGGTGACACATCCCAGGGTGCGGCCCGTCATACACACCCGTGAATTCCAGCCCGCTGCGGAAATTATCATGCACCACCGTGTTGAGGATCTCCACATTCTCAAACCCGCTCCGGCTCCGATCCGGCGCAGCGCCCTCGATCAAGATGCCCGCACGGCCAAAGCCCGAGACATCCAGCCCGCTCACCCGGATGCCCGACAGCTTCACATCGCCCGGCAGACTATTGCGAAAGTGGACACCCACCGTGACGGTATCGGCCACCCCCGGGCCGGAAATCACGAGATCTTCCAGCACGATGCCGCCGATATTTTCAAACAAGAGCGCCGAACCCTCCGGCGTATGGATATTCGCCCGACCGGCCCCAAAACCGCGCACCTCAATCGGGGGCAGCCCCCCCTCCGCCAAGCTCTCCCCACGGATCGCGAGGTGTCCCGTAAAAATCTCGCCAGCGGCCAAAAGGAGCCGATCACCGGGCGCAAACTGCGCCGAATTGGCTCTTTCGAGCGTCCTCCACGCCTGCTCCAAGGACACCCCCGAAGCCTCATCATTTCCCCCTCCCTTCATGTAAAAATCCGTGGCCCCGCTACTGGCGATCAGGATCGCCAGCGCACCGACACCCAAATGGAAGTTCAGTTTCATGGCTATGTAGTATTACATCCTTACAGTAGCATGGTCTCTGCCAGCGAGGAGGAGGAAAGAAGAAGCTACGGGATTGTCACTTCGCGCCAAACTTTTAAAGCCACTGATGGAACACTGGTGAGCGCCTTATCAGTGTTCCATCCGTGGCTAAAAGCAAAACCATGCTTTTCAAAACAAGGTGCGCGTGAGTTTCCGGGAGTCTCCGTAATACTAACTTCCAGAAAAACAAAGGAGACTACGAAGGACGCGAAGGGCGCGAAGATCAGAAAAGGATGGGCTGGTGCCAATCGTTGCTTCGCGGCCTTCGTAGTCACCCATCAGTGTTCCATCAGTGTTCATCAGTGGCTAAAAACAAGCCCCGCCACACCTCTACCCCCGGAAAATCTCCGACACCCGCTTAATGCTCAATGCTTTCCCCGTCCGCTCATCAATCTCGATCAGCGCCCCGCAAAGCCGCACCGGCCCTTGCGCCACGGGGTATTGGATCGGGCGACCGGTGAGGAATTTTGTAATGATCGGCTCGATCTCCCGCCCCAGGCAGCTCTCCGACGGGCCACACATCCCCGCGTCGCAAAGGAACGCCGTGCCGCCGGGGAAAATCTGCTCATCCGCCGTCTGCGTATGCGTGTGCGTGCCCACCACCGCGCTTACTCGGCCATCTAGGAAACGCCCCATCGCGATCTTCTCGCTCGTCGTCTCCGCGTGCATATCTACGAAAATCATATGCGTCTCCTGCCGCAACCGCGTGATCTCCTCCTCCATCGCGAGGAAGGGATTCTCCAGCGGTGGCTGCATGAAAGTGCGGCCCTGCACATTCACCACCGCCACTTTGCCCTTCGGTGTATCCAGCACGATGCTGCCGCGCCCCGGCGTGCCCGGCGGGTAATTCAGCGGACGCAAAAGACGCGGCTCCATATCGAGATGCGGCACGATGTCCTTTTGATCCCAAACGTGGTCGCCCGTCGTGATGACCGCCGCTTTTGCACGCAACAAATCCGTGCAGATCTTCGGCGTGATGCCGCGCCCATTCGCAGAGTTCTCCCCATTCACCACGATGAAATCCAGTCCCCACTCCTCGCGCCAACGCGGCAGCATTTCGATCACCGCCTTGCGGCCCGGTTCCCCGACGACATCTCCTAGAAAAAGCAATTTTAGCATTGTCCACCACGATAGAGACTCGCGGGCATTGGGGAAGTTTTTCTACTAAAGGCGTCGCAATCCGCCCCGTGAAGCCCTTTGCTCGCGCCTCCAAATGAGCCAGCCGAGCACCACGACCACACTACGCCCCGGCGCGATGTCGGCACTATGGCTCCTACTCGGGATCAATCTTTTTAACTACATTGATCGCCAAGTCCTCTCCGCCATCGAGCCCGAATTGAGCCGCCAATTTAGCCTCAATGGCAGCAGCTCCGGCCTGCTCGCATCGGCCTTCCTACTGGCCTATATGCTGGGTGCGCCGCTGCTCGGGCGCATGGCAGAACGGCATTCGCGGTGGAAAATTATCGCACTCAGCGTGGGCGTCTGGAGCTTGGCCACATGCAGCTCGGGCTTCGCCGGGAGCTTCCAGATGCTGCTCATCTGCCGCGTCTTCGTAGGCATCGGCGAGGCGGGCTATGGGCCTGCTGCGCCAGCACTCATCGCGGATTATTTCCCCATCGAGCGGCGCGGGCGCGTGATGTCGCTCTTCTACCTCGCCATCCCCGTCGGCAGCGCACTCGGCTACGTGCTCGGCGGACAAATCAATAAATTCTTTGGCTGGCGCTGGGCCTTCTGGGCCGTCGTGCCCGTAGAGCTGGCGCTCGCCGCACTCTGCTTCTTCCGCCGCGAGCCGCGCGCGGAGGTGCCGCGCACTTTGGTAAAACGCTCGCTGCTCGCAGACGCCCGCACACTCCTCCGCATCCCCTCCTACCTGCTGAATACCGCTGCGATGACCGCGATGACTTTTGCCATCGGCGGCATCTCCTTTTGGATCCCGAAATACATGACCGGACGCCTCGCGCTCCAAAGCGGGCTCGACATCTTCACGCTCCAAGGCCGCGTGGCGAACGAGGCCGCCTACAAAACGCTGCTCGCGCAGGTGAATACCAATTTCGGCCTCATCCTCGTCCTCGCCGGCATCCTCTCCACCTTCATCGGCGGCTGGCTCGGCGATAAACTGCGCCCCCGCTTCGGCGGTGCCTATTTGCTGATCTCCGGGTTCGCCATCCTCCTCGCCGTGCCCTGCACCCTCGCCATGCTCGCCCTCCCATTCCCCTACGCATGGGCAGCCGTTTTCGGCGCGGTCTTCTTCCTCTTTTTCAATACCGGCCCCGCCAATACCGCGCTCGCAAACGTCACGCAGCCCTCCATGCGCTCCACGGCTTTTGCGCTGAATATCTTCATCATCCACGCACTCGGCGACGCCATCTCCCCGCCGCTCATCGGCTGGATCACCGAAAAGACGAGCTGGGATTTATCCTTCCTCCTCGTCGCCCTAATGATGGTCCTCGCCAGCACCCTCTGGCTCATCGGCTCGCGCTACTTGGCGCGAGACGAGGCGGCAGTCGCGTAACCATCCGCCGCATTTGCGCGTCCGAGAGGTTGTGCAGCGGCATCAGCCTGACTACACAGAGAACGTATGCGTCCCACTTGGCCAAAAATCATAGCCGCTCTTGCGGTGCTCTGGAGTGTCTTCGGCGGTGCTTTGTGGTGGGCGAAAGCGCACCGCCAAACGCCAGAACGCATCGTAGAGTTCGTCGGAAAAAATCCCCTCGCGGACAAACCACCAGCCGAGCGCAGCAAGTTCATCGAGACCGTCGCCGCGCGCGTGAACGGGCTGGAGTTCGAGCAGCGCCAGGAGATGAATCAGCAGAAGCGGCTGGACTCCTTTTGGAAAGGCATGAGCAAGACAGAGCAAGCGCACTATCTGGAACTCGTGCTGCCCACGGGCTTCAAACAGATGATGGAAAACTTTAACAAAATGGATCCACTCAAGCGCCGCCATCTCGTAGAAAAAGCCGTGAAAGATATGCGCCAGCACGCAGGCGACGGCCCGCCCGCCGACGCCGACCCCGAGCAAGTCCGCAAGATCGTGGACGAGGGGCTGAAGTCCTTTTACAGCGACGCCACCATCGAGGCTAAAATGGACGCCCTGCCTTTCCTCGACGAGCTAGAGCGCACCGTGAAATGGAGCCGCTGATGCGCGCGCCACGCTCGGCTTTCACCCTCCTCGAACTCCTCGTCGTCATGTCCCTCATCGCCGTGCTCGCCGTGCTCGGCAACGCTGCGTGGGGGCGCTCGCAGCGCCTCGCGAGAGCGGCGGCGTGTATGCAAAATCTCCGGCAAATCGGCAGCGGTCTCGCACAATATCTCGGCGAGCACGACGGCACATTTCCCACGCTCGTCCTCGCTCGCGACAGCAAGGAAGAGAAGCAACCCACGCTCGATACTGAGCTGGCGCACTATGTGAAAGACGCGCGCGTTTTCACCTGCCCAGATGACCAGAAAAACCTCGGCCAAACCACCGGCACGAGCTACCTCTGGAACCCGAAACTTAATGGCCAACGACTCGCCGCACTCACCGTGCAATTTGTCCCCGGCTCGCCGCTGGAAGACCCGAGCCGCGTCATGGTGATGGGCGATAAAGAGGGCTGGCATCCGTTTTTAAAAAACAAACTCAACGTGCTCTACGCCGACTGCCACGTCTCGCAGGAGCTGACTTTTATAGACGACACCGCTGCCCAATGACGCCCGCCATCCGACTCGATAACCTGCAAAAATCTTTCGGCGGCAAACCCGCCCTCCACGGCATCTCCTTCGAGGTGCAGCGGGGCGAAATCTTCGGCCTCCTCGGCCACAACGGCGCGGGCAAAAGCACCGCGCTCGGCATCCTGCTCGGGCAAGTTTTCCCCGATGCAGGCGAGGCGTTCGTCGGTGAAATCAGCGTGCAGCGCGAGCGTGCCCGAGCACTCTCGAAAGTGGGCGCGATCTTTGAAGCACCGCGCTTTTACGAATATCTCAGTGGGTGGCGCAATCTGGAGATCTTCACCAGCTACAGTGCCGTGGTGCCGCGCGCGGCAATGCTGGAAGTCGTCGAGTTTGTCGGCCTCACCGAGCGCATCCGCGACCAAGTGGGCACCTACAGCCAGGGGATGCGGCAGCGGCTCGGCCTTGCACAGGCGCTGCTTCCCGCACCGGAGGTGATCTTTCTCGACGAGCCCACAAACGGCCTCGACCCCGAGGGCATCGCCGAGATGCGCGCACTCATCCAGCGGCTAAACCGCGAGCGCGGCATCACCGTTCTCTTTTGCTCGCACCTCCTCAGCGAGGTCGAGCAACTGTGCGACCGCGTAGCCATCCTGAATCAAGGCCGCCTGCTCTTCACAGGCCGCTGGCAGGAGCTTGCGCCAAAGGGCCAGCGCTTCCGCATCGTCGCCGAGCCGTGGGAGAAAGTGAGCGCCGTCCTCGGCAGCGCGACCCTAGTAGAGCCCGGCCTCATCGAGCTACCACTCAGCGAAGACATCGCCGATCTCGTCACGCGCCTCGTCACCAGCGGCGTAAAAATCCGCGCCATCGAGCCCGAGCGCCAGACGCTCGAAGCCCTCTATCTCCAGCAAGTGCAAAAGCCATGACTCTCTTCATCCGACAATTCAGCGCAGAAGTCTCCAAGCTCTTCGCACGCAAACGCACGTGGATGGGATTCGGCGCGTTCATCGTGCTAGAGCTGGCCATCCTCCTCATGCTCCAGACAAACGGTGCGCAGGCGGGCTTCCGCCGCTTTTTGGAAAAGAACGGCGTCGTCTTCGAGGAGTATTTCGGCGGGCTCACACTCGCTTTTAATATGCTCCTCCTCACCTGCTTTTTGCTCGGCTCGATCTACGTCGCGCTCGTCGGCGGCGACATCGTGGCCAAGGAAATCGAGGACGGCACGTTGCGCATGACGCTCTGCCGCCCAGTCAGCCGCCTCCGCGTGCTCGCGCTGAAATACTTCGCCTGCCTGCTCTATACATTCGTGCTGGTGGCCTTCGTCGGCGTCACCGCGCTCGCCACCGGCTATGCGTGGCGCGGCCTAGGCGGGCTCTGCGCGCTTGTGCCGGAGGAGCGGTTCTTCGCGCTGTTCGATCCCCACGCCGGGCTGCTGCGCTACTTCGCGTGCCTGCCAGTCGTCACGCTCTGCCTGTTTTCCGTCACCTCTCTTTCGTTCTGTTTTTCCTGCGCGCAGATAAAGCCAGCCGCCGCCACCGTGCTCACGCTTACGGTGTTTTTTATGGATCGTATCTTCCGCGAACTGCCGTATTTCGAGAGCTGGAAGCACTGGTTCCTCTCCTCGCATACGATCACTTGGATCAATATCTTCCGCTCGCCCGTGCCGTGGGCGCGGATGTCCGAAGACTTCCTCTATCTGCTCGGGCTGGATGCCACCTTCATCATCATCGGCTGCGCGCTCTTCCTCCGGCGCGACTTCAAGGCGTAGAAAATCTCACTCCCAGACTACCCGATCCACCCAGCAATCATGCGGCTCGGTGGGGAGTTCGCTGGTGATTTGGTGCGGAAAGCAGACGCCGATTTTGAAAGCAGACGCAGGGAGTTCGGAGAGCAGCCGGTCGTAGTAGCCGCCGCCTCTCCCGCAGCGCGCGCCCGCTCGGGTGAAGGCGACGCCGGGGACGAGGATGAGATCTACGTCTTGCGGCGCGACGACGCTCGTGGCGTCGGCGACGGGCTCGCGGAGGCCCCATTTTGCTGGCTGAAGTTCGTGGAGCGAGGCGAGGCGGTGCAGCGTGAGGGCGTCGTTTTCTACACGCGGGTAGGCGATGATTTTTCCCGCTGCGCTGGCCCAGAGTTGCTCAATGTCTGGCTCGCGCGGCTGTGGCGCAAAGAACGCCACGGTGCGCGCGGTTTGCCACTGCGGGAGCGCGGCGATGGCGGCGCAGATGCGTGCGCTCTGCGTGCCGCGCACATCGGGCGGCAGGGGCAGGCGGTCTCGCATGGCGTGACGGAATTCGGCTTTGGTGAGCATCGTGAAAGCGTCGGTATATGAAATGGGCGGCGCACGCCAGAAATGTGCGGTTGCGCGATGCGGCGGGCGACTTATTCTCACTGTCGTGCCGCAATTATTTCGCAAAGCAAAGCCGAAGAAGGCTGCCATACAGAAGTCCGCCAAGGGGCATCATGCCCCGGCGGAGACTGGTGCGCACAAGGTGGGGTTGAAGCCGAAGCGGGGCTGGGCCAAGGGGAATTACCTCACGGGCATCCTGCTGCCTTCCATTTTCCAAAAGCGCACGGGGCGCGCGCTGGCACCGGATTTCCCCGAGCTGCGGGCAAATGAAATCGGGGTGACTTGGATCGGGCACGCCAGCTTTTTGCTCCAGCTCGGCGGGCAATGCCTGCTGATTGATCCGAACTGGGCGCAGTGGCTCAAAGTGGTGAAGCGGCTTAAGCGCCCGGGCCTGCAAATCAGCGACCTCCCGGCGATAGATCTCGTGCTGGTCACGCACGCGCACTTTGACCATCTGGATCGCCGCACACTGCGGAAAGTGGCGGCGCATCAGCCCATCGTCGTGCCGTTCGAGGTGGGGAATCTCGTCCACGATCTCGGTTTTAGCAGCGTGCATGAGCTGGGGTATTGGGAGACTTACGAGCTGGGCGCGATGCGCGTGACGCTCACTCCCTGCCACCATTGGGGCGCGCGCGTGCTGCACGATACGCATCGCGGTTTTGGCGGCTTCATCATCGAGGCGGGCGGGCGCACGATCTACCATTGCGGCGACAGCGCGTATTTCCCCGGCTTCCGGGAAATAGGGAAACGCTTCGATATAGACGTGGCGCTCATGCCCATCGGAGCCTATGAGCCGCCGAGCGGGCGCGAAGTCCACATGACTCCTGAGCAAGCGGTGACGGCCTTTCACGAGCTGGGCGCAAAGGTGATGGTGCCCATGCACTACGGCACCTTCCGCCTCAGCTACGAGCCGCTGGACGAGCCGCTGCTCCGGCTCCGAGAGAGCGCAAAACAGCATGGCCTCGCAGACCGTATCGCGGTGATGACGGAGGGAAAGACGCTGGCGTTTTAAGGGGTCGCCACATTTTTGATGCGTGGCCCTGCCGAAAATCGGGCTTTCGTGCAGCGGGATTCTGTCTAGCTTCGGCAGCATGGAAATTGTGCCGATTGAAATTTTTGGAGTTCACGTAGATGTCGCGTTCCCAGCGCCGCTGGCTTATCAGGCGGCGAAGCTGGATACGTTTGCGACGAACATCTGCCACCCGAAAGAAGGGCTCTCGTTGCGCCCTGATCAGATCCGTTTGCGTCGTTTCGATGACCTCTTCGATTACGAAATGAAGGCCACTTTTTTCGGCGAAAACGGCACCCTCATCCGCAACGCCGAGCGGATCAAATTCGGCATCCGTAACGCACGCACGCAGGGCGATTGGAACGTGATCCAGCAGACGCTCACGAAGCTCTATACGATCATGGATTTTGAGGAGAAAAGCACCACGCATCTCTCCACTCACGCTCACGCGAAATTCGAGGACGAGCACGAGCGCGACGAATGGCTCTCGCAGTTTTCGCACAACAGCTTCATCGGCAAACCCGCTGCACTCGGCTACGTCACGATCCCGGATTGGGAAAAAGACATCCGCGTGCTCATGGAGCCCTCGAACATGGTGCCCGCCGCCGTCTTCATCGCGTGGGATACGCAGTTCACAAATAATCAAGAATGGGACTCCTTCCTCGGCTCCCTGCCGACCGTCATGGACAACTCGGCGAACTTCTTCGAGCTAGGCTTCGAGCCATTCAAAGAGCGCGTGTAGCGGGCTTGGCAGAGTGCGCGCTGCGTGCGTAGGCTGCGCGCCTCTTCACCCACACCAGCACCATTATGAAACTCCGCATCTCCCTCGTCATTCTCTCGCTCGTTTTGAGCGTGCTTATTGGTTTCCAAATCTCGCAATCCAAGCATGGCAGCTCTTTGGCGGCTGGCGATGCGACCTCGGCGAGTGGCAAGCCCGGCGAGAGCAGCGCGCCCGTTTCCGCAGGAAAAGAGACGGCGCTCGTGCCGACGAAAGCAACTGGCACGACGAAGAAAATCCGCATCGGCCTGTCGCTCGATACGCTCAAAGAGGAACGCTGGCAGCGGGATCGGGATACCTTCATCGCTCGCGTGGAGGCGCTCGGCGGAGAGGTCGTCGTGCTCTCGGCGAATAGCGACGATGTGCAGCAGCTCAAGGATTGTGACTCACTGCTCGGGCGCGGCATTTCCGTGCTCGTGATCGCGCCGCACAATAGCGTGGTGATTGCGCGCGCCGTGGAGCGGGCGCACGAGGAGAAGGTGCCCGTGTGCGCGTATGATCGGATCATCGCGGACTGCGATTTGGATTATTATTTCACCTTCGACAACGTGGGCGTCGGCGAGTTGCAGGGGAGTTATTTGATGAAGCTGCTTTTCCCCGAGGGCGCAAAGGCGGGTGCGGTGAAGAAGAGGATCGCGCGCATCTACGGAGCGCCGACGGACAACAACGCAAAGCAGTTCAAGCAAGGACAGGACAAGGCCATCCAGCCTTTCTTGGATGCTGGGTTGCTGGAGGTGGTGTTTGCGGATTGGGCGGAAGATTGGAAACCGGAGAATGCCAAGAAGATCACACAAGCCGCGATTTCCAAAGCGGGAGCGACGACGCTGGATGGCTTCCTCGTGAGCAACGACGGCACGGCGGGCGGCTGCATCCAAGCCCTGCGCGAAGAGCAACTCGCGGGGAAAATCCCCGTGACGGGTCAGGACGCCGACCTCGACGCCTGCCGCCGAGTGCTCGCTGGCGAGCAAGCCATGACCGTCTATAAACCGCTAAAGCGTTTCGCCGAGTTCGCCGCCGAAGGCTCTGTGGCGCTGGCTCGGGGAGAGAAGGTGAAGACAAATGGCACGACGAACAACGGCAAGATCGAGGTGCCCAGCGTGCAGTCGGACATTTTCGCCGTAGATCAAAAGAATATGCGCGAGACGGTGGTGAAAGACGGCTTCCACCCCGAGGCCGCGCTCTACGGGACGAAGTAGATGAGCGGAGCCGATTGAGTTGAGCTTTCCACGACACCCGATATTTTAACTCACATGAATATGACCGTTGAGCAAATCGCAGAAGAGGCGTTGTCACTTCCCAGCGAGGCGCGCGCGCTTCTCGCAGATCGTCTCGTCGAAAGTCTCGATCCAGCGGAAGACGGCCTCCTCCGGCAGCTCTGGGCCGCAGAAGCTTTGCGCCGTCGCGACGATGTCCGCAGTGGCCGCGTGAAAACAATCCCCAGCGAGGCAGCACTCGCCCGCGTTCGGCGCGCAGTGGGGCGATGAAGTATGAGTTCCACCCGGAAGCGCTTGATGAATATGAGGATGCCACGCGTTTCTATGCCGATTGTCAGGACGGTCTGGAGCTTCGGTTCATCACCTGTGTCGAGTCCGCTTTCCGCCAACTTTCTGAGACTCCGTCGCGCTGGCGTTTGTTTGAAGAAGATGTGCGGCGATGCCTCGTCCACGTCTTCCCGTATGCGGTGCTTTACACTATCGAGCCCGGCTACGTGCTCATCCTCGCAGTCATGCACTGTAGCCGCGAGCCGGGTTATTGGCGGCATCGTATCGAGCGAAACGCATAACCTTTCCGATTTGAAAACCCATCCATGAGCGAGCCCATCCTCATCGCGAAGAACATCACCAAGTGCTTCCCCGGCGTGACGGCGTTGGCGGGGGTTTCGTTTGATTTGCACGCGGGGGAAATCCACGCGCTTTGCGGGGAGAATGGCGCGGGGAAATCTACGCTGATCAAGCTCCTGAGCGGGCTGCACGCGCATGGGAGCTATGAGGGCGAGCTGGTGGTGGGCGGGAAGGTGGCGCATTTTCGCGGGATCGCGGATGCGCAACGGGCGGGCGTGGCGGTGATTTATCAAGAGCTGGCGTTGGTGGAGGGGATGACGGTGGCGGAGAATATTTTCCTAGGCCGAGAGCCGCGTCGTTTCGGCCTTGTGGATGCGGGGCGGATGCAGCGGGAGGCGCGCGAGCTGTTGCAGCATTTCCATGTGGAGCTGGCACCGGAGACGCCCGTGTCGCAGCTCGGCGTGGGGCAAAAGCAGCTCGTGGAAATCGTGAAGGCGCTGGCCAAGCAATCGCGCGTGCTGATCCTCGACGAGCCCACGGCGGCGCTCGCCGAGCACGAAGCGCAGATCCTCCAACACATCCTCCGCGACCTGCGCGGGCGCGGCATCGCGTGCATCTACATCTCGCATCGGCTGGAGGAAGTCTTCGCCCTCGCGGACCGCATCACCGTGCTGCGCGACGGCGAGACGGTCTTCACCGCGCCGACGAAACAGACAACCAAAGCCGAGCTCATCCGCCACATGGTCGGGCGGGAAATCAGCGACCTCTACCGCCAGCCCACGCGCTCTGAAAAGCAAGACGGCGCGCATCCCGCGCTGTGGGTGGAGGGGCTCACCGTCGCCGATCCCCGCAGCGGCGCGACTCGCCTGCACGACATCACTTTCACCGTCGCGCCCGGCGAAGTCCTCGGCATCGGCGGCCTCATGGGCGCAGGCCGCACCGAGCTACTCATGCACCTCGCAGGCGCTTGGGGCCAGCGCGTGAGCGGGCGCGTGGCGATGGGCGATAAGCAGATCCGACCCGGCACGCCTGCCGAGATGCTCCAGCGCGGGCTGGCACTCGTGAGCGAAGAGCGGCGGCGTTACGGCCTCGTGCTGGAGCAAAGCATCGGGTTTAATCTCTCACTTTCCTCGCTTGCGGGACTCAGCCGTGGAGGGCTCATCCAGCCAGCGCGCGAGCATGAGCGGAACGACGCCTTCTTCCGCCGCCTCCGCGTGAAAGCTCCGAGCATGACCGTAAGCGTGGGCAAACTCTCCGGCGGCAATCAACAAAAAGTCGTGCTCGGAAAAGTGCTGATGACCGACCCGCAAGTCGTCCTCCTCGACGAGCCGACGCGCGGCATTGATGTGGGCGCAAAAGCAGAAATCTACGACATCATCCACGAACTCACCGCCGCTGGGAAAGCCGTCGTCCTCGTCTCCAGCGAACTCCCCGAACTCATCGGCATGAGCGACCGCATCCTCATGCTCCATGAGGGCCGAGTGGCGGGGGAATTTCCCTGCGGAACTAGCCAAGAAACCCTCCTCGCCGCCGCAATGGGCGCAGAGAAACCCGCGCAAAACTTCCTAGCCTCTGATCTCTAAACCATGAGCACCCGCTTCTCACTTCGCGACATCTCACTGCTCTGCGCGCTCCTTGCCATTGCTGCGTTCTTCACGTTTGCCGTGCCGGAGTTTGGCTTCGTCACCTCGCGCAACCTCAGCCAACTCGTTGTCGAGGTCTCCGTCACCGCCACGCTCGCCGTCGGCATGTTGCTCGTCATTTTGCCGGGGCACATAGATCTCTCGGCGGGCAGCGGCGTGGGCCTCATCGGCGGGCTCGCCACCGTGCTCATCGCGGGCACCGGCTGGGTGTGCGATGGGCTCCGCACCTTCCACCATTGGCTCGGCGTGCAATTCGGCCCCGAAGTAGCCGCCTACTTCCCCGCCCCGCCGTGGCCCGACCCCGTCGCCATGCTCGCGGCACTCGCCGTTGCCATGCTTTTCTGGGGCTTAATGGGCACCCTCATCGTGCGCGAACGCATTCAGGCATTCATCGTCACCCTCGGCGGGATGCTCATTTTCAAAGGCCTCTTCTGGCGCGTCATCGAAAGTCACACCATCTCCGTCACCGGCATCTCGCGGGGCAAAGCCTGGCCCCTCGATGTCGGCGGCACCCACCTCGAAGTCCCGCAAGATTGGCTCCGCCGCCTCAGCGCAGAATTCCTCGACCCTAAAACCGGCCTCCTCCTCGCCGCTGCCATCTCCCTCTTACTCCTCCTCGCCAGCACCCGCGCATGGGCCCGGCGGCGCACGCTGAAAGTGGACGGCGACGACGGCGAACTCGTCTTTCTGAAATGGTTCATCGTCTCCCAACTCCTCTTCCTCGCCGTGCTCGTGGCCAATGAATACAAGGGCATCCCCCTCCCCGCCGTGATCTGCGGCGCAGTCGCCTTCATCGTCCACACCCTCACCCGCCACACCCGTTTCGGGCGCTACCTTTACGCCATCGGCGGAAATGAAGAAGCCGCCGTGGTCTCCGGCATCGCCGTGCGCAGCGTCACCATCTGGGCCTACGTGCTCATGGGCGTCATCGTGGCCATCACCGGCTTCATGCAGACCGCCTACACCGGAGCCACCACCACCAGCATCGGCGACCTCATGGAGCTGGACGCCGTCGCCGCCTGCGTCATCGGCGGCGTCTCGCTGAAAGGCGGACGCGGCACCGTGCTGGGCGTCTTCTTCGGAGCCCTCATCATGGCCACCCTCGCCAAAGGAATGAGCCTCATGGGCGTCGGCCCCGAGCTAAAATACATGGTCCGAGGCAGCGTCCTAGTCCTCGCCGTGTGGATGGATACGCGGCTGAATCGCGGCTAAACAATATGGCACTTACACAAATTCAAATCATCCAATCGCTCGGGGAAGCGATGACATGGCTCCAGCGCGAATTAGATTGGGGAGTAGAGCCCACAGAATTGCGTCATCTCAGTGGACGCATCGGCGAACTTTATGCGGCTATGATCACCAACGGACGAATGGCCACAGATGTGAATCAAAAAGGCTATGATGTTGTCAGCGCTCAAGGAGAAAGAATTTCGGTCAAGACCACTGCCCAGATGGGTAATGGCGCTTCCTTTAATTTCAACGGAAATACATTGGATAAAGTTGACCGCGTCATCTGCCTTCGACTGAATACTGATGAAATGCAAATAGAGACGCTGTTGGATGAATCAGTGCAACAGGCCAAGGAGCGGATGCGGATGGGTCCTGACTCAAAACTGGTAATTCCCATTAGCTCATTAATGAGAAACAAACGCCCTAAAATAGACATACCGAGCATTAAAGAGGTCACTTTTGACGACCTTCTCATCCGTGAACTCGAATCTGGAACGATTGAAGTGATTAGGGGCGACTTATCCATATTACCTGCCAAACCAGAACTAAGAAGAATCGCTGAAAAGCTAGGCGTGGATATCTTCAATGAAAACGGCAACCCACGAAACACGCGCCAGCTTGGGAGCCTGCTCATTCAGACAATCCAAAAAAAGAAAGGCACCGATGCCGATCAAATTATTTCACCTTAACCTCACATTAGGAGGTCGGGCATTTTTCACGTATGTGCACAATCCCTTTGCTGCCCACGAAGAACTGTAGGTGCCAAACTGAAGGTGCCATTCGTGCCAGACAGATTGTTTGGCAATACTAAGCAGCGCTGAGGAGTGGACATATGGATTTCGCTTCATCCACTCGTTGACGCGCCTCAGGACTTTGGGCATTTTCCACGCATGAGCACGCTCATGGAAATCGAAGAAGCGATCGAAACACTGCCCGCAGCGCAGGTGGAGAAACTTGCTGTTTGGCTGGGGGCGCGGAGAAGCCAGCAGCCCGCGTGGCCTGTGCCGCCGCCGGATGTCGAAGCGGCGGAACTCGAACGAGTCGAGGCAGAGATCGAGGCAGAGTTCCCCACGCTACGGAGCTAGACGATGCTGCTGGATACCAACGCACTTTCCGCATGGGCAAAAGGAGACACCGCGCTCTGGCAGGCTTTGCGCCCAGATCGCACATGGAGCCTGCCAAGCATCGTGCTGGGGGAGTATCGCTACGGTCTGTTAAAATCTACCCGTCGTGTAAAACTAGAGAATTGGCTGCAATCGGTAGAGACTGCGTGCGTGGTGCTGGTGACGGATGCGGAGACAGCGAGGTATTACGCGACCCTGCGCCGCTCGCTCGATACAGGGCGCACAGAACAGCCAAAAGTGCCAGACAGATTATTGGCAATGCCAAGCAGCAACGAGGGGCGGGCGAATGGATTGCCCTTCATCCACTCGTTGACGTGCATCAGGACTTCGGGCACTTTCCGCGCATGAGCACGCTTGTCGAAATCGAAGAGGCTATTGAGCACTTGCCGCCTGTGAAGTTTAACGAGTTGCGGCAATGGATGGAGCGCCGCAGCAGGGCACCGCAGATGGTCGCTGTCGTGCGACCCTCGAAGCCTGATTTCCTCGCCAGACAGAAGGCGATCTTTGGCGGGCGGCTATTGGCGGATTCTCAGGCGACGCTGGATGAAATCCGTGGGGATCGCTTTTGATGCGTTATTTCGATACGGGCGTTTTATTAAAGCTCTATCTCCCAGAGCCAAACTCGCCACGAGCAACGGAGCTGGTGCGGGATGCGGTAGCGTCGCTCTCTGCACTGCACCGGCTAGAAATGCAGTCCGCACTCAGTCAAAAGCTGGGGCGATGCGAGATGACGGAAGCCGAGCACGCAGAAGTGCGGAAGGCTATTGAGGAGGACGTTGTGCAGAGCGTGTTCGTCGCTGCTATCGTGGATTGGGGCCGTGTATTGGCGCGTGCGGAGGAGTTGGCGATAAGGCACACGCCCGCGACGCTGTGCCGTTCGCTCGATACGCTCCATGTCGCTCTCGCGCTGGAGCTGGGCGCGACGGAGTTTTACACTTTCGATACCCGTCAGGCGACGATGGCGAGAGCGGCGGGTTTGGCTGTCGTGCAATAATACGGATCTAGACGATGCTGCTGGATACTAAAGGCGGTAGTCTTCTTTATTGAAAGTGGCTCTTTATTCCCTATCCTCGCGCCATGTTCGATTGGTCTAGTTGCAAATCAGTAGAGCGGGTGGCGGGGCGCGTGAGTGGGGCGTGGGTCTTTAAGGGCACGCGGTTGCCGGTTCGTGCGCTGTTTGAGAATCTCGAATCGGGCGCGACGGTAGATGAATTTCTCGCGTGGTATGAGGGCGTGTCGCGGGAGCAGGTGCTGGCTTTGCTCCACCACGCAGAGCAAAGCCTCGCGGTGGCATAGATGCGGGGGGCAAAGGCACCAGACAGCTTATACCACCCCAACCCAGCCTTCCGTTGACGCCACGTAGGAAGTCGGACAATTTCTGTGCATGAGCACACTTCTGGAGGTCGAGAAACTGGCATTTGATTTGCCTGAATCCCAACGGGCGACGCTTGCAGCACACTTGCTCGAATCGCTCCCGCCAGTGCTGCACGACGAGGATGCTGGGCTCGCGGAAGCTCTGCTCCAGGATAGGGAGCTGGATGGGAAAGGCAAAGGCGTCAGAGAGATCATTGACGCCACCAAGACTCCTCGGAGCGACCCACTGCTTCCGTGCTCGCGTTTTACTTTTTAGCTGCTTACTTGCCAGCGTATGAGCGTCATCGAATCCATAGTCCGCGATCTGCATGAGTTGCCGCCGCCCAAGCTGGTGGAAGTCGCGCGCTACGTCCGCGGGCTCCATCCCAAGAGCATGGAACGCCGCCGCGCTGCTTTGCTGGACACGGCGGGGTGCATGGCGGGCGTGGAAGGCGAGGACTTTGAGCGAGCGGTAAAAGCGGTGGCGGAGCGGACGGATGGCGACTCTTGGTAAAAGCGTCCTGTTGGATACCAGCGTGGTCGTCCGTCACTTCCGCGATGGCAAAGCATTGGTCTCGATGTTTGCCGCCTATGATGAGCTTTATTTCGCTGGCGGAACTATACGCAGGCGCATATCGCTCCGCGCGCCCTGAGAAAAACTTGCAGCAAATCACACGGTTTCTCGATGCGGTGGATGTCTTGCTGCCAGACGAATCCACGCCAGAGATTTACGGACGCATCTCTGCCCAACTCGCGCGCGCCGGGACGCCCATCCCACAAAACGACATTTGGATCGCAGCCATCGCACTGCAATCAAACCTCCCACTGGCCACCTCCGACAGACACTTTCAGTATGTGACCGGGTTGAGCGTGTTGTTTTGGTGAGATAAAGTTGCCTGACTGATTCTGCCACTTTCTCTTCCAGCAGGGGGCTTTACGTTCCGCTGGTAGCGATTACTTTTCCAGCCATGAACACTCTGGAGACGGACATCGAAATCAGCGCCGATGGTGGGGTGCGGCTGCTGTCGCCGCTGCCTGCTTGGCTGAAGCCGGGGCGGGCTCATGCGCTGCTGACGGTGGTGATGAGTGCGGAGGCCGATGAAAAGCCGAAGCGCCAAAAGCTCACTGCGACGCCGGAGATGCTGGCGCTGCGGAAGGCGGCTTTGGAAGATGTGCGAAAGTTAAACCCTTATCGCGATATTTCGGACCCCGCGGCTTGGCAGAAAGAGATCCGGCAAGATCGCCCGCTGCCATCCCGAGACTGAGGCTATGCTGCTGGATACCAATATCCTCATCTATGCTTGCCAGCCCGGCGGCGAATGGCTTTCTGCGTGGACGGAAAACGCGGATGGAGCGATTGCGAGCGTGAGGATGGTATAAGTAGGGGGATATGCGTATTCATGCGGTGAGTTTTTGGCGGAAAAATTTGCCGTCGGGGGAGCCAGCGGGGAGGGCGCACAACGCGCCGAGGTGGGCGGCTCGGAGGATGTCGGGGAATGATGAAAGGCCGAAGCAGCGGAGGTGGCGGTAGGCGTTGCCGGGCCAGTGCCGAAGCAGGCGGCGACCGTGAGGAGTGTGGGCGATGAGGTAGGCGGAGTTTTGCAGCATGGCGGCGTGCTTCATGCGCTCGGGGAAGTCATCCGCCACGATGCCGCCGCCGGGCGGGAGGTGGGCGACTTGGGCAGTGGGCACGTAGCAGCCGCGCGCGGTGGCGGTGATGCGGAGGGAAAAATCGAGGTCTTCGCCGCGCACCCAAAAGTCGCCGCGATGCAGCCCGGCGTGCTCGATGGCGGTGCGGGTGACGAGCAGTGCGACGCCGGTGGCCCAGGAGAAGGGTTCGGGCGCGGGGCCGCATTGAGCCAAGTATTCGGCGGGGGTGCCGGCGCGGCGGAGGGCGTTGAATTTTGCGCGGTCGAGCAGGCCGGGGAACCAGTTTAAGCGGCCCTCGGCGTCGGCGGCTTGTGGGCAGGCGGCGGCGGCATCGCCCATCTGTGAGTGGAGGGTGGCGAGGGTGGTGGGTTCTACGACGACATCATCATCGAGCACCCATAGGTGCGTGAGCGTGGGGAATTCGCGGAGGGCAGTTTCTTCTGCGAGGCGCAGGCCACCGCCGCAGCCGAGATTTTCCTGCGCAGCTATGTAGCGGTGTGGCTCGCAGGCGGCGCGGGTGGCGGGGTCGGCGGCGTTATCCACGATGACGATGCCATGCAAAGGCAGCGTGCTTTTTCCGAGTGAAGCGAGCAGGCGCGCGACCTCGGTGGGGCGGCGATAGGTGGCGATGACGGCGACGGTTTTCACGGCGCGACGGGGGATACCGAGCGGAGGATGCCGCGTGCTTGCAGGGCGAGGAGGTGGTCGCGGATCTCGGGCCAGACGGTCTCGGGCACGAGCTTGGTCATGCAGTGCGGCTCGTCGAAGAGGCAGTAGTCGAAGCACGGTCGCCACGGGCAGATGTCGCGGATGATGAGGTGGTGCAGGGTGCCCCACGGGCGGAACCAATCGGGATCGGTGGGCCCAAAGACGACGAGCGCGGGTCGCCCGCAGCAGGCGGCGAGATGGCCTGGGCCGGAGTCGTTGCAGAGCAGGAAGTCCACGCGGCCCAGCACGTCCACGAGTTCGCTCACGCTCAGTGGCGGGAGCGTCTGGTCGCAGAGCGGGGCGAGCGCGGCGCCGTAGCCGTCGGGATCGGGGATGAGCGCGAGGTGGAAATCGAACATCTCGCGCAGGCGGCGCACGATTTTTGCGAAGGATGCCTCGGGCCAGCGGCGCACGAGATTGCGCGCGCCGGGGTGGAGCACGACGAGCGGTTTACTCACGCTGCTAAAGAGTGCGTCCACTTTCGCGGAGTGATAGGCGGCGTGGGTGAGCAGCGGCTCGGCAGTGGCCATCGCGGGCAGGCCCAGCGTGGCTCCGAGGTCGCGCCAGTCGGCGACTTTGTGTTGCTTGGGCAGTGTGCGGCGTGCGGGGCGATTGAGAAAGTGGGCGCTGGTTTTCCACGGGAAGCCGTAGCGTTCACGCGCGCCAGCGAGCCACATGAGGAGGTGGTCGCGCGGGTCATTGCGCACGGAGACGGCGGCATCGAAATGCGTGCGGCGCAGGCGCGTGATGAGGCCGAGCAGCGCGGGCCAGCGCCACGCCCATACGTGATATTTGCCGCTATAGGCCGTCCACGGCGCGTCGTAGGCGATGAACTCGATCTGCGGGAAAGTGCCCGCGAGCAGCGGCTGCGCGTGCGCTTTGCCCACGAGCGTCACATCGTATCGCTCCACAGCGGCGCGGAGCAGCGGGGTGGAGAAAGTCAGGTCGCCCAGCCCCCACAACTCGATGACGAGCAGCTTCGGGCGCGGGCTGGCAGTGGGCATATCCACAGGCTACTCGGCTGCTTTGATGACTGGCACGTCGGCCTTGTAACTACCAAAAACTGTCATCACGAGCACGCCCGTATTCTCGCCCTCCTTGCGCCCCGTGAGCGCGACTGGCGTGCCGTTTTCATCCGCATCCGTCTTCGCGAGGCGTGCCTTCACGAGTGCCTCTTTTTCTTTTGCAAAAAAGGACAGCTCCAGCGTGCCAGCATCGTTTCTGGCGAGGCTTACGAAATACACCTGCGCGCGGCGCTTCTCCTCGCCCTCGCCCATCTCGATGGTGCGCAATTTTGCTGCCGCAGGAGCCGCATCACCCACCGAAGGCGATGCCCCGCGCATCCAGAGTTGCCCGAGCGCGAGCGGCTCTTTGCCCGCCGCTGCGACTGCTTCTAGCGTGAGCTTCGCCTCCGGCACAAAGATCAGCCCGCCCGCTCCAGCACGCATCCCGGAGGCTTTCTTGGGATCTACGACGGAGGTAAAAGGAACGTCCGCCGGAGCACCGAGCGCCTGCACCAGTGCGCGCGAGACCATCTCCGCCTTATCCGCTGGAATCGGCTCGATGCCCTCGGCGACGGCAAATGTGGTGAGAGCAAAAAGCGCAAAAAGTGTTTTCATACAGCCGCGACCCTGCGCCGCACGGAGGCGGTGAGCAAATGCGGAATTGGGCCGTGGTTTATTTTGAACCACGAAGGACACGAAGGACACGAAGTGGAGGAATGGGATCTAGCGCCTTCCTTTGTTTCCCTTCGTGCTCTTCGTGCTCTTCGTGGTTCAAATCACCGCTCGGAATTTGCCCGACTTGCTTCCGCCTGTGGCATCCGGCATTTGAGCGGCAGCCATGTCAGATCTTATCGCCGCTGGTTTTGTAAAAGCGGGTGTCGCCTCTGCGGAGCGGCATCTTTTCCTCTGCATGGGGCCGGAGTGCTGCGCGCCTGCGGAGGCACTGGTCGTGTGGGAGCATATCAAGCGGCGGCTGAAAGAAACGGGCATCCCGGCGATGCGGACAAAGGCCGATTGCTTGCGCGTGTGCAGCGGCGGGCCTTGGCTGGTGGTGTATCCCGAGGGCGTGTGGTATGGCGCGATGACCGTAGCGCGCTTCGAACGGGTGCTGGCCGAGCACCTCCTCGGCGGCACGCCTGTGGCCGAGTGGGTGGCCATTCGCAACGCCCTCTGCGCATGACTTCCGCCGAGCAAGACCGCGAATATCTCTGGCATCCCTTCACGGAAATGCGCGCGTGGGCGAACGGCCCCGAGCCGCTCGTGATCGTGGAGGGCGAAGGCGCGCGACTCCGCGACGACAAGGGCCGCGAGTATCTCGACGGCAATTCCTCGATCTGGACAAACCTCCACGGACACCGCCGCCCCGAGCTCGACGCCGCCGTCCGCGCGCAGCTCGGCAAGCTCGCGCACAGCTCCTTCCTCGGCCTCACGAATGAAGTCGCCCCCGCGCTCGCCGCCCAGCTCGTGCGCGCGATGGAGCGGCCCGGCGCGTGGCGCGTTTTTCTTTCCGACGACGGCAGCACGGCCATCGAGGCGGGGCTGAAAATGATCCACCAAGCCCGCGTGCAGCGCGGCGAGCCGGAGCGGCAGATTTTCCTCTCGCTCGCGGCGGGCTACCACGGCGACACCGTGGGCGCGATGAGCGTGGGCCACAGCGCCACTTTCCACGGCACGTATGCGGGGCTCCTGTTTGCGAGTCGCGAAGTCCCTGCGCCTGCCTGTTACCGCTGCCCATGGAACCGCGCCGAGCCCGAGCGCGGCAGGGATGCCCGCCTCACCCGCAAGTGCCAGTGGGAATGTGTCCGCGCCGTGGAGCACACGCTCGATGAGCTGGGCGCGCGCGCCACCGCCTTTGTGCTGGAGCCGCTCGTGCAGGGCGCGGGCGGCATGGCCATGCACCCGGCGGGCTACCTCGCGCAGGTCGCGCAACTCTGCCGCGAGCGTGGCGTGTGGCTGATGCTGGATGAAGTGCTCACCGGCTTTGGCCGCACCGGAGCGATGTTTGCTTTTCAAAAAGAAGACCGCGTCGCGCCCGACATCGTCGCCCTCGCCAAAGGCCTCACTGGCGGCTACCTCCCGCTCGCTGCGACCGTGGCCAGTGGCGAGATCTACGCCGCTTTCCTCGGCGAATATGAAGACGGCAAGACCTTCTTCCACGGCCACAGCTACAGCGGCAACCCCCTCGGCTGCGCCGCCGCGCTCGCCAGCATCGCGCTACTGGAGAGCACCCACACGCTCGCTCACCGCGCCACCCGCGCCGCCACGCTGGAGCAGCTCGCACAGCGGTTTTGGCAGCACCCAAATGTCGGCGACGTGCGCTGCGAAGGGATGATCTGCGCCATCGAACTCGTGCAAGATTTCGCCACCCGCGAACGTTTCCCTGCCGCTCTCCGCATCGGCGTGCAGGTCTGCGAAAAAGCCCGCGCCCACGGCCTCCTCACGCGTCCCGTGGGCGATGTGCTCGTGCTCATGCCGCCGTATTGCACCACGGGCGAGGAGCTCGCCGCGATGGCCGAAGCCCTCTGGCTCGCACTTTCCGAAGTGCTGCCAACGGTGGTGTAAAACTACTTCGCCAGCCCAACCGGCGCGGCCTGACCAGCCTGGCCGTCCAGCTCCACGAGCCACGCGGGTTTGTCCACCCGCTGGCGCACAATGTTTGGGCCCACTACTTTCGCGGCCCAGCCGTTTGGATAATGCGAAATCACCACGTTTGGCTCACGGCTCGTGCGCTCCACGGCTTTGATCGCGTAGCCTTGGTCCGTCTTTTTCACCGCCCCCTCCGCGATCCACTCCGCCACTTGGTGCCCTTGGTAATCCGTCACAGTGAACTTCGTATAAGGCGTCTGACAGCCAGTGAGAACGGTGAGCGCCGAGAGAGCGAGCAATGCGAGATACTTCATGCCGCGCAAACTGCCAGCCACGCAAGCGTGCGGCAAGCGCGGCTTTTTACTGCCGTGGGAATCCAGCGCCGGGCCTCGGCTGCCTTCGCTGCAACTACGGCGCGAGGCGATAGACTTCGATGCCGGGGTGGAGGTAGATGACGGTGGAGCGGGGCCATTGCACGACGAGTGGCTCTTCGCGGCGCAGCTCGGCGTAGAAGAGTTTGCGGCGGTCAAAATCGGCGGCGTCTTTGGCTTTAGGCTTTAGACTTTTGCTTTCAAACTTTTGAAACGTGCTGTCGGTGATGAGCACGTAGGCGACTTGTTTGGCGCGCAATTCTGCGAGCGTGCCGAGGTCGGCGGCGTATTCGGCACTGAGCACTTTGTGGGGCGGCGGAGCGGCGTCTTCGTTGTGCCGCCGGGCGGTGGGCAGGCGCACTTTATTGTCTTTGGCGAGGAGCGCGTCGGCGGGGATTTCTTTGCTGATCCACTCGATGAGTTCGGCATTATCATCGCGCTGGAAGGCTTGCCAGTAGCGCACGAGGCCGCCGCGATCTTCCGTCCAGCTCGGGAGCTGTGCGGCGATGAGGAGTGCGATGGCGAGGCGTTCTGCGAGGGGTTCGTGATTGCGAAACCAGCGAGAAAATTCCGCTACGCCGACGACTGCGAGCACACTCAGTAGCGCAGTAGCGGGGAGGAAGTAGCGGTCGTTATCCTTTGGCGAAAAGGACAGCGCGAGCGCGTAGGCAAAGGGAAACGCGAGCGTGACCCACTCGATGAAGGGGATCTTTTTCCGCCGCCGCCAGGCCCCACTCAGCGCGGCGAGCAGCAGCAGCCACATGACTGGGGTGGTGTTGGCGAGGAAGACGTTCCAGTAGCGGGTGTGCGGCACGCTTTGCGTGAGGCCTTGGCCTTCTACGACGAGCTGCGTCTCCCGCGCGAGGCTCGCGGAGAAGGTGCCCATGTCGCGCAGGAGCGGGAGATTGATGGCGATGAAAACGAGTGCCAGAGCCACTCCCGCCGTGAAGGCATCGCGCCGCCAACGCTCGGAGCGATACAGCGCGGCGACGACAAATAGCAGCGCCATCGCGCCCGCGTATTTCCCGGAGATGGCCAGTGCGCCG
>JAYVQK010000058.1:0-10168 GCA_043757005.1 Verrucomicrobiaceae bacterium
CTTCACCGCCGCCTTGAGTTGCACGAGCGATTCCAGCGCCACTTGGTCGTTGGGGTTTGCCTGCACCGCGCGGACGAAAGCGTGGACGGCCTGCTCTCGATTCCCATTCTCCGCGAGCATCGTGCCGAGATTATCCCAGATGAATGGAATCCCCGGAGCCTTCTCCGCCGCCGCCGCGTAAAGCTCCACCGCTTGTTGATCGTTCCCACTTTGACGATGCACGAACGCCTGATGAAACAGCGAATACGGCGACCCCGCGTGCGTCTTCTCGATCTCCACGAGCAGCTCGCTCGCACGGCCATATTCGTGATCTTCGAGCGCCTCCGTCATTCCATCAAAATGAGGAGCCGCCGCGAGGAATCCTGCCCAAGGTTCCGCCTGCCCATCCTCCACCGCCGAGCGGCATCCAGCCAGCAGCGAAGCCATATCGAACTGATCGTGCGTGCCGTCTGGCACGGTCACATCGCTCGGCCACGGGATGCGGTGCGGAAGTGCGAAAAAGTCGAGTTGCCAAGCGGGAGATTCGATCCAGATGTAAGTGCTCATTTTTAGGTAAAGTTGTTCGTTTTAAAATTGGGCGGGCACACTAGGCGGGGAGGGGAGAGCGACAAGGGGAAATTCTTTTGAGAATTCAAACTCCACCCGCCGCAGTAGAGATGGACGTGTCAGCGAAAAATCTTAAATCTCAAATCTCAAATCTTAAATCCAGAATGTCTTTCACACTGCTGCATACTGATCCTTCTTCCAAAGCCCGCCGGGGCCGACTCGTGACGCGGCATGGCGTGGTCGAGACGCCCATTTTCATGCCCGTAGGCACGCAGGGGACGGTGAAAGGCGTGTCGCCGCTGGAGCTGCGCGAGCTGGAGGCGCAGATCATTTTGGGAAATACGTATCACCTCTTCGTGCGGCCCGGCATGGAGGTGATGAAGCACTTCGGCGGGCTGCATCGCTTCATGGGTTGGGACGGGCCGATCCTCACAGATAGCGGCGGCTTTCAAGTTTTCAGCCTCTCGAAGCTACGCAAGATCACGCCGGATGGCGTCCATTTTCAAAGCCACCTCGACGGCTCGCCGATGTTCCTCGGGCCGCGCGAAGCGATGGGCATTCAGGCCACGCTCGGCAGCGACATCTGTATGCTCTTCGATGAATGTCCGCCCTTCCCGTGTGATCGAGAGTATGCCGCGAAGAGCCTCGCACTCACGCTCCGCTGGGCGGCGATGTGCAAGGAAGTGGAGACGCCGGGGATGAAATTCGGGATCGTGCAGGGCAGCAGTTTTGCGGATTTGCGGCGGGAAAGCGCGGAGGCGCTCGTGCAAATCGGCTTTGATGGATACGCCATCGGCGGCGTGAGCGTGGGCGAGCCGGAGCCGGAGATGATGGCCGCCGTGGAGGCCACCGTGCCTTTTCTGCCGCAAGATAAAGCGCGCTACGCGATGGGCCTCGGCACGCCGCCGCAGCTCGTGGAGATGGTGGCGCGCGGGGTGGATATGTTTGACTGCGTGCTGCCCACGCGCATCGCGCGAAATGGCGCGGCTTACACGGAGCATGGCACGATGAATTTAAAAAACGCCGAGTTCACCATGGACACGCGGCCCATCGAGGAAGGCTGCGCGTGTTACGCCTGCCGCAATTTCACGCGCGGCTACATCCGCCACCTTGTGCGTGCCAATGAGATTTTCGGCCTCCGCCTCGTCACGCTGCACAACCTCCACTTTTACCTCCACCTCATGCAGCGCATCCGCACGCACCTCGAAGCGGGGACGTTTGCAGAGTTCCGCCGCGCGTTCGTGGCCGGCTACGTGCCACCGCGTAAAGACGACGCCTCTTTAGCAGAGCCGTAAGCTGCCGGGGCGGCTGCCGGCGATTCAATCAGCGTTTCCCTACGGCTGCCCGCTCTGCACGGTCTTTAGGCGCACGTCGCCGACTTGGAGGCCGAGGGCTTTTTCGGCGACTCGGAGGAAGCTGGTGCTGGGGTCGGTGAGGGCGACTTGGAGTTTGCCGACGTTCTTTTTTGGCGCAGCGAGCTTGTGTTGTTTGAGGAGCTTTTGCACGGCGAGCGCGGTGTTTTGCGCGGAGTCCACGAGCGTCACATCCGGCCCGGTGAAACGCTGGATGGCGTCGCGGAGGAGCGGGTAATGCGTGCAGCCGAGGACGAGGGTATCCACGCCGTGACGCAGCATTTTTTCTAAATAGCGGGCGATGACGGACTCGGTCACAGGGTCGTCCAGCCAGCCTTCTTCGATGAGCGGGACGAGGAGCGGGCAGGCTTCGGAGAAAACCCGGGCCTCGCTGTCTAGCTCCTCGATGGCGCGCTCATACGCTCGGCTGTGGATGGTCGCTCGCGTGGCGATGACGCCGATTTTCCCGCTGCGCGTCGCCTTTATCGCCGCTTGCGCGCCGGGCTCGATCACGCCGGTGATGGGCACGCGGAGGGTCTCCACGAGGCGCGGGACGCCGAGGGCGCTGGCGGTATTGCAGGCCACGACGATGCACTTCGCACGCTCGGCGAGGAGCAGGCCGGAGAGCTCCTGGCTGTAACGCTCGATGGTCGCTTGGCTCTTGCCGCCGTAGGGCACGCGGGCGGTGTCGCCGATGTAAAAGATGCTCTCGCTCGGCAGGAGTGCGCGGAGCGCGGCGACGACGGTGAGGCCGCCGATGCCGGAATCGAAGACGCCGATGGGATGCACCGCTTCGGCGGCGGCTTTTGATTTGGCTGGTGGGTTCACAGGTTTTTTGGCGGTTCGATGATTTCGGGGTCGGGCTTCATTTTCGGCTCGGGAGTGGGCGCGGGCTGCGTCCGCACTTCGGGCTCGGGCTCACTGGCACCGAGGCTTCCCACGGCGCGCTTGTAGTTTTGCACGGCGGCAAAGATGGCCTGCGCGAGCATCTGGCGGTAGAGCGGGGTGGCGATGATTTTGGCTTCGTAGGGGTTTGTCTGGAAGCCGCCTTCGATCAGCACGCCGGGGATTTTCACATCGCGGATCACCACGAAACGCGCACGCTTTAGGCCGCGATCAAACATCTTCGTCTTCACCACGAGCGCGGCGTGCGCGGCGGTAGCGAGGGCGATGTTTTCCGCATCGCGCGCATTGCCCGCGCAGTCCACGAGGTCGCTCACGGAGGGGCCGTCGGACATCATGGAGGGCACGCCGCGTGGGGCGAGCGAGTAGGTCTCCACGCCCGAGCCGTAGCCTCCGGCGTTGAAGTGGACGGCGATGAAAATGGCGCGCTTGTATTGGTTCGCGATGCGCACGCGCTCATCCAGCGGGATGAATGTGTCGTCGCTCCGAGTGAGCACGACTTTGTAGCCTGCGCCTTGCAGCAGCGCACGCGCGCGCTGCACGGTATCGAGCGCGAAGGTCTTCTCCGGGCCCCAAATACTCATCGCCCCGCTGTCGTGCCCGCCGTGGCCGGCATCGAGCACGACGGTATCAATCGGCTCGGCGTTCTTGATCTTGCTCGGGCGCATCACGGGCTCGATGAGCTTCACCAGATCCATGCGCGAGATGCAGATGTGCCCTTCGTGATAGACGGACGGGTAGCTGAGGATGAACTTGAGATTATTGATGTAAAAATCCGG
The DNA here is from genome assembly GCA_043757005.1 of Verrucomicrobiaceae bacterium. Taxonomy (GTDB): domain Bacteria; phylum Verrucomicrobiota; class Verrucomicrobiia; order Chthoniobacterales; family Chthoniobacteraceae; genus SXWH01. The sequence goes on from JAYVQK010000058.1 coordinate 3,581, forward strand.
CGAGTTCGTTGTCGCGCGCAAGCTGCGGGTGTCGGAGTTCGCGGCATATTCCTTCTCGTTTTGCCGCGCCATTTTCAGCCCATAAAACTCCGCGACGTTCTCCATCGTGAGGTAATCCCGCCCGCCAAATTGATACACCTTCCAGTCGCCCGCGCACGCCGCTGCCGCGAGAGCGAAAATGAGAAATAAGATACAGACAAGCCGACGCATGAACGGCGGAAAAGTAAGGATGCGCGCCGCGCTGGCAAGCCTGCGTGTGCTGTGCAGGGTTGATGGATGATGGTTGATGGTTGATTGACGCGCTGTCTTTCCATCATCTCTGCACTCCATGAAATGCCTCGCAATACTCGCACTCACGCTGGCCACCGCCAGCGCGGCGGAGCGCGTCGTCATCAATGAAATCTACTTTGCGCCGCCGGACAAAAAGCCGTTGGAGTTCGTCGAGCTGCTGAACGCGGGCGATGCGCCAGCCGACCTCGCGGGGTGGACGTTTGAAAAGTTCGTCTTCCCGCCCGGCACCACGCTCGCGCCGGGCGGCTTCCTCGTGCTCGCGCAAGACCCGGCGGCGGTGGAGAAGGAATTCAAAGTGAAAGCCCTCGGCCCGCTGCCCGGCAAACTCAGCAGCCGGGGCGAGACGCTCACGCTGAGCGATGCGGCGAAAAAGCCCGTGGAGATTGTGAAATACGGCGCGGGTTTCCCGTGGCCCACGGCGAGTGTGGGGCTCGGCAGCTCGCTGGAGCGCATCAGCGCGCTGGCGGATGGCTCGGTGGCGGGCCACTGGCGCGCGTCCGGCTACGCCGAAAAGCCCACCTCCAAGCGCCCCACGCCCGGCGCGGCGAATAGCGTCGCGGCCACGAGTGCGCCGCCTGCTTGCGCGTGGGTCATCCACACGCCGCAGCAGCCAGCAGCGGGGCAAGCAGTGAGCATCACCGCCGCGCTCACGGATCGCGAGGGCGTCGCCTCGGCCACGCTGCAAGTGCAGCTCGTGGAGCCCGGCGCATACTTGCGCAAGAGCGATGAGGACTACGAGAAACGCTGGCAGGATTTCCCCATGCACGACGACGGCTTGCTCGGCGATGTGAAGGCGGGCGACAACATCTGGACCGCGCTCCTTCCCCCCGAGCTCCAACAAAATCGCCGCCTCATCCGCTACCGCATCGTCGCCACCGACAAGACCGGCGCGAGCGTGCGCCTGCCCTACGCGGACGATCCGTGCCCAAACTTTGCCTACTACGTTTGGAACGGCCCCACCGCCTACACCGCCGCCGTGCTGCCGGGCAAAACTCCGCCCGTCACCTTCAGCGCCGACTTCCTCCGCACGCGTCCCACATTCACCGTCCTCGCGAACGACCACGACGTGCGCCACAGCCAGTGGGACAGCGGCTACAACCACAAGCGGCTGCTCGGCACCCTCGTGTATGAGGGACGCGTCTTCGACCACTTGGAGTTCAATAACCGAGGCAGCGGCAGCACCTACGTCGCCGGCAAAAACAAATGGGGCTTCCACTTCCTCCACACCCACGAGCTGCCCATGCGCGACCCGTGGGGGCGGCTCTACAAACGCCCGTGGAATAGCTTCGCCCTCAACGCCTGCGCCAGCCCGTGGGTGCAGATCAATCGCGGCATGGCTGGGCTCGACGAGGCCATCTCCTTCCGCAGCTACCAGCTCGCCGGAGTGCCCGCCAGCGACACGATCCCCGTCGTCCTCCGCGTCATCACCAGCAAGGAGGAGCAGGGCGCGACGCAGTTCGACGGCGACCTCTGGGGCCTCTACCTCGTCGTGGAGGATCCCGATGGCGCGTGGCTGAAAAACCACGCCCTCCCAGATGGCATCACCTTCAAGCCCGAGGACGGCCCGAAGCACGTCCCGAGCAGCTTCGGGAAAGATGCGCGCGCCGTGTGGGATGAATTTAACGCCGGGCCCAAGGGCGACAAAACCGAGTGGTGGCGCACGCACATGGACCTTCCCAGCTACTACAGCTTCCACGCCATCAATGCCCTCGTCTCCAATGTGGACATCCGCCCCGGCGCGAACCACGCCTTTTACCAAAGCCCCGCGCGCGGCTGGTCGCCCGTGCCGTGGGATGTGGATATGATGTTCATCCCCCGCACCCACCAGGCCGGTTTCATTGACCAAGCGCGCTGCCTCGAAATCCCCGCGCTCTCGCTCGAATACAAAAACCGCGTGCGCGAAATCATGGATCTTTTCGCCAGCGACCCCTCGCCCAGCGGCGGGCAAATCGGCCAGCTCGTCGCCGAATACGCGCACTGGATCGTGCCCACAAAAGCTCCCGCCGATAATTGGGCCACGCTCGATCAAGCCCGCTGGAACGACTCCCCGCGCACGAACGACAAAGGAGCTTTCTACCGCAACCCCGCCAGCCAAAACATGCAGGGCGGCAGCTTCAAACGCACCCTCGCCACCGCCGACTTCGCGGGCTTTTGCAAATACATCACCGACTTTTGCACCGACTCGCGCAGTGAGAAAAACTACGCCCTCAACGATGCGAACCCCGCCGGCTACGGCTACGGGCGGCTGCTCCGCGAAAGCGAAGACCCCGCCATCCCCGCCACGCCCAGCGTGCGCTACAGCGGCCCCACTGGCTTCCCCGCCGCCGCGCTCAGCTTCGCCGCGTCGCCCTTTTCTGACCCACAAGGCACGCCCACCTTCGCCGCACTCCAATGGCGCATCGCCGAACTCGCCACGCCCGCCACCGGCCCTTGGCTCTACGAGCTACAGCCGATCTGGCAAAGCGCCGAACTCCCGCAACAAGGCACCGACCTCCGCCTCCCCGCCACCGTCTGCCAGCCCGGCCACACCTATCGAGTCCGCGCCCGCATGAAGGACCAAACCGCCCGCTGGAGCCACTGGAGCGCCCCGGTGCAATTCACCGCGAGGTAATAAGACTCCACGAAGCCGAGCAGCGGGCTTTCAGAGTTCGGAGTTCGGAGTTCAGAGTTCGGAGTTCAGAGTTCAGCCGCCCGCAGGGCCTACGCCACGCGCCAAAGACGATCCCACTCCATACGCCGCACTACCGCTTCACAGCGCGTGCCGGCGGCAGCTTCGCGAGCGTCTCCTCATCGGCGAGCTGCGTCGTCACCGTGAATTCCTGCACACGCTTCACCTCCACACCGTGCTCATCTTGGTAATGAAACACCGCCGTTCGGAACGTCGGCTCTGGCGTGAGTTCCGGCGGTTCGCCCATGTGCCGACACATATCCAGGATGTGCAGCACGGCGAAATGCGCGAGCGCGATGAGGACGATGACGCAGGCCCAGAGCTTCGCATTCACTTGGCTTTGCGCGTGCGCGCGCCCGCCTCGATCAGCTTCCAGAAGTCATCCTTTTTACTCAGCTGCTCATCCTCCGCGAGCGGCAGCTTCGAGCGAAAAAGAAAGTCGCGGAGCGTATTCTTATCCATCACCCGCTGCACGGTGATCCCCTCGGCGGTGCGCTCGAAGTAGATGCGATGATCCTTCGCGCGATAGCGGTAGAGCTTCTTCCCATCCCGCTCCAGCGTCCCGAATTTATCCGGGTCGAGCTGGTCAAGGTTGTCCGGCAGCACTTGGAATTCCGCCAGCAAATCGAGCTGAAGCTCCTTTGGCAGAGCCGCCATCTCGGCAGCGCTGAGTTCGTTGAAAATGATCTGAAACATGGATGCGCCCTTCTTACGCGAGCCTCGGCATTTAGGAAACAGCGGATTTCCGGTAGTGGTCTATTTTGAACCACGAAGGGCACGAAGAGCACGAAGAGCACGAAGGAAATAGCAGGGATAGAGTGCCCTTTCATCCCTCCTCTTCGTGTCTTTCGGGCCCTTCGTGCCCTTCGTGCCCTTCGTGGTTCAAATCCAAACTATACCACTACTGGACGCCCGCTTTTTTTAAAAAATACACGCCCTCCCAGCGTGCACGCTTGCTCCGGCGGCGCTCCTTCCTGCATCTTCACGACCATGCTCCTATTTCCCGCGATTGATCTCATGTCTGGCCAAGTTGTCCGCCTCAAGCAAGGCAAGGCCGAACTCAAAACCGTGTATTCCGACGACCCGCCTGCCTTTGCCCGCAAGTGGGAAGAGGAGGGCGGCGATTGGCTGCACATCGTGGATCTCGACGCCGCTTTCTCCGGCGAACATCGCAATCTCGACGCCGTCCGCGCCATCACCAGCGCCATCGGCATCCCCTGTGAACTCGGCGGCGGGATGCGCTCGCGCGAGGCCATCGCTCGCGCGTTCGATGCAGGCGTGGCGCGCGTCGTCATCGGCACGCGCGCGGCGGAGTCGCTGGATTTCGTGGCGGAAATGGCGGGCGAATTTGGGCGCGAGCGCATCGCCGTGGGGATAGATGCCAAGGGCGGCATTGTGAGCGTGAAAGGCTGGACGCAAGAGACCGGCCAGAGCGCCCTCGACCTCGCCACCCGCGCCGTGCAAGCGGGAGCTGGCACGATCATCTACACAGACATCGCCACGGACGGGATGCTCACCGGGCCGAACTTCATCGAGACCGAGCGCGTCCACTACGCCGTGGCCCCCCTCGGCGGGCAAGTCATCGCCAGCGGCGGCGTCGGCACCGCCGCCCACGTCGCCCGCGTCGCCCAAGTGCGAGGCATCTACGGCTGCATCATCGGCAAAGCCCTCTACGACGGCGCAGTCTCCCTCCGCGAACTCGCCAGCCAATAAACCGAACGAGCCCACGCGGCTTCATGCTTCGGCCTGCCCCGTCATCGCTCCGATACAGGTGAAAACAAACACCCTTCGCGCGAGCAAACATCGCCCGTGAAGACGAACGCGCCCCATCCCAGCGTGTAAAGGGGACTCCCGGAAACTCAGGCAAAGCACCAACGGCAGTGGCATGGGCGTCTCGCCCATGAGGGAGCGACCCACTTGGGCGGGGCGCCCAAGCCACTTTCTGCGACACTCGCTGAGTTTCCGGGAGTCCCTCTAGCCAGCCCGCCCCCGACCTGCGCACCGTAGAGGAAGGCCCACGCACGGAGTCCGCTCCCTCACGCCCTACAGCCGATCCAGCGGGCTCACCACCCGAGTCGGCTGCGCATCGAGATACCCCATCGTCGTCTCCAGCTTTGTATGCCCCAGCACCGCCTGCAAATCCCGCGCCGCCGCCCCCGCCCCGTGCGCATGGGTGGCAAACGTATGCCGCAGCACATGCGGCGTCACCTTCACCGACAGCCCTGCCTTATCCGCCGTCCGCCGCACCGCCCGCTGCACATTCACCTCGTTCATCCGCCACCGCACCTGCTCCCCCGTGCGCGGATGCGCCGTCGCCTTATCCGTAGGGAAAACCCACGCCCACCCTGCATCGAACCTCGCCCGTGGATTCTTCACCCCGATCAACCCCGGCAGCGCCACCGGCAGCCCCGCCTCTACATCCCCCTTCCACACCGCCCGCGCCACCCGCAACTGCCCCTCCATCGCCCCCCGCAGAGACTCCGGCAGCGAGACAATGCGGTCCTTATTCCCCTTCGCCGCCCGCACCACGATATGCCCCGCCCCCAAGTCCACGTCTTTGATCCGCAGTTCCAGCGGCTCGCTCACCCGCAGCCCGCACCCATACAAGAGCTGCACCACCAGCCGAGTCGGGTAGCCCCCCACATCCTCCATCGCCCCCAGCAGCGCCCGAGTCTCCTCCAGCGAAAGCGCCGTCCGCACCGAAGGCGGCCTGCGCACCCGCAGCGCAGCCACCTCTGCCAACGGCAAGCCCAGCACCTTCCCATACAAGAAAACCACCGCATTTAGCGCCTGCGACTGCGTAGCCGCCGCCACCCCGCGCTTCGCCTCGCGAGTGAGAAATGCAGACACCTTTTCCTCGCTCGAAAGCTCCCCCGGAAGCTCGGAAAGCAGCGTGATATACGACCGCACCCAGCCGATATAAGATTTCTCAGTCGCGTAGCTCAGGTGCATTCGGCGGCAAGTATCAGAGAGTTTCAGCAAAACGGCTTCGGAGTTCATAGAAACGCAGTCGTGTAGCGGGCATCCCTGCTCCACGACTAGAAAAAACTTCGTAACAGCCAGAGAAACTTCTTCCACTGAAAACCCATCTTGTTATACAACCCCCAAGTGCCGCCAAAAACCAACAACTCACCGAACCAACAGAAGCCAGACGGCACCTTCTGTCCTTCCTGCTACACGACTGGCGAAGAACGCCAGTCGTATAATAGTAAGTTAGGCGTTGCTACACCTCTCCCGTGAACGACGACTTATGATATGCCTCCATGCGGCTTTCTCTTCGCCCAGAGCGTTATTTTCTTCATGCTCGTTGCCACGCTTCTCGTTGGCGGCGTTGTTCGTCTCCTTGGTCGTCCGGCTTCACGAGTCATGCTGCCGCTCGCAATCGTCTTTGCCATTTCATTCCCGTTCCTATTCGCCTGGCATCCGCCAGAGAGTTCCAACTACGGCGATGCTTTGCTCGGTTGGCCGCTCACCTACGCCTACGCGCAGAGCGACGCAGGACTTGCCAGCTTTCGTCTTATCCCGTTCTTCACGGACTTCGCTCTCGGCTCAGTGGTCGGAGTCATCTACATCCTTCTTCGCCGTCTCAACCGAAATGGCCGCAACGCCTAACCATGCGCTGCAGCGAA
>JAYVQK010000059.1:0-34991 GCA_043757005.1 Verrucomicrobiaceae bacterium
CCGCATCCCTGGTCTCGCGGCTTATACCACGCGCGATCTCAAATACCGCACGATGGCGTGGTATTTCAAATACACGGGCATCCCGATTTCTTTCGGCACCGTGGTCGTGCTGGGCATCGTCGTGGGCATCGCGATTGCGGGGCAGACGTTCTATCTTTTCGTCCACGAAAACGTGCGCCACCTTGCCGCGCTCAAAGCGATGGGAGCCAGTAACGGCTTGCTGGCAAAGATGGTCTTCCTACAAGCGTTCACCGTGGGCCTCACTGGCTACGGCCTCGGTGTGGGCCTCACCGCGACGCTCGGCAGGATCTTCTTAAAAGGCGGCGAACCCCCGTTTTTCCTCCCCTGGCAAGTGCTCGCCTTCGCCAGTGTCGTCGTCGTCTTCATCTGCCTCCTCTCAGCCAGCATCGGCTTGCTGAAAGTCTTCCGTGCAGAGCCAGCAATCGTTTTCAGATGAGCAGCAACATCGCCGTCCAGACGCTCGGCGTCGTCAAATCATTCGGTCGTGGAGACAGCGCGGTGCGGGCGCTCAAGGGCGTGGATTTTGAGGCGCGCTGTGGCGAGATGATGATGATTGTCGGGCCTTCCGGTTGTGGGAAGACGACCTTCCTCAGCGTAGTCTGCGGCACGATGAAAGCGGACGCGGGCAGCGTGGATGTCTTCGGCACCGATCTCGTCCATCTACCCGCGCGCAAGCTCACCGCATTTCGCGGGGCGAATGTCGGCTTCATCTTCCAGCAATTTAATCTCATCCCCACTTGGAACATCCTCGAAAACGCCAGCGTCCCCCTCCTCCTCGCAGGCCAGAGCAAACGCAAAGCCGAAGCCGAAGCAGCACGCTTGCTCGACGAAATGGGCCTCGGCAAGCGGCTCGGCGCTTACCCGCGCGAGCTCTCCGGCGGCCAGCAACAGCGCGTGGCCATCGCCCGCGCGCTCGTCCACTCGCCGCGCCTCCTCATTTGCGACGAGCCCACCGCCTCGCTCGATGCCACGACCGGACGCAAAGTCATGGAGCTGCTCAAAGCCAGCGCGTGCAGCGCCGACCGCTGCGTCATCGTCGTCACCCACGACAGCCGCATCTTTGGCTTCGCCGACCGCATCACCGAAATGGAGGACGGCACCGTGAAACAAATCACCGCAGCGGGCGATTACCGCGCGCACTCTTTCTAAACCATGAAACGCATCTTCTTCTGGATACTCCTCGGCGTCGCCACACTCGGCGCGATCTCTGCGATCCGGCTCGTCCTCGAGCTGCGCAAGCCGCTGCCAAAAGCCCAACTCGTGAGCGAACCCGCTAAAGCTCCCTACGCCGTGAACATCGGCGGGCGCGGGCTTGTGGAGAGCGTGGATGAAAACGTCCGCATCGCCAGCGCCGTCGCCGCGCTCGTCGTGGAGGTGCCCGTGCGTGTCGGCGATGAGGTGAAAAAAGGCGACGTGCTCGTGCGGCAAGACAGCCGCGAAGCCGAGGCCAATATCCTCATGCAGCAAGCGGAAGTCGCCGCCCTCCGCACCCAGCTCCACGAGACCGATGTCGCCCTCGCCGACAAGCGCGACCAGTGGGCGCGCATCGAGCGGCTCATCGCCTCCAAGGTCGCCAGCGAAGACGAAAAGCAGCGCACCCAATTCGCCAAGCAAACCGCCGAAGCCCAGCTCGCCAGCATGAAAGCCAAGATCACCAGCGCCGAAGCCATGCTCGCCAAGACCCAAGTGCAGCTCGATCTCCTCACCATTCGCGCCCCCCGCGATGGCCGCATCTTGCAGGTAAATACGCGCGCCGGAGAGTTTGCCTCACCCGCCGAGGCGAGCCCGATCCTTCTCCTCGGCCAAGTGGACACCCTCCAGCTCCGCGCCGATGTGGACGAGGATAATGCCTCCCGCATCCGCCCCGAGATGACCGCCCGCGCCTACCTCAAAGGCCGCCGCGACGTGGAAGTCGCGCTGAGATTCATCCGCATCGAGCCCTACATCCTGCCCAAGAAATCGCTCACCGGAGAAAGCAGCGAGCGCGTGGATACCCGAGTCCTACAAATCATCTACCGCTTCGACCGCCCCAAAGACGTGGGCATCTACGTCGGGCAGCAGATGGATGTCTTCATAGACGCAGGCGGGCAGTAGCGGCGGGAGTTTTTGCCCCGCAGATTTACGCCCCCCACCTCGCCCTACCGGTGCAGCGCGTGCCAACCGCTCCACGCCATATAGCACGCCATCGCCACCAGCATCGCGCACGACACATACGGCGCGCGGCGCATCGCCTCTCCGAAGCCTTTGAAGCGCCGCTCTGCGTGCTTCACGCTCCACGCGGCCAGCGCCCCCGTGGCCACCATCGTCAGCGCCAAGCCAAAGCTAAACGCCCCCACCATCGCAAACCCCAGCGTCGCCTTCTTGAGCTGGAGACACACGAGCAACACCGTAAACGCCGCCGGGCACGGCATGAGTCCTCCGGTGATTCCAAAAAGCACAATCTGCGTCGTCGTCACCGTCTTCCCCGCGAACCTCTGCGCGATGTCCTGAGCGTGCGCCCGCTCGTGGGCATCCTGAAATTCCTTACTCCCATCGTCCTCCCCGTGCCCGTGGTGATGATGCTCCCCCTCGCGAAACTCCACCTTAAACGCATGGGCATGATCCCCGTGCTTTATCATCACCATCGCATCAAACTCATGCGGCTCCGGGATCGCCTCCGCTGACTGAAGAAAGCCCTCCTTTTGCACAAAAATAAACATCTCCCGAGCACCATCCGGGCGCACCGTCTCCACCCGCAGCTCCCCCGCCGCCGGAGTCTCCGCACCCGCCGCACCCCGCACCCGAAAGACCGGCGGCACCCCCTCCTCAAAGACACTCAGCTCCAACTTCCCATGCCCCGTATCCACCACAAAAAGCTCACTGTGCGAGTGCCCATGCGCGTGCCCGTGCTCCCCCGCCGCCCGCACCTCCCTGCGCGTCCTCACAAACATCCACACCGCCAGCGCCAAAATCGCCACCGCCGAGCCGAGCTGGAGATACGGCTCCACCGTCTCCGCGTCCCACTGGCTCCCGTAATGCAGCGCCGCCGCCGCCAACACCCAAATAATGAGCGAGTGCGAAAGCGCCGCCGAAAGCCCCAACAAAACCGCCTGTCCCACCGTCCCCCGCACCGCCACGATGAACGCCGCCATCATCGTCTTCGAGTGCCCCGGCTCCAGCCCGTGGAGCGCCCCTAGCAGGATAGCCGCTGGGATGAAAAGCCAAAGGTTCGTAGAGCCACTCTGTATCGCGTGTAAAAAATCCGGCATCCCCGGACAGTGCCCGCTACCCGTGCTCTAGCAAGCCCTCATTGCTGGGAAGGCCTCCTCCGGGCTGCTGCCCGCTCCGTGGTTTAAAATACCAACCGGAGCCACTACCCACTTTCTGACGCCGATAGGATTCCGCGCTCGCCTCCATGATAAGATTCCTCCATCACCACCGCGTGTCACGCAGACTACTCCTCAGTTTCTTCTACCTCATCACGCACGCGGTTTTTGCCGTATCTCCGACTATGCCTACTGGAAAAGTAACCATCACCAGCGATGCCGAATGGCTTCGTATCGAACTCGCCGCTGAAGGCATCGAGCAACCGGGCCGCGCGCTCTTTATCGCGCTGGATACCGACCCGCTCACGGGCTGTGCCGTGGTGCCCTACCAGCAGCACGCGGAGGGCTCGACGGTCTTCCTGCCCTTCCGCGCAGATCGCCTCTACGCGGTGCGAATCGCCGACGATGGCAGGCCCGCGCTGTGGTGGCGGGAATGGAAGGCGACGCAGTGGAGCGGGCACATGGATGTGAAGGGGGAATTCCGCGCGGAGGTGGAGCGGGGAAAAGTGCGGGTGCTGGTGAATAAGAAGGCTGCAACAAACGTGGCGGATACGGGTGGCCTCGCTGTCTGGGCGAAGGATACACGCGCAAGCGATGGCTGGGGAGCGACGCTTTGGCCGGGGGAGGGGAGGAGATACGGGGATGTCGTGTTTTCCAAACAAAGCGATGCGGGGAAGCGGGACGGCGAGGGTCTGAGGGACAAAGAAGCACCCTATCGCCCGCGCATTTACCAGCTCCTCCTGCGTCTCTTTTCCAATACCAATGAAACCCGCAAGCCCAATGGCACGCTGGCGGAGAATGGTGTGGGCAAGTTTGCGGAGATCAATGATGCGGCGCTGAAATCTCTGCGCGATGAGATGGGCGCGACGCATCTGTGGCTCACGGGCGTGCTCGCGCAGGGGACGAGCACGGACTACTCGGCCATCGGCAAACCGGCGGATGATCCCGATTTGCTCAAAGGGCTCGCGGGTTCGCCGTATGCGATCAAGGACTACGGCGATGTGTGCGCGGATTACGCGGTGGAGCCTGCGAAGCGGATGGAGGAATTCGCCGCGCTCGTCGGTCGCATCCACGCGGCGGGGCTGCGGGTGGTGATTGATTTTGTGCCAAACCACGTCGCGCGCAGCCATGCGGCGTTTGCAGTAAGGAAGGGCGACATTCCTGTCGCCCTGAGCCGCGATAGCGGCTCCTCAGCGAGCGTGCCTGTCGGCGCTGTCAGCGACAGGAGTGTCGCGGCTCCGTTGGCTCTCGCCTTTGGCGCGCAAGACGATACGGCGCGCTTTTTCTCCGCGCAAAATAACTTCTTTTGGCTCCAGCACGACTCGCCCGGTGGCGGGCCTCCGCTGCGCCTGCCGACGGTGGAGAATGGCCAGCCGATCTCCCCGACGTGCCGCGTGCTCGGCGCGGGGGATGGGCGCTTTGAACCCGAAACGAAAGTGGGGCGCGTGACGGGCAACAACGCCTCGACGTGGTCGCCGAGCGCGAATGATTGGTATGAGACGGTGAAGCTGAATTACGGCTACGACTTCACCACCGGCACGCGCGCCTACCCGCATGGCGACAAGCCCAGCGAGCCGATCCCGGATACGTGGGCGAAGATGGACACCGTGCTCGCGCATTGGCAGGCGCTCGGCGTGGACGGCTTTCGCTGCGACATGGCGCACATGGTGCCGCCGGAGTTTTGGGCATGGGCCATTGCGCGGGCGCGGGTGCGGCAGGCGGGGGTGTATTTCATCGCCGAGGCTTATAATAATGACCCGGCAAAAGTGGAAGGCGGCTACGAGCTGCTCGCGCATTTTCATAACGTGATGATCGAGCTGCTGAACGCCGGGTTTGACGCCGTGTATGACGACCCTGCCTACAAAGCCCTCAAGCGCATCTACGACGGCCCCGGCTGGGCAAACGACCTCGACGCCGCTCTGGGCTTTGATGCGCGGGGCGTCTGCACGCAGCCGTATGTCTTCCAAGGCAGCCTGCGCTACGCGGAAAATCACGACGAGGTGCGGCTGGCGAGCAAAGGGAATTGGGGAGGCATCGGCATGGAAGTCGGGCGACCCGTGGCGGGCATCCTCTATGGCATCTCGCGCGGCCCCACGCTGCTCTACAGCGGGCAAGAAGTGGGCGAGCCCGCAAGTGGCGCTGAGGGCTTCGGCGGCGACGACGGGCGCAGCTCCATCTTCGACTACTGGGCCATGCCCGAGCTGGCGAAGTGGGTGAATGGCCACCGCTACGACGGCGCGCGCCTTTCCCCACAGCAAAAAGAACTGCGCGCCTTCTACGGCAAGCTCCTCCACATCGTCGGCGAGCCCGCGTTTCGCGATGGCGACTTTTACCCCCTCAACGCCGCCAACGCGCACAACGACCAATTTGGCCGCCTCGGCGAACATGCCAGCGGCCACTGGCTCTACGCCTACCTCCGCGCCGACGCCCGCACCGGCTCGCGCTACTTAGTCGTGGCAAATCTCCACCGCAGCGAACCGCTCCGCGACGTGCGTGTGTGCTTCTCGCAAGAAGCCTTCGCCGCGCTCGGCGTGCAGGCGGGCAGCACCGTGCGATTCCTCGACCGCCTCAGCGGTCTCCCCGCCATCACAGCGCCCGCCACCGAGCTGCATGCCGAGAGCGGCATCCTCATCCCCACCCTACCGCCGCTCACGAGCGCGTATTTTGAAATCACATCCCACGCGAGGTAGCCTTACGGAGACGTTGTATAAAGTGTAAAGGCCCGAGTTTTGGAATGAGAGGGCGCTATTAAAATATCATTCTCGTTCACTTGCGCTGTTGTTGAAATTCTCAAAACTTGTATCGCTCCAGTGGTGTTTTTTCCCCACCGGGATAAAGCTCTTGCCATCGGCGGTAGCACGGCACCTTGTGGTGGCACCCTCTCCACTTATCGCTGTCAATATTATGATCCGGACACTTATTCGCCCATTCCCGACCAGCGCGCTTTGCACGGTCGCTCTTATTACTTTCCTGCGTTTTGCGACGGCGGTGGGGGCAGAGGTGCTCGCCATTTCTGCCGATCCGGGACCGACGCCGGGGGACTTGTTTCAAGGTGCAGTGATTGATTCTGTGCCGAGCACTCCAGTCTATCCGGGGTTTGATTTGCGGGATGCGTTTGGTGCGCAGTTTTCTCCGCTAGAGCCGGGCCGCGTGGTGATGGCTGATAATCTCGGGAGTGCTGTGCAGAAGATTTACTTCCACACTGCTGCACCCGTCACGCTTGCTGGTTATAAACTCTATCTGGGCAGCGATTCAGTCGGTCGCGGCGCTACTCACGTCGAGGTCTCAGTGACAGATGCCGGCTTTAGCACCAATACAGTTTTGTCCACGGTGGATTTGGCGTCGCCTTATCCATCCCCCATCGGGGACAACAGCATGCGGCATGTGCTCGTCAGCGACAGCTTCGCGCCGATGACAGGGCAGTATTTCGTCCTTCAGCTCACCCCAGCGACTCCCAATAGAGGGGTGCGGGTGATCGAGTTTGATGGCGTCGCACCTTCCGGCATCCTCGCGGCGACGCATGTGGATTTTTCCACCGCGGGCTTCACTGGAGCGGCGACGGCGCAGACGCCGGTCAACGGATTCACCTACGGCTACTACCAAGGCACGGATTCCACCGCAGGGGTGTTTTCGACAGCGGGGATGACGGGGAGCGGTCCAGGGTGGAGTGGCGATCAGGGCTTCAGCACTCCGGCGCATGGAGCGTTGAATATTCATCCCGGCGCCGGCAGCACGCGATCGGGAGTGGTTCGGCGCTATACGGTCGGAGCAGGCGGAGAGTCAGCTTTTTCGGGGGAAATACGGATTGTCGGGCGGTTCTTCGATCTCGACCAAGGCGAAGTGAGCGGGTTCGTGACTATTGATCCCGATGGAGATGCGGGCGTGGGGGCGAGGACGTTTTTGCAATCAGCCGCGGCCTTTAATGGCGCGCAAGCCACGGTGGATTTCGATCTCACCACCTCCGTGTCGCCCGGCGCGACGATTGACTTCGGCGCGCTGCCAGGCGCAAGCGGAGATTACGATTCGACAGGTTTTTTTGCATGGATTGTTTCCGTCGACACTGCGGTGCCGACGCATCTGCTCGCAAATAACTATAGCTCTATCGCTGGCGGTGTGGGCAGCTTCACCAATATGCGTGGCGTCGCCTTTGGCATGGTGACCGATGGCGTGATCGCCGCGACCGATGCGACCAGCTTCGACACCACGCCTGGCACGGGCTTTCCGTATCAGCACGCAGGGCTGCTATATTTGGAAAAGCTCGTGAGCGGAAAAGCGACGCGCTTCGACTCGGTGCGGATTGATGTGACGACGGGTGGAGATTTTTCCGACACGCCGCGGCTCTATGTGCTGCGGCACAATTCCGACCCAAACATGAGCAACCCTGCCGAGGATGATCGCTACGCGCGGCTGCCGGCCGTGCCTGTGCGGACGTTAAATGCGGTGGGCGAACCAGCATATAGCTTCGATCTCGCCGCCTTCCCCCCCAATGAGCGGACTGGCTATGGCTTCGCGGTAGTGGGTGCAGGCCTTTACCAAGGCACTTCGATCGCGGTCTCGGAAATCTCGGCAACGGCAGTGCGTGTGGCGGATACGGGTGTGATCGCGCCCCAGCCGTTCTTTGTGCAGGGGACGAACAACCATCGCTACGCGCTGTCGGTTGTTCGTAGCGATTGGGAACAGGCGGAGGCTAGCGCCGTAATTGCAGGCGGCCATCTCGTGGCGATCAATGACGAGGCAGAAAATGATTTTTTGGGCAGTGTTTTTGGGCGGCAGGAACTCTTTGCGATCGGCTTGAAGCAATCACCGACGGCCTCCGAACCTGGGCAAGGCTTTGCATGGTCCAATGGAGAGGCGGTTACTTTCACCAATTGGTATCCGGGGGAGCCGAATAACTCGGGTGTCGGCGGTGCTGAGGAAGACTACGTATTTATGAACTACACCGGGGGAGCATCCGGCGCTTGGATTGATGCGATCAACCCCGGGCTCACGGGAAATTGCCGAGGCATCATTGAACTCCCGACGCCCGAAACCGGTGGGAAGAACTTTTTTCTCCAAAGCATTTCGGCGAAATCGAACATCTTCGACGCGGGCCTCGCTGCGTCCACACAGGGCGGTGTGCTGCCGCCGTCCATCGATCTTGCTGGCTTTGCCGGGCAAAAGTTGACCTTTCCGCAGATCGTCGGCGTGCTGGCCACGGCTGCGGATACGCATGGCCCAGACGGTGCGCACACGGCGGGGCGCTCGTGCGATCTTACGGGAGTCGGCGGCGTCTCCGGCTACCTCAATGGCAACAACACGCCTGCGCTTGTCGGCGTCTTCCTCGGCGTTTCGCAACCTGCGCAACAGCCCTCGCGGCTAGATTTTTCCAACGGCGCACTCGGCGAAAATTTCGCCACGCTTGCCCCAGCGCTCGGTCAGGTCTTCTTCATCGGCGATGGCTTCACCAGTGCAGGAGTAGCGCAGGAGTTCATCATCCCGCTCGGCGCGGCGCGTCTCTACGTCGGCTTTCCAGATGGAAACAATGGCACGCTATACCACGGCTCCCCGCTCGGTTATAGCGACAATACCGGCTCGATGAGTCTACGCGCATTTGTCACAGCTAGCCCCACGCCGGTCATTCTCACGGTCGATTTCCCCGAAGCTGGCGGCGCACTTAGCGCGGGGGGGGGAGCGGGCGCTGCCTATACCTGGGCGATTATCGCAGGCGCACTCCCGCCGCATCTTCATTTGAATTTGGACGGCACTGTCGTGCTCACCGGCGATCCACGCGTGAATGGCACGTTCACCTTCACCGTGCAGGCCACGGATGTGTCCGGTATGGCGCAGCAGCAGTTCATCGTCGCCATCGCTGATCCGATTGCGCCAACCGCGGGTCTCGTCGCGTGGTGGCCGGGCGAGAACGCGGTGGGCGACATCGTCGGGGGGGCGCACTTCGCTGTATCGAGTGGGAGCCAAGCATATGTAGCGGGGAAAGTCGGACGTGCCTTTTCATTCAACGGCCTTGACCAAAGCGCGAATACCACAACGGCGACGGCGGTGATGAATCAAGTGCCGCTGACCATCGAGGGCTGGGTGAAGCCCGAGGCGCACGCGACAGGGAGCATCAATGATCCGCTGCCTCCCAACGTGATTTGCAATGACCAGAGGAACTTCGGTGGCCACGGCTTCGGCGTTCACATCTACCCGGATGGATCGAAGTTGAACATCGGCGTGCAAGGCGTGGGCGTAGATTTCCGCAATATCCCGGGTGTGACTTTTACCGCTGGCGAGTGGGTCCATGTGGCGGTGGTCTATGCGCCGGGGAGCGCGAAGACTTATGTGAATGGCGAACTCAAGGACACCCTCACCTACACGCAGGACGACATGGAGGGGAACAATGTCGTCCGCCTAGGGCGGCACAATGACGACACGGGCTATGGCACACGGCGGTTTTTCAAAGGCGCGATTGATGAGCTCTCGCTCTACGCTCGCGCGCTCAGCGGAGCGGAGGTGGCGGCGATCTACCTCGCTGGTAGCGGAGGCAAAGCACGCTATGATGCGGCACGTGATTTTAATACCGTTTCGCCGCAAGTGGCGGGCTCGCTGTGGACGTATGGCTCGCTCCCCGCAGGGGCGATCAATACGGCGTTGAATTCTTTCCCGCTATTCCCAACATACACGGTGGGAGCTTTGCTGCGGAGTTGGTCGGGCTCATCAAGTGTGATTCAAAATTACACCGCGACGACCTACAGCGTGAATGGTGCCGGTGGCACCGAGATTCGCGTCGCGCCGGGGCAATTTGGCCAAGGGCCAGGAGCAGGGAATGAATACAGCGTGCTGCGCTGGACGGCACCGCAAGCTGGGCGCTACGCGGTGTCGGCGACATTCGCCGGGGTTGATGCGCACGGCGTGACAACCGACGTGCACGTTTACCACAAAACCACCGCGCTTTATAACGACATCATCGCCTCCGAATTTCTCGGCAACGGCCACAGTTACACTGGCACGATCGAGAGCGCCGAGGATGATACCGTGGACTTTATCGTCGGCTCGAACGGCAACTTTAGCTACGATACCACCGGCTCATTTGCGAGCGTGGTCTACCTTGGGCCGGGCCTTGTAGCGCCAGCCGCGCTCACCATCCAGACGGCACCGCCAGCGACTTCCGGGCGGCAGTGGTTCTTCACCGCCACGCACACGAACGACACGCCGGGACTCAGCCTGCGCGTGCAAGTGGCCAGCGCAAATACGCCGAATACATGGACGAATATCGGCACGATGACGCCACCCGAAACGGGTAGCAGCGTGTGGCGGCTTGCTGCGAATCCGCTCACGCTCGCGACGGATAACTATTTCTTCCGAGTCGTCGCCTCCGCGCCCAGCTACATGGAGAAAGCGAGCGCTGCTTTTGGCGCAGAGGCACTCGGCGCGGGTGGCACGGGTGCTATCGTTGTGCTGGTGCCCGGCCAGCCAGCACCGCCACCAGCGAAATTGCCGATGCCGCCAGTGACGAAGTTCATTGTGAAAGTGGGAGGGAAGACAAACGTCACAGCCACTCACCAGGGCACTGTGTTTGGATTCACCGCGACACAGAGTCTTGGCGGTGTCCGCACCTTGCCTGCCGATGCCAAAGTGAACGTGCAGTATTCCTTCACGCCAAGCGTGGAGGCGAGTTGGGACTCGCTGGACGATTCGCGGATGGATCTCCTGAAGAAGACGCGGACGGAGCACACCTTCACTCTTTCCACCCCACGAATCCCGACTACCGATGGGCGTCCCAATGGCGAAGAAGCGATCTTCTTTCGCACGCTCACGAGTGCGGCGGGTCGTGCCTCGGCTGCGGGGCCAGTCATCAGCAGCGCAGTCGTGCCGAAAGGCCCTTACACCGTGGCGACAGGCCCCTACTGGCGCTACGTCGTGTCGAATCACGAAGCATCTAGCGACAATAGCGGCCTCACCGCGTTCGTCGGTGACACGATCACCTACCATGTGCGCTTCGTGAATGATGGGGATGGCCCGGCGACAAATGTGACTGTCACGATGTTAGCCCCGAAGGGCACGACTTTGATCGCGCCGCTCACGCCGGGTGCCGATGCAAACTCCACCAATCTCTCGCGGCTTTCCGCGTCGCGCGCCGTATGGGTCATCCCATCCGTCGCGTCGGGGGCGACTGTGGAAAAAACGATTACGGTGCGCGTGACGGCCAAGCCTTACCAAGTCGTGAAGATGCTGCTCTCCAGCATCACCGTGAAGAGTGACCAGATCAAAGTCGTGCAGGCGATCCCCGAGCGATTATCCCCAGACGAGCCGCTCAACACCTACGTGACGTCCGGCCTGAGTATGCGAGTGAGGGCGACGCCAGCGCACGCAGCGGCGGGCGGGACGGTGGACTACGAGCTCACGGCGGAAAACAAATCTGCGGACGCAGTGAACAGTGCCGTAGCAGTCTTTCGCGTGCCTATCGGGATGTCCGTCGAGTATCTGCGCCTGCCAGACTCCTTTGGGGATTTTGTAGCCTCACAAGTCCCGAATCCCAGCCCGAGCAGTAACCCCGCACTCGATCTTTACCGCGTGGACGAAAAGCAACTCATCACTTGGCAACTCGGCGATATAGCTGGGCACAGCACGCGCACGCTGCGCTTCACACTGCGGGTGCAATTTGATGTGCCTACTTTCTACACAACCTCAGACGGCGTCTCCCACACCACGACGCTCGTGGCGAATGAATACAACTCGTTAGCAAAGACGCTCACTGGCGTAAGCTTGAAGGCATATAAAGCCACGCCGCCCTCCGTGAATACAGTCCTCTCCGGCGCTGATCCCGTCGGCCCACCGCTACTAAGCCTGCTGAAGACCGCATCGGCAGACGGCAATCTCGCCGACTCCGCACAGCCGGAAGCTGCGCCGGATTTTTCCATCCAAGTGGCGGGTGTGGGCGAGGTGAGCACGGCATTTGAAAACAGCCGCATCACCTACAAACTGCGCTTCGCCAACAAAGCGGGCGCAGGCACCGGGCGCAACGTGACCATCCACGATGAAATCCCGGACGGCGTTGCCTTCAAGGGCTGGATCCGCCGCGACGGCGTGCTTATCAACAGTGCTCTCGGCTACACCTTTTACAATCGCGACGGCCTCGAAATCCCGACTGGCGGAGAACCCGTGCTCGGCGACCCGAACCATAACGGGCGCGTAGATCGGGGCGAATACACCGATACGAATGGCAACCGCCGATACGACGCATTCGAGGATACGAAGTTCATAGACATCAATCTCGGGATGCTCGCGGCAGGCGCGAGCGGCACGATCACCTACGATGTCGCCGCGACCTCGCCAGCGGGCTCGCTCATCTTTAGTCGTAGCGGTGGTGCGATCCTCCCGAAGACGAAAGGTGGCCAGCAATACGAAGGATTCTCCATCACCTCCGAGAACCTGCTCGTGCCCATCGCAGGCAATCCCAATAAGCTCGTGAGCATGGTCGTGGCCCCGGCGACGTTTAGTCTGCAAGACCCCGTCATGTCCGATGCCAGCGGCTTCGCGCCGGGTGGAGCGGTGAGTTTCGAGATACCCTACCGGATCAATGGCGGAGACGGGCTGACCTTCGAGAATACGGCTGTCACCGTGTTGGTCCCGAAGAACTTTGATGTCGTAGCGGCGGCTACTGGTCATGTGAATGTGAGCCTGCCTGTGGGCATCGCATTACGCCCTCTCCTCGCAACGGCTGGTGTGCTCAGTGCGCCGGATGCGAGCGGCGTCCGTAAGTTGGTCTTCGATCTTGGTAATCTGAATTTTGGGCGCGAAGGAGCTGTGAGCGTGAGATTTAAACTCCCAAACCCACTGCCATCTGACCTCCTCACTGCTGAGGGTTATCTGAAAGGCGCGAGCTTTCTACGCGCTGAGATAGCAGGTGGATTCCGAGCCCCTTCCTCCATGCGCGGGATAAGGAGTGCATCGCTTTTGCCTCCGCTTTTGCCAGCGATCAAGATACCCACAGCATCCAGCCTCGGACTCCTCCCAGTCTTTCCCCCCCAGCAAGCACGGCTCTTCGTAGGTCGCGTCGCGCCAGTCTCAGTGGAACGCGGGCAGCCATTCCCGATCACGCTTTTCTTTGGAAATGTAACCAACCAATTTTTACAAGGCGGCAAAATCTCCATGAAAATACCGCCCGGTTTAACCCTCTTGAATGTCGGCCCCGTGACATACCAATATTTTGGCGGCGGTGGCAGTCGTCTTGAGCGCAACGAGTTTTGGAAGACGCAAAAACTAGCCGATAACCAAGAGTCCCTAGAGATCGAGACCCTCGATATGAGCTCGCACGATGTTGCATCGGTCATCCTTACCGTCGCGGTGGGTTCCGATTTTAGCGGCGACACGATTGAGGATAACTCGCTCACGGCCTACACGCCCAATGCGCTCGGTCGCGCCGCACCAAAGCTCTCGATCCAAGTGCGCTCGACCAACTTCTTCACCCCTATCGGCAATTTCTTCGGCAACCTTCTCGGTGGCATCTTTGGTAATTTTAATGCTCAAGCACGCGACGCCCTCAAGCCCTACGAAGCCAGCCTAACCGCAGACTCCCGCCACATCGGCGTCGGTGGTGCGGACTTTGTCCACATCTTGAATGGCACCATTGTAGTGCCGCTTCTCGGTGGGCGATCACTTGTCGTCGGCCCCTCCAGCCTCATCGCTGCGAGCGAGGCCAATATCCTCACCGACGATGGATCAGTGCGCGTCGTCGTGGGCGATGATTTTGCGCCCGGCTTCGAGATTTCCGGCGTGCCAAATTCCAGCTCCCTCATTTGGCGTCCGGGTGATGTCATCTTCGGCCTTCGCGATTCCGGCAGCAGCCTCGTAGCCGCTGGGGGAGGAAACCTCGTTGCCGCAGGTGGTCTCAATTTAGTCGCTGCTGGCGGCCTGAACCTCCTCGATAACGTCAGCGGAGCCGCCCTCACTGCCCCTCTGCGCCCAAATAATGCCAACATGGTCGCCGCAGGTGGCCTCAATTTGGTCGCCGCTGGCGGTGGTAATATCGTTGCTGCTGGCGGGATGAATCTCATCGGCCTCGACGGCGGAAGCCTCGTCGCTGCCGGAGCCGGAAATTTAGTCGCCGCGGGCGGGCTCAACCTCATTGGCCAGGATGGTGGCACCCTCGTTGCCGCAGGCGGGCTCAATATGGTCGCCGCCGGAGCTGGCAATCTCGTGGCCGCCGGAGGGCTGAATTTAATCGCCAACGACCTCCCCAAAATGATTGGCCTCGACGGCGGCACGCTCGTCGCCGCAGGTGGGGGAAATCTAACCGCTATCAAGCTCTCCGGCCTGATCAAAAACGACGGTGCCAGCATTCTCAGTCATAATGGCGGCACCATCCTCAGCCACAACGGCGGCACGCTTCTAGGTCGTTAGTTCTGGAGTGGGCAGTCGGGATTTGGCGAGTGGAGATCGAACCGCATATTGCTTCCGGGGAGGGAGAAGGTTTGGTCGGTGTGTTTTTTGTGGCATCTTCTTCCTTTCCTCTCGGGGTGTCGCGGCATAGGAGTGCGCTATGAAAACTTCTTTCTCTCTCGCCCGCGCTGCTGTGGAAATCCTCGAAACTCGCATCGCTCCGGCGGTGTTTTTTCTCCACGGCGATAATCTCAACATCACCGACGGCGCGGGGGCGGATGTGGCGGGGAGTGCGGATGAGCTCGGCGCGGCAGCGGCGGCGGGGGCTACAAAGGCGGTGCTTCTCAGCGCGGGGGATTCGCTTTTTTATGACCTGAATGGCGACAATGATGCGGGGGATGTGGGCGACTCGCTGATCGCGACCATCACGGGCGGGAAGGCGCTGTTTGTTTATACGGATCGCTCGGCGTTTGCGGGGAAGTTTGAAACCATAGAGCTGACGGCGGTGATTGCGGGGGATGGGTTTGGCGGGGTGATCGAGACGGGGGTGACTGGGAGTATTTTCACGGCGCTGAATGGGGCGGGACAGTTCACGTTTGAGAATACGGATATGGATGTGACGCTGGAGAATATCGTTTTGCAAAAGGCGGACATCCACGGGCTGACGGTGAAGGGCGTAGTCTCGACGGTGGCGGTGGGTGGTTCGATTGATGGGCTGTCGCTCTTTGGGACGGGGAATGGCGTTAATTCGAGTGCGCGTCTGATCGTGGCTGGCACAGCGGGGGCGGTGAGTATGACGCTGAATAGTGGCGCGCTGGCGGGGGTGTCGGATACGCCGACGCTGGATGCAGCGATCACCGCGCCGGGGACTGCGGGCGGGGATATTGCCAATGTGTTCCTCGCGGATGGTATCAACTTCGTTAATGGTGTCCGCGCTGGCGTTGGCGCGGCGGGCGATGCGACGCACGATGGCGGGCGCGGCGGGAGCATCACGAATATCCATGGGCTGAGCGGCAGCATTTTCGGCGCGACGGCGGGCGCGGGCGGCGGGGTGAGCGGCGCGGGCATCGCGCACGATGGGGGCGCGGGCGGGAGCATCACGGGCTTTGAGGTGAATCATACGGGGGACAGCGTTTTCTTCACCCTTGCAGCAGGTGCAGGCGGCTCCGTGAGCGGCGGCGCTACGGGCGCGGGTGGTGCGGGCGGTTCTTTGGGAAAAGTGAATATCGCTTTCTCCGGCTCCACGACGAGTGGGGCAGTCGGCATCACGCTCTCCGCTGGTATCGGCGGCGCGAGCGATGGCGCGGGCAAGACGGGCGGCGCAGGCGGCAGTGTGACGGGGGCGACGGTGCGGGTTTTGAATAAAGTGGGTTCGGATACTGGCTCGCTGATCGGTGGCAACGTAGCTTTCTCCGCAGGCGCAGGCGGTCTCGCAGATGAAGGCGGGGGCGGCGCGGGTGGCGCGGTGAGTGGGAACGTCTTCGAGTTCCTCAACCCCTCGGGGAAGATGCGCTCGCTCACTTTCACGGGCGGCAATGGCGGCCCCTCCACGCTCGGCGCAGGCGGTGCGGGCGGGGGGAATGTGGGGAATAGCGCGCTCATCACCGGCATCCTTGGGCTGGATGCGGACGGCTCCGGCGGCGGCACCACGCACACTGGGAATCTCACCATCAGCGGGGGCAACGGCGGCATTGGCGCGACCTTTGGCGGCGCGGGCGGCGCGCTCACGGGCCTCGCTTTGAGCCTTACCGGCGAATACCGCAGCGCCGACAGCTCGACCTTGGGAGGGGGCAACGGAGGCGACCTGCAAACCAACGCCACAGCCAGCGCCAGTGCGGGCGCGGGCGGTTCCGTGGCGGGGATGAAGCTCACGCTTTTCTCTGGCTCCAGCAGCGCGACCATCGCCGTGCGCGGCGGCAACGGGGGGAACGGCGTGGGCTCGCTCGGCGCGGGCGGCGCGGGCGGCTCCGTCACGGGCGCTTCGCTCAATGTCCTCGGCATCGCAAATGGCAGCGCCGCTTTTTCCGGCGGCGCGGGCGGCAGTGGCGGCTCGGGCAGTGGCTCCAATGCTAGCGGAGCAGCGGGCGGCAGCGTGAGCGGGACGAGCGCCGTCATCGCTGGTTCGCTCGGCGCTTTGACGATTGGCGGCGTGCAGGGCGGCACGGGCTTTGGCAGTGGCGACGGTGGCGCAGGCGGCTCGGCGACAGGCACACGGGCGAGCATCGCCGGCTCACTGAGCCAGCTCACCATCGTCAGCGGCACCGGCGGCGCAAACTCCTCCAGCGGCACTGGCGCAGGCGGCGACGGTGGCAGCGTGAGCGCCCACAGCATCGCGCTCACTGGCTCCCTCGGCTCACTGACTATCATTACTGGCCCCGGTGCGCAAAGCGGCAGTTCGGCGACCTCGATGGAGGCTGGCGCAGACGGCGGCAGCATCTCCGGCATCACCCTCGCCGGCGCGGCGGGCAACACCGGCACGCTTGGTGGCGTGAGCATGACCACCGGCCTCGGCGCGTTCGGTGCGGCCCTCGGCGCGGGAGGAAAAAGCGGCTCCATCTCTAAAATTGCCCTCACCGCCGAACTCGCTTCTGTCACCCTTTTCACCGCTCCCGCAGGCCCAGCGGGTAATGGCGCAGCGGGCAGCGCGCCCGGCGGCACGAGCGGCAGCATCAGCGGCGTGTCGTTTAATAATACCGGCTCCAATACGACCAGCTATACCCTCACGACTGGCACTGGCGGCTCCGGCGGCTCTGGCAGTGGCGCAGGCGGCGCGAGCGGCGGCATCAGCTCGGTGAATATCGCGGGCGGCTTTGGCACTATGAACATCGCCACGGGCTCCGGCGCGTCGAACGGCTCCAGCCCGAATACCGCCCCCGCAGGCACGAGCGGCAGCATCTCCGGCGTCACCATCAAAGGCGTATCGTCGAGCGCCAGCGTGCAATTTAACACCGGCTCCGGCGGATTTGCCAACGACCGTGGCGCGGGCGGCGCGAGCGGCAGCATCACCGGCATCACCGCCAGCATCGAAGGCGGCGGGAGCTTCGGCTTCACCACCGGCTCCGGCGGATCATCCGGCAGCAACGCCGCCAATACTTCGCGCGGCGGAACCAGCGGCTCCATTGGGAAAATAAAGCTGACCGCCGCCGGGAGCATCTCCAGCCTCAGCATCGTCTCCGGCTCCGGCGGCGCAGGCAACGGTAGCGGCGCGGGCGGCGACAGCGGCAGCATCTCCGGCCTCGCCGTGCAGGCCGCGAGCTTCAGCTCGATGACCATCACCACAACAAACGGCGGCACAGGCGGCAGCAGTGGTGCCGGAGGGAAAGGCGGCGCGGCAGGCAGCATCAGCGGCGCGAAAATAGACGCCGGGCTCGCCAGCAGCCTCACCTTCGCCACTGGCAGCGGCGGCTCCGGCGGCGCAGTAGCCAGCGGCGGCACGGGCGGCTCCGTTAAGGGCGTCGTTTTAAAATACCTCGCCAACAACAGCCTCTTTTTCGCCAGCGGCGGCGGCGGCAATTCCTCCGGCGGCATCGGCGGCGCGGCGGGCAGTCTCAGTGCCATCGCCGTCACCGGCGCACAATCCAATGGAAGCATCACTTTCAGCCAAAACTCAGGAGGCAGTGGCGGCACCGGCGGCGGCGCGGGTGGCAGTATGAGCGGCATCCAACTCACCACCACCGCAGGCGCTCCAAGCATCACCCTCACCGCCTCCACCGGCGGCGGTGCCAACAGCATTGGCGCGGGCGGCAGCGGCGGCAACGTGAGCGGCATCGTCCTCAAAACATTCGCAATTTCCAGCGGCAACATCATCAGTGGCAACGGCGGCACCGGCACCGGCGGCGCGGGCGGCAACGCTGGCAGCATCAGCGGCGTAAAACTCAACGCCGGGCGGCTCCTCGGCTCCTTCACCATCACCACCGGCATCGGCGGCAGCGTGAACGCGGGCAACTTCCAAGCAGGCAACGGCGGCGACCTCAGCGGCATCGCCGTGAGCACGGCTGAATCCTCCACCCTTGCCATCTTCAGCGGCCCCGGTGGTAACAGCAGCGCCGGGACTGGTGGGCGCGGCGGCAACATCCTCGCCCCCAAAATCAACATCAACGGCACCGGCGGCAGCGTGAACATCACCGCCGCGAGCGGCGGCAGCGGCATCACCGCCGGTAACGGCGGCAACCTCAGTGGCATCGCCATCAAAGCCACCACCCTCACCGACCTCACCACATTCGCCGGCGGCGGCGGCAGCGGCAGCAGCGCAGGTGCAGGCGGGCACGGCGGCAACAATATCGGCAGCAAAATCGCCGTCTCCTTCGTCAGCACATTTACCGCCATTGGCGGCAACGGTGGCAACGGCGGAGTGGGTGGCGACGGCGGCAAAAACACTGGCAACACCCTCACCGGGATCGCAGCCAGCAACATCATCTTCTTTAGCGGCAGCGGGGGCCAATCCAGCGCCGGGGCGGGAGGGAATTCCGGCACTGTCGTCGGCAATAAAATCACCTTCACCGGCAACATCACCGGCAGCATCAACCTCGTCACCGGAACCGGCGGAGCCAGCGCCAGCGGCCCCGGCGGAGCCAGCGGCACCCTCGCAGGCAACACCATCGCCGCCGGGCAAGTCGGCACCCTCCAACTCGCCACTGGCAACGCCAACACCGGCACCGGCACCGGCACCGGCACCAGCGCGTCCGCCGGAGCCAGCCTCGGCAACAGCGTGAAAGTCACCGGCTCCATCGCCCAGCTCACCGCCACCACAGGCTTTGGCGACACAGGCAACGGCAACGGTGGCAACGGCGGCAACCTCGCGAAGCTCACCATCACCACAGGCGGCGGCATCGGCGTTCTCACTTTAAACACCGGTGGTGGTGGCCTTGCGTTCGGCACCGCCAATGGCGGCAACGGCGGAACCATCACCGGCCTCAAAGCCAGCATCGGCGGAGAAATCACCAACTTGAACCTCTCCACCGGAGCAGGTGGTGACGTCGGCACCCGAGGCACCGGCGGCACCGGCGGCGACATCACCGCAACCACCCTCATCGCCCGCGCCATCACCGGCCTCGCCACCACCGGCAGCGGTGGCAACGGGAACACCAATAACACCACCGCCGGCCTCGGCGGGCGCGGCGGCAACATGACCGGCCTCACCCTCCAAAGCACCACCCTCACCGACGCTGGCACCCTCACTATCTCCGCTGGCAGCGGCGGCGGCGGCACCATCCTCGGCGGTGCAGGCGGCACCATCAGCGGCGGGAAATTCAGCGCCTACCTCCTCACCCTCACCGCCGGGCGCGGCGGCGATGGCAACGCCGCCACCGCACGCGCAGGCAGCGGCGGCGACCTCCTAAAGAACACCCTCACCGTCGGCCTCCGCGCCAGCTTCATCGCCGCAGGCGACGCCGGGACCCCCGGAGCTAACGGCCCCGCTGGTAAAGGCGGCAACCTTATCGCACTCACCGTCCTCGGCACCGGCGACATCGGCGACAACACTGCCAATTTCTCCACCAACACCGGCCTCCGCGTCGGCCAATCCAGCGACCCCGCCAAAAACGGCAGCATCGCCGGAGTCACCGCCCACATCATCACCAGCATCATGGCCGGCAACCCCGCCAATAACACCATCGCCGCTGCCAACGCCGTCACCACCATCGCCGCCCTCACCGCCACGCGCATCGGCAACGACCAAAACAGCAACAACCTCGTCACCGACGCCGCCGGGACATGGAGCGGCTTCGGCGACCCGGATGCGCTACGCGACGGCATCGTCGTCGTAAAAAACACCCCCGCCAACCTCACCGCCCTCAGCAAAATCATCGCCCCCAACTTCCTCTTCGCCGTCTAAGAAAACGCTGATGGAATCGCGGGCAGCGCGAGTTGATGAGCGCAAGCGCATTTCCCCCCATCAACGCCGCCGCCCGTATTTAAAAACGGCGAATTCACAAAATGAGGAGTTGCTTGCGGGGGGTGAATCTTGGAAGCATCCGCGCTCGCACCAAACCACTCAGCACTCACCCAAAACTCGCAACCACGCATGGCACTTTTCGGACTCGGAAAACAAGAAGCAGCAAAGACACCGGTCGCTCCTGCGCCTACACCGAGGCCGACGCTCGCGGCGGGGAGCCGCGGAGCGTTTGCGCCATTGGAGGATATTTTGCGACTCACCGTGGAGTCCGGCGCGTCGGACCTGCATATGTCCGTAGGCTCGCCGCCCACGCTGCGGATCAATGGCACGCTGCATCGGCTGGAGACGCGGGCGATGTTTTCCGAGGATACGGATAACATTGCGCGGGAGCTGGCGACGGGGGATCAATTTCACAAACTGCTGACGGAGGGCAGTGTGGATTTCGCTATCACGAGCGCGGGCGGCAATCGCTTTCGCGTGAGCATTTATCGGCAAAAAGGGACCACGGCGATGGCGCTGCGTTTGTTGCCAAAAGAGAAGCTGAGTTTCGCCGAGATCGGTCTGCCTGCGGTGGCCGATCAGCTCATCCGCCTACCGCGCGGCTTGGTGCTGGTCACGGGGCCGACGGGCTCGGGCAAAAGCACGACGCTGGCGGCGATGCTGCACGCGATCAATACACAGCTCGGCGCGCATATCGTGACGGTGGAAGACCCCATCGAATACGTCCACGAGCACGCGAACGGCATGGTGAACCAGCGCGAGATCGGCACGGATGTCCCCAGTTTCTCCGAAGGCTTGCGGCGGGCGTTGCGGCAGGATCCGGACGTGATTCTCGTGGGCGAAATGCGCGACCTAGAGACGATGGAAACCGCCATCCGAGCGGCGGAAACGGGGCATCTCGTTTTCTCCACGCTGCACACCACCGGCGCGGGGCGCACGGTGGATCGTATTGTGGATTCCTTCCCGGCGGATCAGCAGGAGCAAATCCGCGTGCAGCTCTCTACGAATTTGAAAGCGGTGATTTCGCAGCTTCTCATCCCGCGCATTGATCGCCCAGGGCGCATCGCGGTCTTTGAAGTGATGATCAATACGCACTCGGTCGCGGCGCTGATTCGCGACAATAAAACCTTCCGCATCGCCACGGAAATCCAGACGGGCGCGAAGGTCGGGATGATGACCATCGAGGCGAGCCTCGTGGATCTTTACCTCGCAGGCATCATCGCTCGCGAGGAGGTCTTTGCCAAAGCGCAAGACCCGGAACTCGCCGCACAGCTCCTCGCAGGGCGCGAAGTCCGCCGCTAAACCAAAACTTTTTCCATGAACGTAAAACAAACACTGAACATCTTCGTCGAAAACGGGCTCATTGATCGGAACATCGTCGAAGACATCGCTCGCGAGGTGACCGAGTCCGGCAAGAGCCTTCCAGAAACGCTGGTGGATTACCAAGTCTGCGATGAGGCCAGTTTTTACCGCACGATCGCCGAGGCCGTCGGCGCGGAGTTCGTGGATCTGAAAAACTTCGAGGCGAGCGACGAGGTCGTGGCGCTTGTGCCAGCGGGGCTGGCGCAGCTTCACCGCGCGTTCCCACTGGGGTTCGAGGACCATGTGCTACAGCTCGCGCTGTGCGATCCGCTGAATCAACAATCGGCGGAGGATCTCCGTTTTGCGCTGAATAAGGACATCCAAGTCGTCGTCTCGCCCGTGCATCAAATCGAAGAGCTGATCCGCAAAAACTACGGCGCGGATGCGACCTCGCTGGATAGCATTTTGGCGGAACTCGGTGGCGGCATTTCGTTTGGCAAAGACGGCGCAGAGCTGGACGTGCGGGAGCTGGAGAATGAGGCGAATTCTGCGCCGATCATCCGCTACGTGGACCTCGTGCTGGCGCAGGCGATTCAGGATCGTGCGAGCGATATTCATTTCGAGCCGTTCGAGACCGAGTTCAAAATCCGTTACCGCGTGGACGGTGCGCTTTATGAAATGGCACCGCCGCCGCGCCATCTCGCGAATCCCGTGATTTCCCGCGTGAAGGTGATGAGCAATCTAAACATCGCCGAGCGCCGCATCCCGCAGGACGGGCGCATCCAAAAGATCATCTCGGGTCGCCAAGTGGATTTGCGCGTGAGCACGTTGCCCACGCAATTTGGCGAGTCCGTGGTGCTCCGCGTGCTCGACCGCGCCACCGTCAGCCTCGATCTGGAATCGCTGGGGATGCCGGATGGGATTTATAATTACCTGCTGCATACCATCGAGAAGCCGAACGGCATCTTCATCGTCACGGGGCCGACGGGGTCGGGAAAAACGACGACGCTTTACGCCTGCCTGAACAAGATCAACACGATTGATACCAAGGTGCTCACCGCCGAGGACCCGGTGGAATACGACATCGAAGGCATCGTGCAGGTGCCCGTGCATGAGGCCATCGGGCTCACGTTCGGTCGCGTGCTGCGCGCGTTTTTGCGGCAAGACCCGGATCGCATCATGGTGGGGGAAACGCGCGACGTGGAGACGGCGCAGATCGCCATCCAGGCATCGCTCACGGGCCACTTGGTTTTCACCACGCTGCATACGAATGATGCGCCCGGAGCCATCACACGACTCATTGATATGGGCGTGGAGCCGTTCCTCATTTCCGCCTCGCTGGAGGGCGTGCTCGGCCAGCGGCTCATCCGCAAAATCTGCCCCCTCTGCCGCACGCCTTACGAGCCGAGCGAGACGGTGCTCTCGCAGCTCGGCCTCACGCCGCAGGAGATCGGCGACAAGACGTTCTTCTACGGCAAGGGCTGCGACACCTGCAACAACACAGGCTACAAAGGCCGCAAAGGCATCTACGAACTCCTCAGCATGAACGACCCGCTGCGCGAACTCATCAACCAACGCGCCCCCTCGGTGGTGATGAAACAGAAAGCCATCGAGCTGGGCATGGTCACCCTGCGCGACGACGGCCTGCGCACCATCTACGAAGGCACCTCCACCATCGAGGAAGTGCTGAAATACACGTAATTCTACAAATGCGTGTGGACAACTTTTTCACTGCTCTCTAACAACTTTCCCAACTCAGTTCAGCCCGCTTTTTTATGCCACGTTTTGAATACATCGCCCTAGACGCCCGAGGCTCCGAATCCCGGGGCGTTCTCGACGCCAGCAACCAGAATGAAGTCGTCAACCAGCTCCGGCAGTCTGGCTACTTCCCCACCAGCGTCGTGCCCGAGGGGCAAGGCCCGAAACCCGCGAAGACCAAAGGCGGGCCCAAAGCGCCCAAGGCCGATCTCGTCGCCGGGCCTATCGGCGGCAAAAAGGGAATGGTGCTCTTTCAAAAGAAAACCGTCCCCAGCAAGACGCTCATGATTTTCACCCGCCAGCTCGCTACGCTTATAGATGCAGGGCTCCCGCTGCTCAAAGGGCTCGGCGTGCTCGCCAAACAGGAGCGCAATCTCGTGCTCAAAGGCGCGATCACCGGCATGGCCGACTCGGTGCAAGGCGGCAGCACTTTCTCGGAATCCATGGGGCAATACCCGCGCCTCTTTAATCGCCTCTACATCAGCATGGTGAAAGCGGGCGAAATCGGCGGTGTGCTCGAGTTGGTGCTCACACGACTCGCCGAGTTTCAGGAAAAGGCGCAGCGGATCAAAAACAAGATCAAGTCGGCCATGACCTACCCCATCGTCGTGCTCGTCATCGCCATGGTCATCATGCTCTTTTTGCTCACCACCATCGTGCCGAAATTCGCGAAAATCTTCGAGGACATGCTCGGCGTCGGCACACAGCTCCCTTGGCTCACCTTGCAAGTGATGGGCGCGAGCGACTTCCTAAAGAGTATGTGGTATCCGCCAAACCTCTACTTCACCCTCCTCGGCGGCGCGATCCTCTACTCGGGCTACTGGGCGCTCAATAATACGGAGAAAGGTCGCAACGGCTTTGATCGTTTCGCCCTGCGCGCCCCGATCTTCGGCGACATCCTGCGCAAAGGAGCCATCGCCCGTTTCACTCGCACACTCGGCACACTCGTCACCAGCGGCGTGCCCATCTTGCAGGCATTAAACATCACCAAAGAAACCGCCGGCAACGTCGTGCTCTCAGACGCCATCGTAAAAGTCCACGACGCCGTGAAAGAGGGCGAAAGCATCGTCGCCCCACTGGAGGCCAGCGGCGTATTCCCGCCCATGGTGATCTCCATGGTGGACGTAGGTGAAGAGACCGGCCAACTCCCCGAGATGCTCCTAAAAGTCGCCGAAGTCTATGACGACGAAGTGGACAACGCCGTCGAGAGCCTCACCTCCTTGCTAGAGCCCCTCATGATCGTCTTCCTCGCCCTCATCGTGGGAACCATCGTCATCGCACTCTTCCTACCGCTCATCGAGATCATCAAGAAAATGCAGAACCAGAGTTAAGCGAGTATTCATTCGCACACTGCAAAACCTGTTTTACTCTACCGCCATGCGCAAACTCTCGAAACAAAACGCCGCCTTCACACTCGTCGAAGTCATCACCGCGATCGTGATCATCGTGATCCTCACCAGCCTCGTCATCGGCATCGCGGGCTATGCAAATCGCAAGGCCGCAGTCACTCGCACACAGGGAGAGATGGCCATGCTGGCGGCCCAGATCGAGGGCTACAAAGCCGACACGGGCGGGTATCCGCAGGATTACCAAGACAAAGGCAAAATCTCGACCGATAAACTCAGCCCCAAAGAGGACTTCGACCCCACCTCCAAAAAGTATAGCGACGCCGGGCAGTTCCTTTACAAAGAACTCACCGGAGACAAAGACCTCGACGGCGTGCCCGACAAAGACGAGCCCGTGTATATGAAAGAATACGACGCCAAGATGCTCAAAGCAGACCGCGGCGGCTCGAACAACCGCATCATCAAAGTCTATTACTTCCAAGACCCCTTCGGCTACCCCTACGGCTACTCCACCGCCGCCCTACGCGGCGAGCAAGACTACCAGCACGACCTGAGAAAAGACTCAGCAAAAGCAAAGCGCCCCACGGGCAAAGACATCAAAGGATTTAACACCGGAGCCTTCGACCTCTGGAGCACCGGCGGCAATAAAAAAGCCCTCCCCGCCACCGCCGCCGATAAGGAAAAAGACAGCGAATGGGCGAAGTGGATCAAAAACTGGTAGAAGCGACGCCCCCGTCGCTCCGTGAGTAGAAGCGACGCCCCGTCGCTTTGTGCGCCTCAGCGCATGACGAGCGTTTCTTAAAACTCTGAACTCCGAACTCTGAACTCCGAACGACGCTCTCGAAGTTTAGAGTTCGAAGTTCCAAGTCCAGAGATCCTAGAGTCTTCCTAGGAGGCGCTGATTGAATCGCATGGAGTCGTTTTTCGTCATTCGAGCAAGCGATGGGTGTGGGGTAGCGCACGCGTTTGACTACGTCTATCTTCGATTCGCGTGTCATCCTCGGCGTCCCGCCGAGGATCGGGGACGCACGACGGATGCTGCGATTCAGAGTCACCGGCGACTTCATACGCTCGATGTGCCCGGCGGGACGCCGAGCACTACACGCGGGACGCGTGCGCTACCCCAAGCACGCCGCTCGGCTATGTTCAGTGCCCTCACAAAGACCCTGCGCCTCCTTCACCCCGCCGCGCGGGGGCCTACCAGCGCATCCCTTTTACAGAGCCCCACTCGGTGGAGGTCTGGCCGTATTGGCCTTTTACGGCGTCTTTGATTGCTTTGAATTTAGCTGCAAGACCCGACTCGGGCTCATAAAAAAGAGCATAGCGCGCGCGCTGGGCATCATCTAGGGCTTGGTCGGCGGCGGCCATGCTGGCATTGTCTTCGGATAGCGAAAGAGCCATACTTCCTAGCGTGGCAGCCTTGATGGCTACATCTGGCGGATTGTATGCTGCCAGCGCAGTGACCGCCGCTACCAGCGCTTTGAAGTTTGCTTCGATCTCTGCATAGCTCCCATCCCCGCGATCGCGCTGCTTTGCTAGTGGCGGAGTAGGCTCCCCAGGGTTAGGCGCAGGCGGTGGCAGCGTTTGGCGGGGCGGTTTGATGCCACGCACCTTATCTGCGAGCTGTTTGATGCGCGGGAACTGGAGCTTCCAGGTCGCATTGCTCTTTACATAGGAGACGATCTGCGTGCAAAGAGCCTGCGCTTTATCAGTATCGAAAATGCGTTGCTGCACCGCTGTGGAGAAATCGGTGAGGGCCGTCGCGACATCATCAATAGAGGTGGATACCGTATCCAGATAGTTGTCAAAAGGAATGATTCCCAAGGTGACATCCGCTGGTTGAAAAGCGGGCGACATAATTGCAGTCGCTGCCGAAAGCGAGCGAGCCTTTTGGAGGCGGTCAGAGAATGAGCGTTCAGAATTTGCCATGGTGTGTGTGTGGTATGTGGTTGTTTTTTGTTTATTTTAGGAGTTTTAGATTTGGATCTAAAAAAGATATGCGAAGGGTTAAAGAAACGATCGCTTGCACAAAGGCGACTTTGCCATGCGGCAGGAAGCGTCTGCGCCACACCGCTTTTTATGATGGCTGAGGAAGAAAAGCTCACGCAAGCTCCTGCGGCGCGTCCTCCCAAGGCAATCTCGTTGCCCATTCCTCGTTGCGCCACTGCGCTACAAGGTGGCCTTCGACATTCCACCCGTGAGTCGCAAATGGCAAAAGGGGAGTCGCAAATGCTCGATGGGGAGTTGCAAATGGTAAAAAGGTAGTCGCAAGTGCTCAATGGGAAGTTGCAAATGGTAAAAGGGGAGTCGCAAATGCTCGATGGGGAGTTGCAAATGGCAAAAGGGTAGTCGCAAGTGCTCGATGGAGAGTTGCAAATGGCAAAAGGGTAGTCGCAAGTGCTCGATGGGAAGTTGCAAATGGCAAAAGGGTAGTCGCAAATGGCAAAAGGGGAGTTGCAAGTGCTCAATGGTGAGTTGCAAGTGCTCAATGGTGAGTTGCAAGCGCTCAATGGTGAGTTGCAATCAGTATAGCAGTAAATACGAATGGCTTGCTGGGAGTTGCTGGCGTGGGACGGGTGGAGGCTCCCGGCTTTTTTGTGGGAGCTTGCGATCAGTGGGGTTGGTCTTTTGGCTTTGTCTTTGGCACTTCGCGCTAATGCGCCAGCGCTATCGCTCCATGCGTGGACGCTTCCGCCGTTTCTTTTTGTGGTAGAAAATAAGCGTTCACCCAATAATAAAAGCAGTCGGCTCATATCGCGGAAGAGATTTCCAAAACAATGCAAGTTTTATAAAAAATGACAAAAACTATTTTCAACTTTTTCTAAGCTTGCCTGGAAATGCGATAAATTTCATTAAATACATTTTAAGTTTCTCTGCCTTTGTTTTAAGTTTTTAATAATACTCTTTTCGTGTTAATAAACCGATAAGGAGTGTTAATTTTTTATCCCGAAGGGATATGTAGCGCGGGATAGGGGGTAGGCTATTTTTGGCTTGTGGGGCTGGGAAGGTGGGAGGGGTCAAATATAGTGGGGATCAATGGGAACACTCAGGCTTACACTTTCACCCATCAACCCTGGGCGCGGGTGTGGGCGAGGAGGGCGGTGCGCATAATTTCTAGGGGAGCGGGTGTTGAGAACCAGTGTTTGAAGCTAAGGGCTCCTTGGTGGAGGAGCATGGTGAGGCCGTTGGCGCTGCGGGCGTGGGCGGTGTCGGCGGCGCGCTGGAGGGGGGTGCGGTGGCCAATGTAGATGGTGTCGTAGAGGCAGTGGTGGGGCTGGATGAGGGTGGCGGGGATGGGGGAGGGGGTGTCGCTTTTCATGCCTAGGGAGGTGCAGTTGATAATGAGGTCGGTGTGGGGGAGGTGGGTGGCGAGGGTGGTGGGCTCCATGTCGGCGAGGGTGAGGTGGTGGGGGGGGTAGAGGGTTTGGAGTTTTGCGGCTAGGGGGGTGAGTTTGGCTAAGGTGCGGTTCATGAGGGTGAGGCGGGGGCAGCCTTCGGTGGCGCATTGCATGGCGATGGCGCGGCCTGCGCCGCCGCCTGCGCCGAGGATGAGGATGCGCTGGGTGGCGAGGCTGGTGCCGAAGGCTTCGCGGATGGCTCGGGAGAGGCCGAGGCCGTCGGTGCTGTAGCCGTGGAGGGTGCCGTCGGGCTGGATGCGGACGGTGTTGACGCCGCCTGCGAGGTCGGCGCTGGGGTGGCGGGTGTGGACGGCGGCGTGAACGGCGGCTTTGTGGGGGATGGTGCAGTTGATGCCGATGAAGCCGGCGCGGGGGAGGAGGGTGAGGGCTTCGGGGAGTTCTGCGGGGTGGATGTGGAGGCGGGTGTAGCGGGCGGGGATGCCGAGGGCGGTGAGGGCGGCGTTGTGCATGGGGGGGGAGGCGGAGTGGGCGACGGGGTCGCCGATGACGGCGAGGCGGATGGGGGGGGTGCAGCCTGCGGTGGCGCGCGGCCAGTCGCGGAGGTCGGCGATGGTGTAGAGGTCTTTCATTTTAAAAGGGGAAGTGGGAGCTAGGGAAACGCTGATTATATCGCTGGAGGTCTTTCCGCGTAGCTTTTAGCGAGCGATGTGCGCGGGGTAGCGCACGCGTCCCGCGTGTCTTCCTCGGCGTCCCGCCGAGGATCGGTGGGACGCACGACAGACGCCGCTTTCCGTAGAGCCGCACGCTCAGGCCCCGCGATGTTCCCGGCGAGACGCCGGCAACGACACGCGGGACGCGTGCGCTACCCCGCGCACATCGCTCGGCTTTATTCAGCGTTTCTTTAGGTGGCTGGCGCAAAGTCGCAAGGACGCAAAGGGTTCCGCTAAGACGCTCTTTGAATGGATGGGGTGATGGGGCATTTTCCCGAGGGTTTTCTTCTTTGTGTCTTTGCGCTTTTGCGTGAGTTTGCATCGCCGTTTTGGGTTTGTTTTTTAGGTTGTTTCACATGGCGAGGGCGAGGTCGAATCGGGCGAGGACGCGCGCTCTGCCGAGGAGCTCTAGGGTGTGGTAGAGGCTGGCTCCTACGGTGCGCCCGGTGGCGGCGACGCGGGCGGGATGGACGAATTCGCCGGCTTTGACGGCGGCGATGGTGGCTTGGGTTTTGAGGGCGGTTTCTAGCTCGGTGGCGGTCCATTCGGGGAGTGCGGCGTAGGCTTCGCGGAGGGGGCGGAGGCGGTCGAGTGCGCCGGGTTTGCGGAGGACTTTTTCGACGGCTTCGGCGTCCATGACGCACTCGTGGGTGAAGAAGTAGTCCACCCAGTTTGGGGCGTCGGCGAGGCTTTTGATGCGTTCGCGCACGAGGGCGAGGACGGGTGCGAGGGAGTCGCGATTTCCAAATGCGATGCCCGCTTTGAGGAGGACGGGCTCTATGGCGGCGGAGAGTGCGTCGGGGGTGAGGCGGAGGATGTATTGCTGGTTCATCCATTCGCATTTGGCGAGGTCGAAGACGGCGGCTTTGCGGTTGATGCCTTTTACGTCGAAGAGGGCGGTGACTTCGGGCATGGTCATGAGTTCTTGGTCGGTCTTGGAGTTCCAGCCGAGGAGGCAGAGGAAGTTGCAGACGGCCTGGGGGAGGAAGCCGTGCTCTTTATACCACTCGACGGCGCTGCCGTTGTCGCGCTTGCTCATTTTGGAGCCGTCGGCATTGAGGATGAGTGGGATGTGGCCGTAGCGCGGGGGCTCGGCTCCGAGGGCGCGGAAGAGTTGCAGATGCTTGGGGGTGTTAGCGAGGTGGTCGTCGCCGCGCAGGACGTGGGTGATGCCCATTTCGAGGTCGTCCACGACGTTCACGAAATGGAAGATCCACGAGCCATCGGGGCGGCGGATGACGATGTCGGGGTTTGTGGCGGGGTCGCTCATGTCCACGCGGACGGAGCCGCAGATGAGGTCGTCCACGATGACTGGCGTGCGCTCGAAGCGGAAGCGCCACGCGCCGCCCTCGGCTTCATAGACGTGGCCGGAGGCTTGGAGTTGCTGGAAGCGGCGGAGGTAAATGGCCTCGCGTTGGCTCTGGAAATACGGCCCGTGGTCGCCGCCGACTTCGGGGCCTTCATCCCAATCGAGCCCGAGCCAGCGCAGGCTGTCGAAGATGGCGCGCATGGCTTCGGGCGTGTTGCGGGCGGCATCGGTGTCTTCGATGCGGAGGATGAATTTGCCGCCGGTGTGGCGGGCGTAGAGCCAATTAAACAGCGCCGTGCGGGCTCCTCCGACGTGGAGATAGCCAGTGGGTGACGGTGCAAAACGAACTCGGATTTGGTCGGACATAGAGCCGACGAGCCTAGCGCCAGTGAGGGGTTTGGCGACAGTGTTGTTTTTTGAAAAGAGAGGATCCCCGTGAACTCCGAACTCTGAATGATTGTGGTTAGCGCACGTTCAGAGTTCGGAGTTTAAAATCTCCACTTTCCCCTCGCCCCCGCTTTACTCCTGCTCGTGTGCCGCCACCGTCTCCGACCTACCTACCGCCCGCGCATCGTCGCTGAGACTGATGATTACCTCGTCGTGGACAAGCCGCCCTTCCTCCCCGCGCATCCCAGCAAGCCCGGCGGCGGAGTGACGCTGTGGGATGAGCTGCGCGGGCTGCTCGCTTACGAGGTCGCAAATGGCGGGCAAGTCTCGCTCATTAACCGCCTCGACCGCGAGACGAGTGGCCTTACGCTGATCGCGAAAACACTTGCTGCAGCGCGCCATTTTTCGCGACGGATGATGGACCGCGCTATCCACAAAGAATACCTCGCCCTCGTCACCGGTTGGCCCGCGCAAGACACTTGGCGCATTGAGGGGCCGCTGCTCCGCCAAGGCGAAATCGCGGACTCGCGCGTGTGGCTGAAGCAATGCGTCCACCCCGCTGGGACGCCCGCTGCCACAGGCTTCCGAGTCGAGAGGCGGGTGGTGAGAAATGGCGAGCAATACGCCATTGTCCGCGCTTTCCCCGAGACCGGGAGGATGCACCAAATCCGAGTCCACCTCGCCCACAGCGGCCACCCCATCGTGGGCGACAAACTCTACGGCCCCAGCGAAGAGTGCTACCTCGAATTCATCGAAACCGGCTGGACGCCCGCGCTAGCCGCCCGCCTCCACCTCCCCCGCCAAGCCCTGCACGCCTGCTTCCTGCGAGTGGACGAGCTAGAGTGGCACTCGGCGATGCCGGCGGACTTTGATTGGTAAAGGAACGCAGCCTGGGCGCTTCTTTGCCGGCTTCGGCAGGTAGTCCGCCATTTCATAGAGCGTGGGGTCGCGGGTGATTTTTGGTTTGAGCTTCGCGTGCCGTTTTCCATCGGGCTCGCTAGGGCTGTCCATTGCGTCGAATACGTCGCCGTATTCTGCTTCCAGCTTTTCGGGGTCTTCGCCTTTTTCCAGCCGCGCGATGACCTCGTCCATTTGCGCTGGGAGCTTCTCGCCGGAGAGTTCGCCCATGCGGCGCATCATCTGCGCGAGCGCGCGCGGCTCGGGGTTGTCGCTGTCTCCGAGCGCGCTGAATTCCTTTTCCATCGCTTCCATCGCCGCGACCATTTTCCCATCGTCCAAATCCCCCTCGCCCTCGCCGCCCGGCTCCTTGGCGTGGCCCGTTACGGCAAAGGAACTGAGCATCTTCTCCAGCTTCCACTTCCCATTCTCCGGGCAGCGCGGCATGAGCGCGGAGTAGTGCAGGCTGCGTGCGAGGAAGGAATAGATGCGTTGATTGCGCGGGCAGAAAAATTCGTAGATCGGCATGGCGAGCGGTGTGTTTTTTAAAACGGGAAGTTGGTGATACCTTGCGCGAGCCACGGCGCGCGAGCCTGGTGTCGTAGAAATCACAAGCGCCGTGGAGAGCTTGCTTGCAGGCTGTAGAGGAAAGCGCGCAGCTTCTTGCCATGCGTAAATCTACCGATGTGTGTCTCCGCGGAGTGGAGCTTTTCTTTCTCCCAGTGGAGCTGCGCGTGCCGCTGAAATTCGGCGCGCAGACGGTGAATCGCGTGACTTGTGCGCGTGCTCGGGTGCGGGTGGAGGATGCGCTCGGGCGTAGCGCGGAGGGCTGGGGCGAGACGCCGCTGAACGTGGCCTGGGTGTGGCCCTCGGCGCTCACTTGGGAAGTGCGCGAGGCGCGGCTGCGGGACTTTTGTGGGCGGCTCGCGGCGGCGCTGCGGGGGTTTGTGGAAAGGGGGCATCCGCTGGAGTTGGGCGATACTTTCACACGCGGCGCGTTGCACCTTTTGCTTGCCGAGGCAAACGTGGGGCACGCCGAACCGATCCCTCACCTCGCGGCGCTCGTGTGCC
Source organism: Verrucomicrobiaceae bacterium (assembly GCA_043757005.1). Lineage (GTDB taxonomy): Bacteria > Verrucomicrobiota > Verrucomicrobiia > Chthoniobacterales > Chthoniobacteraceae > SXWH01. Next base: position 32,717 of record JAYVQK010000059.1, read on the forward strand.
TCTCGCTCTTCGACATCGCGACCTACGATGCGTATGGGAATCTCCACGCGCGCCCCGTTTTCGATCTCCTCGGCGAAGAGCATCTCACCGCCGATCTCGCGCAGTTTCTGGATGGCGATGCGCGCTTTTCCGCGCAGCGCCCGCCGCATTATCTCCGGCCAAAACAGATGCGCCTCCCGGTGTGGCATCTCGTGGGTGGGCTCGATGCGCTGGAGCCCGCAGACCTCACGGGCACAGAGCCGGAGGACGGCTACCCCATTTTGCTCAGCGACTGGATCCGCACGGATGGGCTGCGTTGTTTGAAGATCAAACTCCGTGGCAATGATGCCGCGTGGGACTACGAACGCATCGTCCGCGTGGGCCGCATCGCCGTGGAGGAAAGCTGCGAGTGGCTCACCGCTGATTTCAACTGCACCGTGCTCGACCCCGCCTACGTCTGCGACATCCTGGACCGCTTGCTCGCCGAGCAGCCGCGCCTTTTTGCCATGCTGCTCTACATCGAACAGCCCTTCCCCTACGACCTCGCCGCGCATCGCATAGACGTGCGAAGCGTGAGTGCGCGCAAGCCGCTCTTCCTCGATGAAAGTGCGCACGATTGGCGCTTCGTGCAGCTCGGGCGCGAGCTGGGCTGGAGTGGTGTCGCGCTGAAGACCTGCAAGACCCTCACCGGCGCGCTCCTCAGCCTCTGCTGGGCGCGCGCGCATGGCATGACGCTCATGGTGCAAGACCTCACGAATCCCATGCTCGCGCAAATCCCCCACGCCCTCCTCGCCGCCCACGCGCGCACCATCATGGGCGTGGAAAGTAATGGGATGCAGTTTTGCCCAGCCGCCTCCGCGCTGGAGGAACGCATCCACCCCGGCCTCTACCGCCGCCGCGATGGCGTGCTCGATCTCAGCACGCTTGGCCCTACCGGCTTTGGCTATCGCGTGGAGGAAATCGGGCGCACTTTGATCTAGGCAGACGGCTCCCCGGCCCGCAGCACTCCGTCGCTCAGAATCTTCGCCCGCAGCCCGCCGCGCCCGCTCATCGCCGCTTCGGCTCCAGGGCAAAAGGCATCGTCCATCCAGTGGCACGGCGCGCTTTCCTGCGTGCCGAGGAAGCGCACACCTTGCAGCTCGAACTCCACGCCGATGAGCGCAGGAAGATCGAGCCCCTCGGTGATGATATTGCGCCGAAAGACCGCCGCGCTTTTCCCCGAAATCCCAAACTGCGCGCACAGCAAAACGTAAGTCTCCCATGCGAAAAACGTGAGCTGGCCTTTATAGTCCGGCTTGAAATCCAAGAAGCGATCCCCCTCCAGCCCGCGCCCCGCGAGGCAACGCACCTCGGCGACTTCCACGCTGGCGTGCTCGCTCGGAGGCTGGCCGTGATGGCCAAAGTAATTGTGCCCAGGGCTGATGAAAATGTGCCGGATGCGCGCGCTCATGCCGCCGAGCTTGCGCAACTCGCGGCGCTCGCGCAAAGGGAATCCATGACACTTCACAGCGCCGCACTACTCGCCGGTGGGCAGTCCACACGCATGGGCCGGGACAAGGCCACACTGCTCGCGGAAGGCCAGCCACTCTGGCGCAGACAGCTCGCCGTGCTCACCGCCACGGGCGCGGGGGAGGTCTTCATCTCGGGGGAAAAGGACGGCCCATGGGCAGGCGAAACCATAGCCATCCCCGACGCCGCCCCCGACTGCGGCCCACTCGGCGGACTCACCTCAGCACTTCGCCATTGCACGGGCTCATGGCTGCTCGTGCTCGCCGTGGATATGCCAAAAATGACGCCCGCATTTTTGCGCCAGCTCCTCGCCGAGGCCGAGCGCGCGCAGTGCGGCATCGTCCCCACGTTGCGCGGATTCATCGAGCCCCTCGCCGCCGTTTATACACGCAGCGCGCTCCCGTTTTTCGAAGCCGCACTGCAAAGCAGGCAGCTCAAGCTAGAGCGCCTCATCCGCACGCTAGCAGCCGCCGGGCTCGTGCGACTGCACCCGGTGCCCGAGCAAGAGGCCGAGCTTTTCACAAACTGGAACACACCGAGCGATATTGCAGAGCCGCGCTAATTTTTCCTCGCCTCCGCCATTACCTTCCCGCAAATAAAACTCACCATGACACTACCACGCGCCGCCGCACTCATCCTCGCATTCACGCCATTCGCCCACTCGCACGAGGGCGACGCCAAGGCTCCCGGCCCCGACACCGCTGGCCGACCCGCCGTCACCACGGGCGGCTACACGACCGTCCCCGGCTGGGGCACCATCCCCGAGACGCTGAAGGTCGGCCCCACC
>JAYVQK010000060.1:0-10093 GCA_043757005.1 Verrucomicrobiaceae bacterium
TCCGACAGTGTGCCCACCCGAAGGCCCCTCCAGAGCGGGGTCATGCCCCCGCACTCCAGATGCACCGCTCGCAAGTCCCAAAATGCGTGTTTCCGGGAGTCCCCTTCAGAGCATTTACGGGGTGCGGCACTCGCACGCTTGACGCCTTCCCCCGCGCCACTACAAGACGCGCCCTCATGCCGCGAGACATCGTTTATTTTGACCTAGAGACCCAACGCACCGCAAACGACGCGGGCGGATGGGATAAAAAGCGCGACATGGGCATGAGCCTCGGCGTGACCTACAGCACGGCCCTCGGCGAATACCGCGTCTTCGGCGAAAAGCAGGTGGACGAGCTCGTGAAGCAACTCCTCCGCGCAGACCTCGTCGTCGGGTTTAACGTCATCAATTTCGACTACGAAGTGCTCATGGCCTACACCGTCATAGACCTCCCCCACCAGTGCCGCACGCTCGATCTGCTCGTAGATATCGAGGCCAAACTCGGCCACCGCCTCAGCCTCGACGCCGTCGCCAGCGCCAGCCTCGGCGTAGGGAAAACCGCCGACGGCCTCGACGCCATCCGCTGGTGGCGCGAAGGCCGAATGCTGGAGATCGCGGAATACTGCTGCTTCGACGTGAAATGCACGAAACTCGTCCACGAATACGGAGCCGCAAACGGCAAACTCAAATACGTGGATCGCTACAAACAGGAAAAAAGCGTCGCCGTAGAGTGGCCGCTATAAAGTAGAAGCAACGCCCCCGCCGCTTCAAATCGCGCCCACTCGTTTGCCGCGCGATGCGGGAAAAATCTTAAATCCTAAATCTTAAATTCCCCCTGTCTCTTTTTGCGCACCAGCCCGGATGTTGGTGCTTTTTGCGCACTGCTCTCGGTGCCTTCTTGGGGGTAAAAAAGGTATTTTACTCTGTTGGGAAAGCCGTTTTAGGGACATGGCATGGGCGTTGCTAAGGGCCACCCGCTTCGTTGCCATCCTTCTGGCCGACGAGCGCTGGCGGGTGCTGGTGCTTTTTGGACAGCGGACAGGGCGAGGACAAATCAAGAAACAACCAACAAACCCGAAACCACGCATGAAACTCATCCGAAAACTCACAAACCTCGTCCTAGCGGCTACCGTCGCTCTGGGGTTTGCCACCACCCACCTGATCGCCCAGGACGCAGCGGCTCCGGCACCGGCGGCACCTGCGGCTAAAGCAGAGATCACCCTCGAACAACGTGTCGGCATCCTAGAGGCCGCACATACAAACTCCGATCCCACCGTGCCGCTCAAGACGGCCAAGGACAAGGACGGCAAAGATGCCCTGCCCGAGGGGATGGATGTGGCGAAGTTTGCCCCCACATCCGCCAGCTCCTCGCCCGGTCATAACGGCTTTATGATGATCTGCGCTGCCCTCGTGCTCTTCATGACACTGCCCGGCCTCGCCCTCTTCTACGGCGGCCTCGTCCGCAGCAAAAACGTCCTCTCCGTCTGCGCCCAATGTCTTGGCATCGCCGGGCTCGTCACCATCCTCTGGTGGGCAGTCGGCTACAGCCTCGTCTTTGGCAAGAGCTTTGGCAGCCCATTCCTCGGCGGCACCGAGTTCTTCTTCTTAAAGGGCGTAGATTCCGCGCCCAACACCGACTACTCCTTCTGGGTCGGCCACAACGTCTTCTCCATGTATCAGCTCATGTTCGCCATCATCACCCCCGCCCTCATCATCGGAGCCATCGCAGAGCGTATGAAATTCTCCGCCATCATCCTCTTCGTCACCGCCTGGATGTTTGTCGTCTATTTCCCCATGGCCCACATGGTCTGGGGCATCAATGGCTACATGAACGGCGTCTGGAACGCCGATGCCGCCATCAAAGCCATTGACTTCGCGGGCGGCACCGTCGTCCACATGACCTCTGGCTGGAGCGCCCTCATCCTCTGCATCCTCCTCGGCAAACGCCTTGGCTTCGGAAAAGAGAAGATGGCCCCCCACAGCATGGTCCTCTGCATGGACGGCACCGGCATGCTCTGGGTCGGCTGGTATGGCTTCAATGCAGGCTCCGCAGTCGCCGCCGACGGCGTCGCTAGCAACGCCTTTATGACCACCACCCTCGCCGCCGCCTCCGCAGGCTTCATCTGGGGCCTCATCGAGTATCTCCACCGTGGCAAAGCCAGCGTCCTCGGCTTCTGCTCGGGCATCGTCGCCGGCCTCGTCGTCATCACCCCCGCCTGCGGCTTCGTCACGGCTAATGGCGCGATGATTATCGGCGTCCTCGCCGCCATCGTCCCCTACATCTTCGTCTCCATCGTAAAAGCCAAACTCGGCTACGACGACGCCCTCGACACCTTCGGCGTCCACGCCGTCGGCGGCACCCTAGGCGCGATCATGACGGGCGTGCTCGCCACCCTCGATTGCGGCAACGCCAACCTCGCCACCAACCTAAAGGACATCGTCGGCAAAACCCTCCTCCTAGAGCAGCTCAAAGCCGTCGCCCTCACCCTCGTCCTATCCGTAGTCGCCACCGTCGTCCTCACCTTCATCATCAAAGCACTCATCGGACTCCGCCCCACCGCAGAAGAAGAAACCACCGGCCTCGACCTCGCCGACCACGGCGAAGAAGGCTACATCCACTAACCAACCATGTAAGGGGGGGAAACCGGTCTGGCCGGAGGCAGATAGGCGACCAGGCCGGGACTCTCCACACTTTTAAATACTAAAAACAAGACCATGAAAAAAATCGAAGCAATCATCAAACCCTTCAAACTCGAAGAGGTAAAAGACGCCCTCGCCGAAATCGGCATCGAGGGAATGACCGTGACCGAAGTCAAAGGCTTCGGACGCCAAAAGGGACACACCGAAATCTCCCGAGGTAGCGAATACACCGTGGACTTCCTGCCCAAGATCAAACTCGAAACCGTCGTAGGCGACGACATCGTCGAGCAAGCCTGCGCGGCCATCGTGAAATCCGCCAAAACCGGCAAGATCGGCGACGGCAAGATCTTCGTGAGCGCCGTCGAACAAGCCATCCGTATCCGCACAGAAGAGACCGGCGAAAAAGCCGTCTAAACGAAAGCCCAAAGCTAAAACTACACGCGCCGACTCGGGGGAACCTGAGTCGGCGCATTGTTGTTCACTAATACCCACTCTAGGGGACTCCCGAAAACTCGGGCCGCAGTTGTTTTACCAACGCAACGGTTTTTTTGAGTGAGCACTATCCACGCGGGTGCTTGCTTATTTGGGCGTGGCCGGCTCCATATTCGCCTCATGCACATCATCCGAATTTTACTCTGTTCCATTCTCTTTCTCACTTGTGCGCGGGGGGAGGTGAAGGTGGTGGCTTATGTTCCGAATTGGGTGGATTTGGAAAAGTTCTCCGAGACCATCGAATACGCCAAGCTCACGCATATCAATGTCGCGTTTGAGAACCCGATGAATGACGCGGGGGATTTGTCTTTCAGCAAGCAGGACGAGGGGCTCATAGCGAAGGCGCACGCGCATGGCGTGCGGGTGCTCGTCTCCATCGGTGGGGGTTCGGCGTCGGGCGATAAGCCGCTGCTGAAACGATATTTTGCGCTCATCTCGGAGGCGAAACGTGCGGCTTTTGTGGCCAAGCTGGCGGCTTACGTGGCGGCGCATCACTTCGATGGGCTGGATGTGGATCTCGAAGGGCCATCCATCAATGGCGACTACGGCGCGTTCGTCCACGACCTCGCCGCCGCGCTCAAAGCGGGTGGCAAAGTGCTGACGTGCGCGCTTTCCAAGGGCTACGGCGGGGAGAAAGTGCCGGACTCGGTTTTTGCGGATTTCGATTTCGTGAATATCATGGCCTACGACGGTGCGGGCTATTGGGAGCCGAAGTCGCCGGGGCAACATTCTTCGATGGAGTTTGCGCGCGATAACGTAGCCTACTGGCTCGGGCGCGGCCTGCCAAAGGCGAAGGCCATCCTCGGAGTGCCCTTTTACGGCTATGGTTTCGGCGAGGCATTTCGCAAGCGCGACTACCCCTATCGCGCCATCCTCGCCGCGCATCCCGGCGCGGAGGGGAAGGATCAAATCGGTAGCACGATTTGGTATAACGGCGTCCCCACCATCCGCGCGAAGACGCGCTACGCGATGGAGCAGGGGCTCGGCGGGATCATGATTTGGTCGCTGGATTCCGATGTAAAAGGCGAGCACTCGTTGCTCGGAGCGATCCACGAAACGCTGCACGCTGGGGCGAAGTAGCCGGCTGCGAATATGAAATCCCCCCTCGGTAGCGAAAGCAGCAGGGTGAGCATTTTTCGCCAATCGGTGCCGCTGCCTTTCCAGCTCTCGTGTGCAAAAAAATCTTTCTCACAGAGGAAAAAAGATGGCGAAAACCCAATGGCATGGTGGATGCTAAACGCCCACTTTCCGCAGAGCGGCGCAGATTTTTGATCGGCACCCGCGACGCGCAAAAAACAACAGCCGGTAAAAACGCCGGCAGCAAAACAACAACAAATACCCGCTACACAAATCCAAATGAGTATCCTCACTAGTCGTCTGAGCGCCATCGCTTCCATCGCCACGCGCACGCCCAATGGACAGGGCGTGAACTTCACCAATGAATCACCGGCGACGGTCTTTGGCTGCAATACCTTCAGCCTCGCGCTGATGAAACAAACGCTCAAATCCGCCACCTACGATTCGCTGATCGCGACGATCAAGGACGGCCAGAAACTCTCGCCCGATGTGGCGGATGATGTCGCGGCGGCGATGATGGCGTGGGCCGTGGGCAAAGGCGCAACGCACTACGCGCACGTCTTTTACCCACTCACGAGCCTCACCGCCGAGAAGCACGATTCCTTTTACGAACCCGGCTCGGATGGGCAGACGGCGATCTCGAAATTCAAAGGCAAAGTGCTCGTGCAAGGCGAGCCAGACGCTTCCTCTTTTCCGAATGGCGGCATCCGCGCCACCCACCGCGCGCGCGGCTACACGGCTTGGGATCCGACCAGCCCGGCCTACTTGCTGGAGAACGCCAACGGCCTCACGCTCTGCATCCCGACTTCGTTTGTTTCGTGGACGGGCGAGGCGCTCGACACCAAGACGCCCGTGCTGAAATCCATGCAGTCGCTCGATAAACAAGCGCGCCGCATCCTGCGACTTTTCGGGCATAAAGAAGTCGCCTACGTCGCCGCGACCGCTGGCCCCGAGCAGGAGTATTTCCTCATTGATAAGACCTTTTATCTCAGCCGCCCGGATCTCCTCGCTGCTGGCCGCACGCTCTTCGGAGCACCATCGCCAAAGGGCCAGGAGTTCGAGGATCACTACTTCGGTGTCATTCCCGAGCGCGTGATGGGCTTCATGCACGATGTGGATCGCGAGCTATTCAAACTCGGCGTGCCCACCAAAACGCGGCATAACGAAGTCGCGCCCGGCCAATTCGAAATCGCGCCCATTTTCGAGAACGCCAACATCGCCGCCGACCACCAGCAGCTCACCATGAGCGTGCTGCGCAAAGTCGCCGACAAACACGGTCTCGCCTGCCTCACCCACGAGAAGCCTTTCGCGGGCATCAACGGCTCCGGCAAACACGTGAACTGGTCGCTCGGCAACTCCACGCAGGGCAACCTGCTCGATCCCGGCGACACGCCACACTCGAACGCGCAATTCCTCGTCTTCGCGGGCGCAGTGATCCGCGCGGTGAGCAAATACGCGAAGCTACTGCGCTCCGTCGTGGCCTCTGCGGGCAACGACCACCGCCTCGGTGCGAATGAAGCGCCACCGGCCATCATCTCCGTTTATCTCGGCGACCAGCTCGCCGATGTTTTCGAGCAGATCAAAGGCGGCGGAGCCACGAACTCCAAGAGCCGTGGAACGCTCGTCATCGGCGTGGATACCCTGCCAGAGCTGCCAAAAGACGCGGGCGACCGCAACCGCACCTCGCCGTTTGCCTTCACCGGCAACCGCTTCGAGTTCCGCGCCGTCGGCTCGAATATGACCATCGGCCCAGCGCTCACCGCGCTGAATACGATCCTCACCGACTCGCTCGACTTCGTCGCCAGCAAACTCGAAGGAGCGCCCAATCTCAACAAAGCCATCCAATCCGTGCTCAAAGAAATCATGGACGAGCATGGAGCCGTCATTTTCAACGGCAACGGCTACTCCGAAGAATGGCACGCAGAGGCTGCTCTACGCGGACTGCCACAGCTCAAGACGACCGCCGACGCACTGCCAGCAATGGCCTCGCACGATGTGGTCGAGGTCTTTGAAAAATACGGCATCCTTAGCGAGACCGAGCTGCACAGCCGCCTCGAAATCGCCACCGAGCAATACATCAAGCAGATCAACGTGGAAGCCAACGTCGTCGCCGAAATCGCGCAGACGAAAATCTTCCCCGCCGCCTCGGCCTACGCCACCGCGCTCGCAGATGGCGTGGCCAAACTGAAAGCCGCCGGAGTCGCCACCAGCTCGGCCACCCTCGCCACCGTCGCCACCCTTACCGCCGCACTGGAATTCGAGATCGCCGCACTCCAAACCGCACACGGCGCCGCGAGCGCCATCGCCGATTGGACCTTCAAAGTCCTGCCTGCCATGCTCGCCGTGCGTAAGACTGTGGACGCGCTGGAAGGCTTGCTGCCAGACGAATCCTGGCCACTGCCGACCTACCAAGAGATGCTCTTCATCAAGTAAATCTCGGTCGTTTAAAAACTCACAAAACGCCGTCCTGTATCACCGCAGGGCGGCGTTTTCTTTTTAGGCCGGCGGCAGGATACCACCCCTCCTTTCCCATCTCCACCATTGCGCTCCACGCCTTTCGCAGCCTTCGTAGCCACAGCACCACACACATGAGCACCAACGACATGATCGCTGTCTCCCCGCGCCACTTCGTGAAGCTCGCGGAGGAATACACCCATCTCCTTTCCCACCCGCCGGGGCGCGACTTTGTCATCCGCACCCTCGCGCATAAAGAAGCAAGCGGCACCCCGATCATGATGGCCGAGCTCGTCATCGCCAGCGCCGAGACGCGCGTGCGCTTCCCTCTCGCTAACACCTATCCGCTGCATTTTCGGAAAACGTATTTCCCCGGCAGCTTTCACGGCGACCCCGCGCAGGAATACGCCCGGCAAGCCCGCGCCCACGAGCTCATCGGCGTCCCTCCGCCCATCGGCCACACCGCCGATAGCTTCCGCTCCTGCTTCCTGCCGGGGAAACCCTACTCGCGACTCACGCCCTTTGGCATCGAGCCCGAGGATCAAAATATCGCCATCGCTCGCGATCTCGACCTCGCTCGCGCCGCCGGGCTCTGGTTCCTCATGGAGCAAGCGTTTGCACGATTTCAAATGCTCCACAGCGGCGGCTTCGCCCACGGCGACGCCGAGCTGCACAACCTCATCGTCTGCCCTGCCCCGCTGGATTTGCTGCTCATAGACTTTGAAGCCGCCCACCTCCGCGCCGACGAAGACGCCCCCGCTTGGGCGAGACGCTGCGCCGCCGACCTCACCCAAATCCTCCGCGAAGCCATCTTCCTCCAATGCGCCCTCGGCTCACAGCCCGGCCCCTTCGCCGAGCGCGCTTGGGCCGATCTCGACCGCCTCTTCACCGCCCCCGACCGCTTTCGCCGCGCCATCCAAAGACAGGCCGCACTTTAAAAAGCTGCCGGGTCTATCGCCTGATAATAAAGGTTACTTTCCCGTTAATTCGCTTGCCACGCGAATCAAATCTTACATTGTCCCGCCGTCATCCGAGCGGCCCTATTGCTTTTTAAAGAAGCGATGCGACGGTGCCCCACACCAATCCATCCCACAACATCTACATACCTTTCACCGATGAACTCTAACGGGCTTCTACGGAAACACTGGTTCCAAGTGACCGTGCATTTCCTGCTCGATATGGGCATTCTTGCCCTGTGCTACTACTTGGGCTCGTTGCTGGTTTTCCGGCAGCATCCCGAGTTTGCGGACTATAATTTCGGCAAATACACCCCGGCGTTTCTTTTCACCGCCGTGGCCTTTTCCTCCGCCGTCTATATCACCGGCCTCTACTCCTCGCAGAGCTTAAACAAGACCGCGTATCGCCGCTTTTTTGTCCTCGCGGGCTGCGTGCTTTTCGCCGCGCTCACGCTCATCGGCAGCGCTTACTTCACCACGGCGCGCCCGCTCGGGCGCAATATCATGCTCGTGGGCACGGGCACGTTTGCCCTCGTAGCGGCGCTGCACCACACCTACCTGCTCCACTCGCTGAAAACGGCGCGCGAGCGGGTCGCCTACATCGTCACGAGCGCGTTCGATGAGGGAGAGACGCATATTTTCACCGACATCGGGATCAAACACATTGATTTCGTCGGCGTGATCTCCGGCCTCGGCTACGAGCCCACGGGGCGGCAAAAGCTGCTCGGCACCACCGAGAGCATCGCTGAAATCATCCGCCGCGAGCGTATTGATCGCGTGCTCGTGACAGGCAAAAGCCTCGGCAATAACGCGCTCAGTCGCCTCTTCTGCAAGCTGCGCTACTCGGGCGTCACCGTGATGCCCCTCATCATCATGTGCGAAGAGCTGGACCAGCACGTCCCCCTCGAACTCGTCTCCCCCGAGTGGCTGCTCAATGCCTCCGGCGAGCCCCATCTACTCTACATCCGCAAAGTAAAACGCCTCTTCGACATCGTCACCGCCACCCTCGGCCTCCTCCTCAGCGCGCCCCTCCTCCTCCTCGCCATGATGCTCATCCGGCTCACCTCGCCGGGGCCCGTTTTCTTTTACCAAAATCGCAGCGGTCGCTTCGGCAGAGCCTTCACCATCTACAAGCTCCGCACCATGCGGCTCGATGCGGAAAAAGACGGCGTCCAGTGGGCCCAAGGCGGCGCGAATGGCAGCCGCGACCCGCGCGTGATCCCCTTTGGCGGACTCCTTCGGAAATACCGCATAGACGAAATCCCGCAGCTCTGGAACGTGCTCAAAGGCGAGATGACCTTCGTCGGCCCGCGCCCCGAGCGCCCCGAGATCATCGCCGACCTCGCCAAGCAAATTCCTTTCTACGAAGAGCGCATGATGGTGCAGCCTGGCATCACCGGCTGGGCACAAGTGAACTACCCCTACGGTGCCTCCGTCCTCGATGCCCGTCGCAAGCTGGAATACGACCTCTACTACCTGAAAAACATGAGCCTCTTCCTCGATGTCTTCATCCTCCTCGATACCGTAAAAACCGTGCTTTTTGGCGGAGCCGAATCGCGCGACCGCCGCGTGGTAGCCGCCGCGATGGACAAGATCGAGGCACTCAAAGCCACCGATTCCCAACTGCCCCGCACGGTCGAAATCGGCGCCGCGTAAGTGCAGCACAAACCACGGCTCTGGCTGCGCTACCTCACCGCAGCGGCGATCATCGGCACGGGCTTCCTCGTGCCCATCCACTTTGCGGTGAACGTAGAATTTTGGGAGCGCCTCATGGACTACGCCCACGTGCCCGTCTTCGCCGCGATCACCTGGTTTCTCTTCGCGCACCTGCCTGAGCGACTCACACGATCTCAGCGCATCGGCAGCGCACTCTTCCTCGCGGCGGCGCTCGCCGCTGGCATTGAGCGATTACAGGAATACACAGGCCGCGAGGCCAGCATGAGCGACTTTATAGATGGCGTCGCGGGCAGCATCCTCGCCGCGCTCGCGCTCGCCGTATGGCCGTTACGCGCGCGTATATTTTGGCTGAGTGGCGTAGCGATCCTCGGCGTGCTCGTGAGCGCAGCCGTGCTGCGCCCGGTGTGGAATGAATGGCGTGCGATCCAGTGGCGCAGCGCCCATTTCCCATTGCTCGCCGATTTTGAAAACGACACCGACCTCCCGCTCTGGCTCTCCAGCCTGCAAGCCGACGCCCCCCACGAAGCCGAGATCGCACGCTCGCGGGACTTCCCCAGCCACGGCGAGTGGGCCCTCCGCGTAAACACACAAGCCGCCCCCTACCCCGGCGTGCGCCTCCTCTGCGGCCAACAAGATTGGCGCGGGCACACATCGCTCGCCTTCGATCTCTACAACCCCGGCGAGCCCTTCCCTCTCGCCCTGCGCATAGACGACGACTTCCCGAATCCCGCGCCCGGCGACCGCTTTCTAAAAACGCTGCCCATCACCGCTGGCTGGAATCATTTCCAAATCTCCACCGCCGAAATCGCCCCCGCCCC
>JAYVQK010000061.1:0-10088 GCA_043757005.1 Verrucomicrobiaceae bacterium
GGCCAAGAGCTGATGATCGCAGGGCTCCGGGCGACTGTGCGGCGTGTGTCGCGGCGGCGGGTGGAGGAGGTGCTGCTGGAAAAAGTAGTGACTGTGGAGGTGGGGGAATGAGTTGGGTCTTCCTAGCGCTGTGTCTCGTGCTGTCGTTTGTTTTCAGCGGGATCGAGGCGGGTATTTTCGCGGTGAATCGGGTGCGGCTGGCGCACCGCGCAAAGCAGCGGGATCGTGCGGCGCTCAAGCTCACGAAGCTGCTGGAGCATCCCGACCGCTTGCTCATCACGGTGCTCGTGGTGACGAATCTGGCGAACGTCTTTGCGCTCATCATCGCGAGCGGGCATCTCGTCGCAGCTTTCGGCACGCGTGGTTATTGGTTGGCGCTGGCCATTTACTTGCCGGTCTATCTTTTCCTGCTGGAGCTGCTGCCCAAGTCGCTGCTGCGTCGCTTCCCCTACCGCGCGCTGGCGTGGCTCGCGGAGCCGCTGCGGCTCGCCGATCTGCTGCTCGCGCCGATGCACATGGTGGGGGAATTTGTGCAGCATCTTTTCTTTGGTAAGCGGCCCGTGCAGCAGCAGCGGCTGTATCTCGGGCGGGAGGATTTCCGCACGCTCGCCGTGGAGGGCGAGAAGTCCGGCGCGCTGGGGAAGGGTGAGAGCGAGCTGATCAATAACGTCGTGGATTTCCGGGGCGTCGCTGCGAAGGACGTGATGCTGCCGCTGAACCCGGAGCGCACGCTGCGTGCGGATGCCACGGTGGAGGAGCTTTTACAAAAGAGCGCCGTGCGGCACTTCGACCGCTGGCTGGTGGTCGGCGAAGGCGGCGCGGTGACGGGCGTGGTGAGCGCTTTTGAGGTGCTGCTGGAGGGCAGGCGGGATGTGACGGTGGGCGTGTATCAACGCCGCATCCTCGCCGTGGCTCCCGGCGAGCCCGCGTATAATGTGCTGCGCAAACTCCGCGCCGCGCGCAGCACCGTGGCCCTCGTGCGCAGCCCCGGTGTGGCCGAGCCGCTCGGGGTGCTGACGTGGGAAGACCTCATCCGCAAACTGGTGAGCGTGGCGGCGAAGTAGCGCGGGCGGCGCTTCCCCCTTGCCAGCTCGGGCGGGGTATGGGTTAAAAGCTGGGCCATGACTTCTCCTGAAAAGCATCCAACTTTGACCGTCGGAGAGTTCTACACTCGCCACTCCGAGTCGCTCCAGATCGAGCCGCTCACGGACAGCGGCATCGGCTACGAGCGGCGCATCCGCGAGCCCACCATCAATCGCCCCGGCCTCGCGCTGTGCGGATTCCTTTCCTACTTCGCGGAGAAGCGTATCCAAGTGATGGGCTCGGCGGAGCTGGCATATCTCAAGAGCCTGCCGGAAAAAGAAGTCGTCCTCCGCTGCGAGACGATGTGCGAGCGGCCCATCCCGTGCATCGTCGTGGCGCGGCAGCATCGCGTGCCACCGGCGCTGATCGAGGCGGCGAAAAAGCATCGCATCGCGGTTTTCTCCACGCCGATGGTCACGATGCGATTCATCAATGCAGCGACGCTCGCGCTGGAATTCGACTTCGCCGCGCGCAAGAGCGAATACGGCAGCATGGTGGACATCCAGGGCATCGGCGTGATGATTCGCGGCTCCAGCGGCATCGGCAAAAGCGAGTGCGTGCTGGGCTTGCTGGAGCGCGGCTACTCGCTCGTGAGCGACGACATCACGCACTTCCGCGTGATCGAGGGGCGCGAGCTGATGGGCACGAGTGCCGACCTCACGCGGTATCACATGGAGGTGCGCGGGCTCGGGATTATCAATGTGACGGCGATCTTCGGCGTCGCCGCGATCCGGCTGGAGAAGCGGCTGGAGCTGGTCGTGACGCTCAAGGATTGGCAGGAGATCGAGGAGATAGATCGCACGGGTGTAGAGCAGCAGATGTATGAGATCCTCGGGATGTATATGCCGCACGTCACCATCCCCGTGCGCCCAGGCCGAGATCTCGCGCGGCTGGTGGAGGTGGCCGCTTTTGACCAGAAGCTGAAAGGGCTCGGGCACAATAGTGCAGTGATTTTTAATGAACGACTGCTCGCCACGATTCAGCAAAAAAAGAAAGATCACTAGGACATGGGAATTTTTAGCAGCAAGGCCGTCGCCGTGAAGGCCAGCAAGGAAGTCGAGATCATCAACAAGCTCGGCCTCCACGCCCGCCCGTGCTCGAAATTCGTGAAGCTCGCAGGGACTTTCCGCTGCGAAGTGTGGGTGCTAAAGGACGAGGAAAATGTGAACGGCAAAAGCATCATGGGTCTGATGATGCTGGCGGCGGGGCAGGGGAGTAAGCTGCTGATTACTTGCGAGGGGACGGACGCAGAGGCTGCGCTCGCGGCTTTGGAAAAACTCGTGCTGGGAAAATTCGATGAAGACTGAGCGCCGCTACCAAGGCGTGCCGGTCTCCCCCGGCATCGCGCGCGGGGCGGCATATATATTCCGCGCCGATGAGGAACTGCCGCCGCGCCGCGAAGTCGCGGATGTGGAGACGGAGATCCATCGCCTGCACGAAGCACTAGCGGCGACGCATCGGCAGATCACCGCGCTGCACAACCGTGTGCTGGCCTCGCTCGGCGCGAATGACGCGGCGATCTTCGAGTCGCACCTCATGGTCGTGGAAGACGGCGTGGTGCTGGAGGAAGTGCAGAAATTTCTCCGCGCAGAATACTGCAACGCCGAGCACGCCTTCTCCACCGTCATGCAGCGGTATGTGCGCAGCTTTGGCGGAATGGACGACCCCTACCTCCGCGAACGCGCGCACGACATCCAAGACGTGATGCGCCGCGTGACTCATAATCTCCTCGGCAAAGAGCCCGGTGGCCTCGCCCACCTCGCCACGCCACACATTGTGCTCGCGCACAATCTCACCCCCAGCGACACCGCCGAGATGAACCGCGCGAACGTCCTCGGATTCTGCACCGAAGCGGGCGGGCGCACTTCGCACACGGCCATCATGGCCCGCTCGCTGAATATCCCCGCCGTCGTAGGACTCCACGAAATGCTCGGCGAAATCGAGAGCGGCACGCCCGTTTTGCTCGATGGCTACGGCGGCATCCTCATCGCGCACCCCACCGCGCAGACGCTCTACGAATACGGCGAACTGGCCACGCGCCGCCGCCTCGCCGAGGGCGAACTCACGAGCCTCCGCGACACCGCCTCCACCACGCGCGACGGGCACCACGTCACCCTCTCGGCGAATATCGAATCCCCCGACGATATGGCACAAGTGCAGGCACACGGCGCAGAAGGCGTCGGCCTTTTCCGCACGGAATTCCTCTACCTCAAAGGCGACAAACTCCCCGGCGAAGACGAGCAGACCGCCGCCTACACGCGAGTCGCCGAAGCCGCGAAGCCGCACCCCGTGATCCTCCGCACCCTCGATCTCGGCGGCGACAAGCTCCACCACCTGCTCCACGCCACGGAGGAGGACAACCCTTTCCTCGGTTGGCGCGCGATCCGCGTCTGCTTGGAGCGCACGGATATTTTTAAAACCCAACTCCGCGCCATCCTCCGCGCCAGCGTGGTGGGTAATGTAAAGCTCCTCCTCCCCATGATCTCCGGCCTGCCCGAGCTGCGCAAAGCCAAGGCAATCCTCGACGAGTGCCGAGCCGAGCTACGCGCCGAGGGCCGCGCCTTTGCGGAGAAAATGGAAGTCGGCATCATGATCGAAGTCCCCAGCGCCGCCCTCATCGCCGACCTCCTCGCGAGAGAGGTAGATTTTTTCAGCCTCGGGACGAACGACCTCGTGCAATACACCGTCGCCGTGGACCGCACGAACGAGCGCATCGCCAACCTCTACGAACCCACCCACCCGGCCATCCTCCGCCTCATCCAACAGACCGTCGCCGCCGCCCGCGCCGCCGGCATCTGGGTGGGCATCTGTGGCGAAATGGCAGGCGACATCGTGCTCACCCCCCTCCTCCTCGGCCTCGGCGTGGAAGAACTGAGCTGCGGCGCATCCGTTCTCCCCCGAGTGAAACGCGCCGTGCAATCCCTCACCCTCACCACCTGCCAAACCCTCGCCACCGCCGCCCTCCAAAATGCCACAGGTGAAGAAACGCTCGCCCTCTGCGAAGCCACCGCCCGCGAGCACTACGCCGATCTGCTGTAGTGGGGAGGGGCGGTATCCTACCGCCCTGAGCCACGAATGTTGAAAAAAGACACCGACTGGAATGGCACACCGATACGGCCAGGAATAAACGGCCTCCCCTTCTAGCGTGAGGGGATCGTGCGACGCCGTATTTTTTTCGCTAGTGCTTGGCGCGCGGCGGGGACTCTGCTTTTTAACACACCCATGCACGCTCTACGCATCGTCTATCTCGTCGCCACTGCCATCGGTCTCACCGCCTGCGGGCGTGCGCTTCCGAAATACGAGAAGCCTATCGCGCGGGCGCAGTTTCAGCACGTGCGGATGACGGCCTATACGCACACGGAGTCGGATCACCTCGTCCACGGGCATCTCACTTCGCTCGGCACGCAGCTCCGCAGTGGCGGCATCTCCAGCGCAGCGGCGGATTGGTCGCGGTGGCCGGCGGGCACGGTCTTTCGTATCGTGAGCACGGGGCAGATGTTTGAGGTGGACGACATCGGCTGGGCGCTCTCCGGGCGCAACACGATAGACCTCTATAAGCCCACGCGCGGCGCGATGAATGACTGGGGCGTGCGCACCGTGGACATCGAGGTGCTGCAATGGGGCGACGATGAGCGCAGCCGCGACTTGCTCGTCCGGCGCTGCAAATACGCGCACTGCAAACGGATGTTTGTGGACATCGAAAAACGCATCGCCTCCGGTGCGACGAATCCCGAGCCCGCCATACCCGCGCAACCCACCACGCTCATCGCGACGAGCACCGAGAGCAGCGTGCTAAAGAACTTCGCCAGCCAGCGCGGCGTGGTGCGGTAGGCGCTGAAATTACCCAGGATGAGCGCGAAGAGCGCGAAGGTTAAAAAGATTCATCCTTCCTGTTCTTCGCGCCCTTCGCGGCCTTCGTAGTTTAAATGCGCCTCGACAGCGCGCGGCGGGGGGCGTATCTCCGCGCGCTTCTTTCGCATGAGCAACGCAGCACATTCCCGTATCGTCATTCTCGATTTTGGCAGCCAATACACACAGGTCATCGCGCGGCGTGTCCGCGAGTGTCAGGTGTATTCGCAGATCCTGCCTTACAACACTCCGGTAAAGAAAATCGCAGCGCTCAATCCCAGCGGGATCATCCTCAGCGGCGGGCCGTCGTCCGTTTATGCAAAGGGAGCGCCGCACCCGGACAAGGCGATCTTTGCGCTCGGTCTGCCGATCCTCGGCATCTGCTACGGCGTGCAGCTCATGGCGCATTTCCTCGGCGGCAAAGTGGAGCACAGCGAGCGCCGCGAATATGGCCACGGGCAGCTCAAGGTGGCGCAGACTTGCCCGCTTTTCGCCGGACTGGGCTCGACGATGGATGTGTGGAATTCCCACGGCGATAAAGTGACGAAGCTGCCGAAGGGCTTTCGCGCGGTGGCGACGACGGAGAACGCGCCATTCGCGGCGGTGGAGGATGCAAAGCGGCATTTTTACGGCCTGCAATTCCACCCCGAAGTCGTCCACACGCCGCGCGGCAAGGAGCTGCTGCAAAACTTCATCTACGAGATCTGCAAGGCCAAGCCGGATTGGACGATGGGCTCTTTCATCGAGGAAATGTGCGAGAGCATCCGCAAACAAGTCGGCACGGATCATGTGGTGCTGGGCCTCTCGGGCGGTGTGGACAGCAGCGTGGCGGCGGCACTTTTGCACAAGGCGATCGGCGATCAACTCACGTGTGTCTTTGTGAACAATGGGCTGCTGCGTGAGAACGAGGCGGAGTCGGTGCGACGGATTTTTGGCGAGCACTTTAAGATCAAGCTCAAGTATGTGGATGCGTCTTCGCGTTTCCTAAAGAAGCTCAAGGGCGTGACCGATCCCGAGAAGAAGCGGAAGATCATCGGCAATGAATTCGTGTATGTTTTCGAGGACGCCACGAAGGCGCTGGCGCGCGGGAAGGACTCGAAATTCAAATGGCTCGCGCAAGGCACGCTCTACCCGGACGTGATCGAGAGCGTGGCCATCGCGGGCAACCCAGCCTCGATGATCAAGAGCCACCACAACGTCGGCTGCTTGCCGAAAGGGATGAAATTCAAACTGCTGGAGCCGCTGCGGGAGCTCTTCAAAGACGAAGTGCGCGAAGTCGGTGCCAACCTCGGACTGCCCAAAGAGATCGTGCAGCGCCAGCCCTTCCCAGGTCCTGGTCTTGCCGTGCGCATCCTGGGCGACATCACAAAGGAACGCCTGCGCGTGCTCCGCGAGGCGGACACCATCGTGGTCTCCGAGATGAAGGCCGCTGATTGGTATTACAAAGTGTGGCAGTCCTTCGCCGTGCTCCTCCCCGTGAAAAGCGTCGGCGTGATGGGCGATGAACGCACCTACGACAACTGCTGCGCCTTGCGCATCGTGGAAAGCCAGGATGGCATGACCGCCGATTGGGTGCGCCTGCCCTACGACCTGCTCGCCCGCATTTCCTCACGCATCGTGAATGAAGTGAAGGGCATCAACCGCTGCGTGCTGGACATCACCAGCAAGCCGCCGGGGACGATCGAGTGGGAGTAAGAGGGTTGACTTAGAGGTGTCGAAGGATGTCTTCCTTCTCCACGCCCTGCACGTTGGCCACCGCTCGTAGGATTGCATTTAAAGTGCCGATCCGAAGCGGTGTGTGATTAGGAATAGAAATCCTGTGCTGGCGAGGGCAGCGCGTCTCCAAAATCACATGGCTGCCTTCCTGATTCACACGGGCATAGCCGAAATGTTTGCAAAGCAGCTCGATCAGTTCCGAACCGCTTAAATCCCGAGGGAGCTTCATGCGACAGCCAGCAATTCATCGCGCACGAGGTGCAAACGAACTGCGTCGGGCTTTTGCTGATCAAAGAAATAACCCTCCACCGCTTCCCTGACGTTTACGCGGAGTTCCTCCCAAGTATCTCCCTGCGTAAAAATGTCGTGCGACAGACATTCTGCGACAAATCCACCATCGCCCTCCTGCGTTACGCTAAAAACAACTTCCATATCGTTTAGGTCGCACAAGTCTGGACTCAAGACAACGTAGTTTTCTTATCTCAAAAATCCCCACCACCACCGCCGCCAGAATCCCCGCCGCCTCCGGAGTCTCCCCCGCCTGAACTGCTACCGGAATCGCTCCCACCAAAATCCCCACCGCCGCCGCCGGAGTAATCCGTATCCTGCCCGGTGTAGCCGCTGTCGCCGCTGCCCGTGCTGCTATCGCGGTCAGCACCGTAGGAGGACGAGCCATGGTCGCTGAAAAACTGACTATACATCCACATCCCCGCCGCCGCTCCGAACATCCCGCCCATCATCGAACTCAGAAACCCGCCGCCACCACCGCCGCCGCCACCCGCCGCTGGACTCATCCCCGAGCCGCCGCTGCCTGCGCGGAAAAGCCCCCGTATAATGCCGATCACCAGCCACACCACACCCACTCCGAGCAGGATGGAAAGGATGCCGACGCCAGAGCTGTGGCTGCTCTCCGGCGCGACGCGCGGCGGCACAGCACCCGTGTGCGCGGTGCTGCTGCCGAGGTGCGAGCGCATCGTGGAGGAGACAAAATTCACGCCACTCAGCAGCGCGTCGTCGGACTGCTTTGCGCGCAATTTCCCCAGCATCATACTCGCCAGCACATCACGGTCTTGCAGCGTGAAAGCGCGCTTCTGCGTATCATTACCGACTATCACCTCCAAGTGTGCCGGAGCCTTCACCAGCAAAATATAAACGCCGTTCACCCCCTTCGCCCTCGCCTGCTTCATCGCCCACTGCTCGCAGAGTCGGCGGAGGATCGCTTTGTCCTCCAAGTTCACCCCGCGCCTCAGCTCCTCAGGGATTTCCTTGAAAGTCTCCACCGCGAGATCCTTCTTCAAACTCCGCTCCAACTCCCCGATATTGCGAGCCGCCTCGGCTTTCGCAGGTTCGGAGAAAAAGGCAGCGTTATCCTCAATGGCAGCGGGCCGAGCGTGGCACACGGAGATGCCGAGAGCGAAGAGAGCGATGGCAAGAAAGGGAGCCCAGAACTTGCGTGAATGAGACAGTGCGTGATTCGTATTTTTCACGCTGCATAGACTAGCCGCGCCCGCTTGCCGTTCAAAGGCAAATTCCAAACAAGCATCCAGCATCGCGGAAAGAGTTCCATTTTCCTGCAATCGCCGTTGACCATCTCCTCCTCGTCACCTACCACGCACAGCGATGAAAACTCCGCTCTTTCTCGCCACGCTGCTCGCACTCACATCATTCGCCTTTGCCGAAAACAACGTGCCGCCTGCGGGCTTCACCGCGCTCTTTAATGGCAAAGATCTCGCCGGCTGGCGCGGCGGCGATACTGCCGACCATCGCCTGCTGCAAAAGCTGCCCGAGGCACAACGCACCGAGCAGCTCAAGGGCTGGACGGCGAATATGCTCCAGCACTGGAAAGTGGAGGGCGACGAGCTGCGCAACGACGGCAACGGCAAATACGCCACCACCGAAAAGGACTACGGCGACTTCGAGCTCTTCGTGGAATACAACATGGCACCGAAAGGCGACTCCGGCATCTACCTACGCAACGTGCCGCAAGTGCAGATTTGGGATTCTACGAACAACAAAGAATTCGCAAACGGCGCAGACAAAGGCAGCGGCGGACTTTGGAATAACTCACCGGGAGCGCCTGGCAAAGACCCCCTCGTGCTCGCCGACAAACCCGCTGGCGAGTGGAACAAGCTCCACATCATCATGACCGGCTCGCGCGTCAGCGTCTGGCTAAACGACAAGCAAACCGTGAATCACGCCATCCTCGAAAACTACTACGACCGCAAAACACCCGTCCCCGCACGCGGCCCCATCTGCCTGCAAACCCACGGCGCACCCATCCAGTGGCGCAACATTTACCTCCGCGAAATCGGCGGCCAAGGAGCCGCAAAAATCCTCGCAAGCAAAGGCAACGAAGGCTTCAAATCGTTTTGGAACGGCACCGACTTCGACGGCTGGGCCGGGCCGGTGGAAAACTACGAGGTGAAAGACGGCGGCATCGTCTGCAAAACAGGCAAAGGCGGCACGATCTACAACAAAGAAGAAATCTCAGACTTCGTAGCGCGCGTGGAATTCAAAGTCCCCGCAGGCGGCAACAATGGCCTCGCCATCCGCTACCCCGGCACCGGCGACACCGCCTACGAAGGCTTCACCGAGTGCCAAGTCCTCGACGACGAATACGAGAAAACCAACGGCGCGATAGACCCCCGCCAAGCCCACGGCAGCGCCTACGGCATCGCCGCCGCCGCCCGCGGCTACCAGCGCCCCATCGGCGAATGGAACTTTGAAGAAGTCACCGTAAAAGGCACCACCATCAAAGTAGAACTCAACGGCACCGTGATCCTCGACGTCGACCTCAGCAAAGTGGACCCCACCACCTTCATGGCCCACCACGCCCACCCCGGCCTCACCCGCACCAGCGGCTTCTTCGGCTTCGCCGGCCACAACGACCCCGTAGCCTTCCGCGCAGTGTCCGTTAAGAAGCTATAAACGTATTCACTTTGGGAGTTGTAATGAACTCTAGGAGACCCCCCATAGTATCTCCTCCGTGCCCACCCTGCCACCTAGCATTTCCTTCCAAAATAGATTCTCCACCCCCATTCCAGAGGCCTTCGGAAGACAGACGGAGGCCTTCGGAAGACTTCCAGAGCCCTCCCGCAACATTCCGAAGGCCTTCGGAAGCCCGGAAAAGCCCTTCGGAAGCACGGAAAACCCCTTCGGAAGCGCGGAAAAGGCCTTCGGAAGAAGTCCAGAGGCCTTCGGAAGAAGGGAAATGCCTTCTGGAAGAAGGGAAATGGCCTCTGGAAGAAGGGAAAAGGCCTTTTCCAAGGCTGCTTTTGCCTCCGCACTCAGTCTCAAAAGCATTATCATCAGCGTATTATACAAAAAAACAGGCAAAACAGTCGGATTTTGCCCTCTACCCCACCCTCGCAAACCGCCCCACCCAGCCCCAGACCTACGCACCGCGCTAAGATGCGTCTCATCCACCTCTTTTTCTCTTT
>JAYVQK010000062.1:0-10086 GCA_043757005.1 Verrucomicrobiaceae bacterium
TCAGCACTGCACCGTATCAGTCCGGGCGCTTTGCCGTTTGACGCTTGGCGCGCGGACTGCTTAGGCACCGGTTCATTCTCACCCCCGCTACACAAAAAACATGATCAAAATCGGTATCAACGGCTTCGGGCGCATCGGTCGCCTCGTCTTTCGCGCAATCTGTGACCAGGGGCTTCTCGGCAAAGAGATCCAAGTCGTCGCAGTCAACGACCTCGTCCCAGCGGACAACCTCGCTTACCTCGTGAAGTATGACTCCACGCAGGGCAAGGCGCAGGAAGAGGTCTATTCCAAGAAGAGCAGCCCGGACGTGGCTGAGGACGACATCCTCGTGGTGGACGGCCATGAGATCAAATGCCTCGCCGTGAAAGAAGGCCCCGCCGCACTGCCTTGGAAGGCGCTCGGCGTGGACATCGTGATCGAGAGCACCGGGCTCTTTACGGAAGCCGACAAAGCGCGAGGGCACATCACCGCTGGCGCAAAGAAAGTCATCATCTCCGCTCCGGCGAAGGGCGAGGACATCACCGTCGTCATCGGCGTGAACCACGAGAAATACGAGGCCGCCAATCACTCCATCATTTCTAACGCAAGCTGCACCACGAACTGCCTCGCCCCGCTCGTCCACGTCCTCCTCAAGGAAGGCTTCGGCATTGAGGAAGGTCTGATGACCACCGTTCACAGCTATACCGCCACGCAGAAGACGGTGGACGGCCCGAGCAAGAAGGATTGGAAAGGTGGACGCAGCGCCGCCATTAATATCATCCCGAGCGCGACGGGCGCAGCGAAAGCTGTCGGCCTCGTCTGCCCGGAAGTGAAAGGCAAGCTCACCGGAATGTCCTTCCGCGTCCCTACGCCGACTGTCTCTGTGGTGGATCTCACGGTGAAGACCGTGAAGGAGACCAGCTACGAAGAAATCTGCGCCGCGATGAAGCGCGCCAGCGAGACTTACCTAAAGGGCATCCTCGGCTACACCACCGACGAAGTGGTGAGCAGCGACTTCATCCACGACACGCGCTCCTCGATCTTCGATGCCGGCAGCGGCATGGGCCTGAACAGCCGTTTCTTCAAGCTCGTGAGCTGGTATGACAACGAGTGGGGCTACAGCAATCGCTGCGTGGACCTCGTGAAATTCATCGCCTCCAAGTAGGCGAGACTGCTTTTACAAACCGCCGTCGTAGCCACTGAGCTGCGACGGCGGTTTTGTTTTGCGGAGGCGGATTGCTTCTACTTCTTCGCCTCAAAGAGTGGCTGATATTTCTCCAGCCCTTCCTTTTTAAAATCCGCCACCGGCACGAAACGCAGCGCGGCGCTATTGATGCAGTAGCGCAGGCCCGTCTTATCCGCCGGGCCGTCGTCGAAGACATGGCCGAGATGCGCGCCGCTCTTGGTGGCGACGACTTCCGTGCGCGCCATGCCGTGGCTGGTGTCTTTGATTTCCTTCACCGTGCCCTTTTCCAACGGCTGGAAAAAGCTCGGCCATCCGCTGTCAGACTCGAATTTGTGAGAACTCGCAAAGAGCGGCACGCCGCTGATCACGTCCACGTAAATGCCCAGCTCGTGGTTGTTCCAATATTTGTTCGTGAAAGGCCGCTCTGTGCCGCCTTGGATGCAGACGTAGTAGGCTTCCTTGTCGAGTTTCTTGGCCAGCTCTTCCTTTGAGAGCGTGGAGAGGTCTTGGTTGGTTTCGTTCACGGCTTTTGGTTTTTCTTCGGCGTTGCACGCGCCAGCGACGAGCGCCAGCGCGATGGATAGACTGCGGATGATGAGTTTCATGTTTTGCGTGGATGGGAGGGAAAGTGGACGCTGTTATTCCCGAACGCGCGGGCGGCGTCAATTCACACGCTTCGCCCGGCTGAGCGGGTCGCCTTCTTCGGCGCGGATGCGCGCGTGGACTCGCCGGTAGCCGTAGCGCACACCCATCGCCAAGACGCCCAGTAGCGGCAGCGCAAAGAGCTGGCCCTTTGCCGCAAGCATGAGGAAGACCGCCGTGCCGAGCACCGTGAGTATCGCGATGGTCACGCTCGCGCGCCCGATGAATGCTCGCTCGCGCGGCCCCTGCGCCATGCGCATCCGCCACCAAGTGCGCGCGCTATACGGGATAGAGGCGATGAGGAGCAGGATGAAAAGGATACGCGGCATGGCTTACTTTCCCTCCGCCGTGCCGCGATGATGGCGGTAGGCTTTTACGATGCGCTGCACGAGCTCATGGCGGATCACGTCGCGGTCGGCGAAGTGGGTGAAAGCGATGCCCTCCACATCCCGCAGCGCGCCCTGCGCCTCCACGAGGCCGCTACGTTTATTCGTCGGCAGATCAATCTGCGTGGGGTCGCCAGTGACGACCACTTTACTCTCCGAGCCGAGCCGCGTAAGGAACATAAACATCTGCTCCGTCGTCGTATTCTGCGCCTCGTCCAGCACGACGAATGCGTGGTTCAGCGTGCGCCCGCGCATATAGGCGAGCGGGGCGACTTCGATCACGCCGCGCTCGAAATGGCGCTGCAATTCATCCGGCTCCATCATGTCGTGCAACGCGTCGTA
Organism: Verrucomicrobiaceae bacterium; assembly: GCA_043757005.1. Classification (GTDB taxonomy): domain Bacteria; phylum Verrucomicrobiota; class Verrucomicrobiia; order Chthoniobacterales; family Chthoniobacteraceae; genus SXWH01. The sequence goes on from JAYVQK010000062.1 coordinate 2,536, forward strand.
GAGCGGGCGGAGGTAGGGCATGATCTTGTCGTTGAGATCGCCGGGCAGGAAGCCGAGCGCTTCACCCGCCTCCACTGCGGGGCGCGTGAGGATGATACGCTGGATGTGCTCCTTTTTCAGCGCCGCCACGGCCATTGCCATCGCGAGGTAAGTCTTACCGGTGCCCGCCGGGCCGATGCCAAAGGTCATATCGTGCTGCTGGATCGCTTGGATGTAAGCACGCTGCATCGCCGTCTTTGGCATAATGGCGGGGCGCTTCGAGGAGCACTGGATTTTCGTGACAACGAGCGTATCGAGCCCCGGCATCTCGGGCTCCTGCATATTGCGGAGCGCGTAGGAAAATTCGTATTTGCGAATCGCCAGCCCACTACGCCGCGCATCGTCGAGCTGGCGAAACATCCGCCCCACTTTCTCCACCGCCACCGCCTCTCCCTCGGCCCGCAGCCAGCCTTCGCGCGTCGTCATCTTCACCCCGAGCGCATCCTCGACATGGTGCAGATTGCGCAGATCGTTGAGAAAAAGTTGCCCCAGCGTGCGGGCGTTTTCAAACTCGAAGGTCTGTGAATGGCTCATGGTGTGCGGATCACGGATGTTAAATCGAGGAGTTCAAAATGGACGACGCGATAGACCAAATACCCCACCCCGCCGCAAAGCGCGAGATACAGGAAAAGCTGGGATGACTTCTCTCGATCTTCCCGATACTCGCCTATCATAAATGACCAAAGATCCGGCTGAAAAAAGTAAGTGATCGCTCGATAGAAATCCTCCCTTTTATCCCAAAAAAACGAGAACACCCACCGCGCCACCAGCAGCCCAGCCACAGCACCCGCGCCGATTGCGCCCCCTTGCGCGTGCTCGTGGAACCAGTGCGAAATCCCGTCCATCGCAAGCTCTAGCGGAATCCGTAAGCCATGCCCCAATGCGTCCGCTCTTTATTCGACTTCTCCACTTCCACGATGAGGTAGTAAGTGCCCGTGCGTTTCGGCACCACACGCACGCCACCAAATTGCCCTTTTTGCATGGACTCCACCTCGCAGAGATTGCCGTCGCTATCATAGACGTGGACGGAAATTTTCGCCGTCTTTTCATCCGTGCCGATCCAAAACCAATACTCGTTCCCCTTGAAAAGCTGATGCGTGATCGCCTTGGCCTGCTTCAGCGCCATATCGCCGCCCCAGTAATCTTCGCGCACCGTGAATCCCTCTTTCACGTAAGGCTGCGCGGCCTCCAGCGCATAAGAAAGCGCATCATCCACCGACGCCATTGTCGGCGCGCTGATGAGTGCGAGTGCGAGGAGGATGGAAAAAAGACGCTTCACTTGTTTGCGTAGTAGTTATTTGGTCTGGATCGCTTTGACCAGCCCGGACGCGATTTCACTGACTTCTTTGACAGACTTTGCGGAGATCTCCGCCCCGTCACTCAGGCCCACGAGTGGGGAGATATTCTTTAAACCAGTCGCCAACTTTGCCACCAGCGGGTGCTTCCCGTTGCGCGATTTCAGGCCGCCGAGCATCGCTCCAAAGTGCTGGATGAGCGATGGCTGGTGGAGCAGATCGGCCCCATCGCGGGAGTAATTCTTCTCCACCACTGTGCAGAGCGCCTCCGTGCCGCGCAACCAACCGCCGAGAGAAATGAGGTTCGCGAGGTCACGGCTATCGAGCTTTACCATCGCCTCTTTTACATCGCTCAGAGCGCCGTCGAGCTCCTTCCGCACCGTCTGCCATTCGCTCGCATCGGCGGCGGTGATGATCGCGTTCGCGCGCTTCGTCACCACCTTGCCCACGCCCAGCGCAGTGCCGAGGCTGATCACGCTGCGACCGATGTTCTTCACCTCAGTAGCGTCCTGTGCCTCCACGGCGATGAAGCCCTCGGCGATGATCGTGCCGAGGTATAGCGCCTGTTGCGGCAGCTCGCCGAAAGGCTTCGCCACCCCCTTGATCGGGCGCAGAACGGCGGGCCACACAGGCTTGCCGATTTTATCCAACACGCCGAAAACCTCGCTCGGCACCGGGACGATCACGTCCTCCATCACCCTCGATTGCTTCGGTAAATTACTCACATCAATCTTAGCAGGTGGCTCCGCAAGCAGGCTGGCGGAAAGGAGTGTGAGTGCGAGAATGGCGGTCTTTTTCATCAGTTTTACAGTTTGTTTCCGCAGAGCGGAAAGAGAACAGAACGCGCCAGAGCAAAAGCCGCAAGCCATCTTTTTCCTCCACAAAAAATCGCACCTTCACAAAAAATCTTCACCCACACAGCAGACACTTCTCGCAAATCGTAAATCAAAAACCATAAATCATCCATTCAGCGCGGGCGTGGCGAAATGGCAGACGCAAGGGACTTAAAATCCCTAGTTGGGAAACTGACGTGCGGGTTCGAGTCCCGCCGCCCGCACTTTCCTGTATCCATGGGGGTAACGTGCATTTGATTTTGTCCAAAAAGGTAGGAAGGTCTTTCGCTACTTCGCATACGCGGGGGATCGGGCCGCTGGCTCTTGGTTTGAGCGCGGCCTTTTCGGTTTTGTTGAGTTTTAGAAAATCGGGCGGGTTATTCCGCTTCGTGGGCTCCGTGCCACGGGGCTAGGACTCGGATGCGGCGGCGCGCATCGTCCTCGGCGCATTTCCACTGCACTTGCAAATCTGACTTCGTGGGCTTGCCGAGCACGTAGCCTGTATCATCGAGCCGGATCAGCGCGGCTTCGTGCTCGCGGACGGGGCGGAGGTAGGCGAGGAGTTGCCACCAAGTTTGGCTCTTGTCTTCGTCCCCATCGTAAGTGCTCCCGAGTTCGTAGGGCTTCCACACGTCCCAGCCGAGATCGGAGGGCTCGCCAGAGAGTATCTCGGCAGTGTCTAGCTCGGCATCGCTGCTAAACATCGCTTTCAACACAACGATCTTGGTGGCGTCTATCGTCCACTGCTCAGCGAGTCCGGTGATCGTGGCCACGTCGTCTAGCGCCTCGCCCTTTAACAGTGTGGATAGCGGGTTTATCGTCACCTTTAGCCCGGTGAAATCGCCGGAGCTACTATCCGCCAACTCTACGCCCGTAATGATCGGTGTGAAGGGGAGCGGCTCAGGCTCGATTTGCCGTTTCTGTGGCTTGACCAGGGCAGGCCGTGTTTTGCGCAAATAGCGCGCAACGTCCCGGCTCCAGTCGAGCACGTCGTCTCCGGGATTTGGAAGTTTCGGGACCCTCATACGAGCGAAAAAGCGGTTTCGCGGAGTATCCGCGAGGGTTGCGCGGAGGGCTCGCGGGCGGGCGGCGCTGCCAAGGTGCCCGCTTCAATTAGCACGCGCTCCATATCAGCAAAATCGAGCGCGTGTCCGGCCTCGGCGGCAAAGTAGCGGGCGCGGCTGGCAGCAGCCTCGATAGCAGCGACCGGCGCGGCGCATTTTAGCGCGTGCCCTACCAGTAGCATCCTGATTGCGGGCGCGGCCTCTGCGAGCACGGCGGCGGCGATGGCAAAGAGATCCGATTCGCACAGCGTCTCAGGGAGCGGCTTGCGGAGCTTCAAACGCCCGTGGAACTGCTCACTGCCCCAAACCGGGCAACGGCGTTCCGTATTCAGCATCATGCGCGAGAAATTGCGCGAGCCGAGCAAGGCGACGGGCACCCCCTGATTCACGAGACTCGTGAGCAGCCAATTTACGCGGTGCGGGGCTTCTTTTACACACACGGCCTGCGGCCAAATCCAGTCGGCTTCATCAATGATAAGAAGCAAGTGCTGCTCGCGAAACACGGCCTCGATACGATTGCGCATATCCGCGCATTTGAGCTTTGCGCTGCACGCCACACCTACGCCCCGTGCGATGTCCCTGTAAAAAGCGTTTTCGTCTTTGGAGCTTGAAAGCTGCACGTAGCGGCATTGCCCAAGGTGCATTTGTGCCCACGCTTGCGCCGAGAAGCTCTTGCCCGTGCGATACGGCCCTTCTCCCAGCACCAGCCCACGCTGGGCGTGTGCGTAGTCGAGTAGTGCCCACACTTCGCGCGTGGTGGCAGTCTGGGCCACACGGCTCGCTATGGCGGTGTGAAAGCGGCGCTGGTATTCGTCCAGAGTGCCGAGAATATCCCGAAAGCCGAGCAATTCGGCAGACTCGGCGGGCGTCTTTGGATCGAGACAAAGCCGGGTGAGAAAATCGGGGATTTTTGCCTGTATCTTACCCTTCACCCGCTCGGGGTAAAACTCGCACAGCTCGCGTGCTACGCGCTCAAAAGCAGACTCCGCTTGTTCCACACTCGCGGGCCACGGCCAAGCCGCAAAAGACGTGCAAGACGGGTGCCGTAAATGCGGTTCCCGATGGGAGAGATCATGCAAGAAATAGATGCGCTCCCGAGCCGTGCGGCTGCTCAGAGCAGAGCATCGCCGAGCCACCAGATTGCCGAGCAAGCCGCGAGTGAGCACGCGGCTACTGGCAAACCGCTCTTGTCTTAGCGGGCCGGGCTTTGTTGCTGTGCGGGTGCTGCTCATTCGTCGCATCGAATAAGCCCGGATTTTCTCTCCAAAATCTCTAGCTCGCGGAGATCGGCTTCGTAATCCTCTACAGGTTCCGGGCGATGCCCGTAGGCTGCGGCAATTAGATCGTCGCCTTTTCCGCGATCTGCGGCGCGGCGCGCTCCCGGCAAGCGGGGCGTGGCAGCGGGTGTGCGCGTGCCAGCCTCCACCCGTGAACCGTAGCCGTCGCGCGCCTCTGCACGGAGGATCGTGGGCTTGCCTGCTTTTGTGATGCCGCGAAATTCCGTCCGCACGGCTGCATTAGCATTTTTGCGAGCCACGAAAGCCCGTTCGTCTTTGCCGAGATTGAGCTGTGGGGCATCATCCGCCATCGGTGCCACAAAGAGCAGCTCGCCAAACTCCCGCCCGTCGCGATTGCGCGTCCCCAGCTCGGCGTTAAAGACGTGGCATCCTTCCTCCGGGCGTCCCGGATGAAAGGCAATCAGCACCTTATAGCCCCGCTCGAAAAAAATCTCGTCGCACACGCCGTTTGCCGTGAAGCGGAAGGGCAGCGGGTAATGGGGCACGGATACCTCGATAAACCCGCCGCGCACCGTGGCCTCGCGCTTCACGGGTGAGAACCTCCACCGCTCGCTCTCTGGCAGCTCGCGCTTCACGGCACTTTGGTAGAGATCGGCGGGCACTACCAGCTCGCGCCCGTGGGCGCGGCGTTGCTTTGGGCGAGTGTTAAAATCCGCCATCGCCTCCGCCATGCCATCGGCGGCGGCGGCAATGTCCCAAAAGTGCCCGGCGGCGCGTTCGTCTCCACGGCCCGCCGCGAGGAAAAGTTTGGTCCCGCGCTCAAATTCTCCGCGATGCCTGCCAATGCTCGTGCTTTCGTGGGAGAGGATGCTTTGTAGCAGATTAAAGCCATTCTCCACCGTCCCTTTTCCACGGCTCTTAAACGTGCGCTCGATGTGGAAAAGCGCCGTAAGCCCGCCCCACCGCTCGCTTTGCCCGGCGATGGCGATGCCATCAATAAAATTGTTCTCCCACACGCCACGCTCTAGCCGCCAAATCGTCGGCAAGCCGTGGGCTTCCACGCAGCTCCTCATGTGGTCTGCGATGTCCTCTACACGGTAGGCATCGCGCGCGCGCCCTACCGGCTGCGCGGCGATCCAAAAGGCCGAATGGACATCAATCGTGCAGAGCGTTTGCCGCCCCACGCGCACCTCTCCCGTCTCAGGATCGGAAAAGCGGAAAGGCTCATTGATGCTCATGTCGTCGGATTCCCAAATGGTATTGGGCCCGGTAGCGATTCGCTCGCCATTTTCCGCCAAGTAAAAGAGCCCGCGCCTGTCCCGATGCTCGATATTTTGAAAAGCCTTTGCGCCTCTGAAAAGCGCCCGCTCTTCCTCGGTGACGTGCGCAGCGCGGCGGAGGCTCGGGGGCCATTGTGGCAGTCTGCGCAGTCGCGAGGCGCGCTCTAGCTCGGCGTTGATTTGCTCGCGGGTGCGGGCAGAGCACGCGGCGGTGCGGGGGAACCATTCGATTGCCAACGTCACCGAATCCTTTTTCAGCACAAGGTTTCGGAGCGCGAGCGTTTCGTCCCGAGTGAGGGCAAATTTCTCCGCACGGCCCGGATTCGATTTGCGGCGATCTGCGAAAGCATCCGGCTGGCGTCCGCCCGTCCGCCACTCTTCCAGCTTGCGGCCAAATTGCTTTGCAACGCTGGCCGGCTGGCGGGTGTAGCATGGCGAGCCCGGCGCGCACAGTCGCTCACACGCCGCCGTGCGGATGGCATCGGGCCGCGCTCCATTTTGCACTGCACACTCGTAATCCAAAAAAAGAAGATGCCACAGCGCCTTGTGGGCACTCGGCAAGCCGTTCGTTTGCGCGCTCCATGTCGCCAAGATTTCTTCCGCCAGAGGGAAAAGCAGAGGATCAGCTTTGCAGTTTGAAACATCCAACGATGCCGGGCGAGGCGCTTTGGGAAGGTAAAGCTCCACGCGCTCAAAATGGTTCAGCCGAGCATCGCGCTGCAAAGCGGTATTTAGCCAAAGCTCGATGGTGCGGAGGGATGGCAGCTCGCCCATGCGATTGCGCAGGTAGGGCCGCGCGAGCTTGGCAGTGGCGCGGATGGTGAGCTTGCCCGCGACGTGGCGAGTGAGCAGCGGTGCCAGCACGTCGCGCTTGGCGCTGGCATCGGCACGATCCAGCGAATGAACCGCGCCGGGCCCTGGTATCACGGCGGCGGGCTTCATGCCGCCGAGCATCGCTTCTATGGTGCGATAGCCGCGTTGCGCACACGCCTTTTCTAGCTCGTCGCGTAGGGTGAATGGGAGCGCGGCCACCGCATAGAGTTTTGCGATTTGTCCGCGCACGGAAAATTCGCCACTCGGCGCGATGCTGGCCAGCCGCTCGCGGATGGCTCGCGGAGTCTTTGCCAGTGCATCGGCGATTTCGGCGGCAGTAAATTCGCGGCGCTCATTGGCCATTGGCGTGGCCCTTCGGTAGCTGCCCTGCTTGTGCGATCTGGCGGCGGATGGATTTTGGCAGAGGCGTAGCAGAGAGCACAGCGCGCAGAGCCGGGCGGCACTCGCGGCGGGCGGCAAACTTGCGAGCGGCGGGTGCGATCTGTCCGCGCACCGTCAAAGCCGCGATGACGCTGGCCTCGCGGCCTGTGAGCCCGATGTGGGTAGCGGCACTTTTGCGCCCGCACGATTTGCCGGGCACCAAGGCCAGCGCCCCGCCCACGGCGTATGCAGCCATGTAGCGGGAGAGATTGGCGATGGGGAGGCGGAGGCGCGTAGAGCACGCGCGCAATGATGCGCCGCGCGTTTTCTGAAATCGCAGTGCCCGGAGCACGATGCACTCGCGGCGGCACGCCTCGCGAAGTTGCCAGCTCGGCACGATTCGGCCAGCGGTCGCCGAGCGCGCATTGCTTATGGACAAGCAATGCGCGCCCCTCTTCATAGAGGCACGGCGGGAAACGACTCCGCCGCTCGGCTTTGGCTGACCCTCACGGGCAGGTTGGAGAGCCTTTGCAGAGCGGGCCGCGTGCATGAAAGAAACACGCGGCCCGCCGCCCTTCACAAGGGCGCGGTCGGTAACTACTCCGCCG
>JAYVQK010000063.1:0-9953 GCA_043757005.1 Verrucomicrobiaceae bacterium
GCGACGGTCTGCACGATGGTGAGCTGGATGTCGCCAGTGCCGGGTGGGAGGTCGAGGATGAGGTAGTCGAGATCGTCCCACGCGACTTGCCGGAGGAATTGCTGCGTGTATTTCGTGACCATGGGGCCACGGAGGATGGCGGGAGCGTCGTCCTCCAGCAGGAAGCTCATGCTCATCAGTTTGATGCCGTAGCGTTCCAGCGGGACGATGCGGTTGTCTTCATCGGCAAAGGGCCGCTCTTTTGCGCCAAACATCAGTCCCACGCTGGGGCCGTAAAGGTCGCAGTCGCAGAGGCCGACTTTTGCGCCCGTGGCTTGCAGAGCGAGCGCGAGATTTGCGGCGACCGTGCTCTTTCCCACGCCGCCCTTGCCGCTGGCGACGGCGATGACGTGGCGCACGCCGGGGATCGCCGTCTGCGGCATCGTCTGCGCGCCCATAGCCTGCTGCTGTGGCGCATGAATATCTATCCGCACGAGCGCGCTGCCCACGCCCGGTGTGGCCCGTAGAGCGGCTTCCGCGTTGGCTTTGATCTGCGCGGGGATGGCTGCGTCGTTCGTGGACATGGCCATTTGCACGACGACGGCATCGCCCGTGATCTGGATGTCTTTGAGCAGCCCAAAGCTGATGACGTCGCGGCTAAAGCCGGGATATTTGACGGTGGCGAGAGTGGCGCGGATGGCGTCTTGTGTGAGCATAAAAAAAAGCGGGGCGTAGACGGAAGCGGGCGGGGAGTGCTGTGGCAAGTCTGGAGCGGGGTGCGGAGAAGAGAGGCTCTGCCCGGCGGGGCACCCACCTCACGCCGCCAGTCGCCGTAGTCGCAGTGCGGCTTCCACGCCTTTCTTTGCGGGGTGGCGGAGGGCGTGGCGGATGAGCCATTTTCTGGCTTTGCTCGCGTCTTTCACCCATCGCTCGCAAATCTCAAAAACTAGCGCGGGGTGATCCTTGGCGATGTCGCCGAGGTGATTGGCCACGCTGCGCTGCACGTATCGCTCGGGGTCGTCTTTGAGTGCTTCGAGGATCGGCAATACGGCGCTCGGGTCTTTTACAAAAGCGGGGATACGCATGGCCCACGGCAAGCGCGGGCGAGTGCCCTCGGAGCAGAGGCGGCGCACGTGCGCATCGGCATCGCGCGTCCACTCCATGAGCCGCGCCAGCGTGCGCTCGGGCCAACGGATGAGGAATGGCCGCATGGAATACTCCGCCGTGAAACGCCGCGTGATCTCGTATTGTGCGCGCATGGAAACCTCAAACTCATCCAGCCCGTAGCCCGCGATAAAAGAGGCGTGTGGGAGGTAAAAAAATACCGCCAGCCCGAGGTCTGCATCCGCCGCGAGCGGGGCCGTGAGCGAGCGCAGTAGGATCTCCACGGCATCCTCAAAGCGCGGCGGGAGATGCTCGCGCAGCGCCTGCGCGAGATGCTGCCCGCGAGCGAGGATCGCCAGCGGCGCGAGCCCTTGCATGGCTGTTTGGCAAAAAGCAGGCGCATCAAAGGCGGGATGCACCAGCGCGAGATTGCGCGCGAGGCAATCCACCGCCTCGCGGTCGAGCAGGTCTTTTAAAGTGCTGCCCTTCGCGATGGAACGCGGGGCAGTCGGGATGCGCAGGTCTTTGTGGTGCATGGCCTGAAGACGTAGCGTGTCCCGGCTACGCGGAAAAGTGCGCGTTTCGGCAGGCGGCTCTATTGCGTTCCCCCCGCGCCAGCTCTAGTTTCGCACCATGTTCGAGATCACTTTCACCATCACCCGCGACGAGGAAATCGGCGGCTTCTGCGCGTGTTGAAAATGCGCGCTGGCATCGCTCTCGGCTCTAATCTCGGCGACCGCCTTGGCAATCTCCGGGCGGGGCGCGACGCGGTCTTGCGCATGGCGGGCGTCTCTTTGCCTGCGAAATTCTCGCACATCTACGAGACGGAGCCCGTGGGCTCCGGGCCGGAATCCGGCGCGTATCTAAACGCGGTCATCGAGGTGGAATTTGCCGGTCAACCCATCGCGCTGCTCGACGCGCTGCAAGCCATCGAAGCTGCGATGGGCCGCCCTTCGAAGCGCCCGCGCAATGCTCCTCGCACGCTCGATCTCGACATCCTTTACGTGGGCAATCTCTCGCTCGCCAACGACGAAATCGTGATTCCTCACCCTCGCCTGCATCAGCGCCGCTTCGTGCTCCAGCCGCTTCACGACATCCGCCCCGATCTTCTTTTGCCCGGCCAAATGAAGACCGTCGCCGAGCTTTTCAATGCCCTCCGCGACCCCTCTACCGTGGAGCTTTTCGCATCGCCGCTTTAGATATTAATTGCCGAGGATGCGGAGGCGGATGAAGCGCTGGGTGCCGCTGCTGGTGGGGAGGAGGTCGCGGTAGCTGAGGGTCTCGGTGCCGTCGCCGTTATTGATGGCGGCTCCGATTTGCACGCTGGCTCCGAGGCTCCAGTTGGCGAGGTTGTCGGCGGTGTCCACGGCAAAGGTGATGCTTTGTGCGGTGAGGCTGTGGCGGAATTGCAGGGTGAGGTAGGGGCCGCTCGCGCCGTCCATGGCGAGCTTGGTGAGGAGCGGATTTTTGTCGGAGCCGAGGGGATTTAGGCCGTGGAAATACTCGCGTAGATTGACCATGCCGTCGCCATCGGGATCGTCGGTGAGGCCACTGCCAGCGGGCGCGGCGGGCGCGGCGGCGAGGCCGGGCGTGGTGCTTTGCGAGGTGGGGAAATAGAAGTTCTGCCAGGCTGCGAAGCCTTGTGGCGGAGGCACGCCGGGGCTGCCACCGGGGGCGGTGGAGAGCCGCCAGTTGGCGGGGTCATCGGCATAGGCTCGGGGATTCACACGCTCGATGGTGTAGCCCGTCGAGGCTGCACCCGTGGGCCACGGAGCGGTGGGGAGGTAGTTCACCACGTCCACGTCTATGTAGGGGGTGAGGGTTTGGAGGGAGAGGTTGAGGTAGGGGACGCCGGGCATTTGGAGGGCGACTTTTTCGCCCGCGTTATCGAGGCTGCCGGGGAAGGCTCCGGCGATGAGGATGGTGTTGGAGGTGCCGTATTTTGCGCGCCAATCGGTAGGGTTGAGGGAGGTGATGAGCATGACTTGGCCGGGCTGGAGTGTGATGCCGGCGGGGAGGGTGTAGCTGATGCCGCTGATGTGCCATGTGTTCGCCGGGCGCGCGGGGTCAAAGAGCGGGACGGCGGCGGCGGAGATATTGGTGAGTTCGAGGAATTCGTCGCCGCCGAGGGCGGGGTCGGCCATGATTTCAGTGATGACGACGGGGCCGATGATGGGGCCGGGATTGGCGTTGCCAAAGCTCTGGGCTGTTTGCGCGGGGAAGCTCTCGATGCCGGCGCTATTCACGAAGCGCCCAAAGCTGACGCCCTCGGGCGATGCGGCGAAGCTGAAGCCGTGGGAGTAGCCGGTGAGATTGCCGACGGCGTCGGCAGCGGTGAGGCGGGCTTCTTCGCCATTGGAATCGAGGAAGAATGGAGTCGGGCCGGTGTTGAATTGATCCTCGGTGAAGACGAGGTAGCCGCCTGCAAAGATGATGGTGCCTTCGGGGATGCGGTATTTTTTCGGCGTAGCCGAGCTGTCGCTGAGGAACCAGCCGCCGAGGTCCATGGTCTGTGCGGTGGGGTTGTAGAGTTCGATGCTGTCTTTTTGGCCGATGGGGGAATTAGCGAGGACTTCGTTGATGATGACGCTGGGGGTGTAGGGTGTGGTGTCGTCTGCGCCGGGGGAGCCGCCGACGATGGCGCTGGCACGCCAGCTTGCGGGGCTGTTGGGCGTGGGGTTGCTGTCGGTAAGGATGGGGACGAGGGAGTTGCCAAAGCCGTCTGGCAGTGTGGGCCACGGGTTCGTGGTGCCGTAGTTGGCGGAGAAAATCACGACTCCGCTGAGGTCGCGCAAGGTGAGTAGTTGGCCGCTATTGGAGAGGTTGCCGGAGTAGCTGCCAGCGGTGGCGATGCCGGGGTGCGCGGCGGTGAAGCTGGAGTTGCTTTTGGCGACGATTTTAAACGCGCCGGGGGCAATGGTGGTGCCGCTGGGGAAGGTGAAGTCTACGGCGTCGGCGAGTTTCATTCCGCCCATGTTGAGGGTGGTGGTGCCGACGTTTTTGATCTCGATGAATTCGTAGTTGTCGCCGGAGATGGTGCCGACATCTGCGGGGTGATACATGATCTCCGTGATGAGCAACGCGGGGAGCTGGGAGATGGTGAAGGTGGCCTCCAGCACCGGGCTCCATTCGGTGCCATTCAGCACGCGCGCCTTTACCAGTGTGCTTTGTGTGAGGGCGACGGGCGCTGTGTAGGCGGTGCCTACCGCTGCGCCGCCGGTGGCGCGGGGGTCAGTGCCGTTGGTAGTGTAGTAGATGGTGCCGCCCGCGTTGGGGTTCGTGATGGTGAGCTGAAAGCCTTGCGCCACCGTGCCGCCGAGCTGGGAGAAAGCGGGTGCGAGGGTGGCAGGGAAAAGCCCCTCGGTGGTGAAGAGCGCGGGGACGAAGGAGCCGATGGTGTCGTCGGTGTAGCCACCGAGGAGGACTTGGCGACGGCTGGGGGCGTTCGTTCCGCCGTCGTAACGGGCGATGTTGCCCTTGCCGTTGATCCAATCATTAAAGCCCGAATCGCTAAAGCTGGGGATGAGCGGGAGCATCTCGGTTTTCAGTTCGTTTTTGCGAGCGAGGATGCGCGCGTCGGTGAGGGCTCCGTTGTTAAAGAATTGCTTCTGGATGCGGTCGGCGAAGAGCAGCTTGAACTCGGGGTTATTGCGCAGCGTGGTGTAGAGGATGCGGACGGTGTAGAGCAAGGTCTCCGAAGCGGGGTCAGTGGTGACGATGACGCTATTGGCCCCGCCATTATTGGGGCTGGTGGGGCTGAAGGAATTCGTGCGCACATTCGTCCCGAAACTGCCGTAAGAGCCCTCGCCATCCCACACGGTGAAGACCCACTTTGCGGCGGTGGTGCGTTCGCGGGCCATGAGGTAATTATTCTGCGGCCAATCGCCCATCGCCTCGTAGATGTTGAGGAGCAGGTAGTCTATGAAGTTGGCCATATCGAGCCGGGCGAGAGAGCCTTGGTAGTTGGCGAGGACGTTTTGCGGGTTGCTGCGAACCCATGTGATGAGCTCTTGCAGCATGAGGTTGTCGCCGCTGGAGGCGTCGTTGATGACCCACACGTCCCAATGTTTCGCGCTGTGAAACCAGTTCTGGAAGAAGCTCTCGCGTGGGCGCTCGACGGGGTTGTAGTAGCCTTTATAGACGCCGTTGATCCAGAGCGTGCTCATGATGCCATGCACGCCGACGTTGCCCATGTCTATGAAAAGGCGGCGGGTGAGCTCGTCGCGCACGAAGGGGTTGGAGATGTCGTTTTTCCCGGAGCGGAAACGGAGGGTGTCGAAGCTCGTCACGGCTGCGCCAGGGAAGAGGGGGTAGTTTAGCGGCTGCACGCCGTAGTCGTCGCGAAAGAATGCGTTGATCTGTGGCTTTTCCGTCGAGTTGGTAGCGTTAAAAGGCGAGACGCTATTGGGGTCGCCATTATTCAGCCATGCGAAGATGTAACGCGGGCGAGAATAGGGGCTGCCTGCACAGCGGAGGCCTGCATCTATGCTGAATCCCGTCGCGCCGCTCGGATCGGCGGTGCCGACTTTTTGCATAAATTGAAAATTGCCGGGCCGCTCAATGTAGGTGCCGCTCAGGTTGGCATTATTAAACTGCGAGGAGTCGCCAGCCGCATACCACTGGCTGCCGGAGTAGTTGCCACCAGTATTATTCGTGATCGCGAAAATGCCGTAAGGCCGGTAGAGCGAGCGCCCGGTGTCGGCGGTGAGGCAGACGGCAGGCACGGATTTAAAAGCCACGCTTTGATTGATGAGGTAGGTATTCGTGGTGCTGCTCGAGGGGATCATCGCGCTTTTGAAAGCGCGCGCGCGGATGGCCACGTTTGAGGAGACGCCAATGGCTGCGCTGTAGAGCACGCCCGTGGTTGCCGTGGGTTCGCTGCCGTCCGTGGTGTAGCGGATGGTGGCCCCGGCGGTGGCGGTGGTGAGCGCGACGGATTGCGATGTCGTATAAAAACCACCTGTGACGCTGAACGCGGGGCTGGCGACGAAGCCAGTCAGCTCGGCTCCGACATTGGCGGCGGCAGGCGTGGCGGTGTCGAAATAGACGTAGCTCCCGCCTGCATTGCGCCCGTAGGAATGGAAGATGGAGCCGCGTGGAAATGTGGGCGAGAAGTCCTGGATGAGCGCCCGATTGGGGTCGTGCAGCGCGAGGTAGTCGCCGCCGCGGCTGAGGTTGAAATTCGTATGCAAGTAGCCGCCCGCCGCGCGCAGGTCGCTATTCGTGCCGTCGCAAAAGACGACGAGGTAGCCGCCCGCCGCGATGCTCACATTTGCCGGGAAGACCCACTGCGTCGTGTCGCTTGCCTTGTCTGTGAGCGACCAGCCAGTGAGCGACACCGCGCTCGTGCCGCTATTATACAGCTCGATCCAGGCGTTCGTAAAATCTGGGCCGCTCGGGGAGTTTTCCACGCCCGTGTCGCTCGTGGGCACGGGCTCCACTGTGCCGGGGAAGTATTTCCACGTCGTGTTATTGGTCACGAAAAAGGTGCCGCCGCTCGTGCGGAGATCGGCTTTGAGAAAGAGATCGGGGTCGCTCACCGAGACGTTCGCCATTTGGATGGCCAGCACGTTTTGCCCCTCCACGAGCAAGTGCGCGGGCGTATCTATGAAGAAGGTCGTCTGCCCACCGGTGTTGTTGCGCGTCGCATTGGCCACCGCCGTCGAGGGGGTGAAAGTATTTGGCACCGCGCCGATGTTTGCGCGCGCCACTTCCACGCCGTTCACGTAGGCCACGAAGGCATCGTCGTAGTCCACGAGCAGTTGCATGGTGGATTTATCCGCCGCCTGCGCCGCCGTCACCGCGAAGGCTTTGCGGAGGTAAATGGAGGGCGTCACGCCGATCACGCCGGGCACGAGTTGGCCCGTGCCCACTGCCGAGCCTGCGCCGATGGGCCCAGTGCCGGTGGCCCACGTCGAGTCATCATACGAGCCCGTGCCCCACGGCACATTCAGCTTGCCGGTGAAGAGCTGTGCGGGGTCGTAGAGCGAGCCGGAGGGCTCCACCACGCCGGGTAGATATTTCCAAGTATCCGTCTGCGTCGCCAGCGCCACGGTGGGGGCTCCGGTGATGTTTATGCTGGTGCGCATGAGGAAGGTCGTATTCGTCGGGCCGACATTGAGCGCCTGGATGGCGATCACATTCGTTCCTGCCACGAGCCGCACGTTTGCCGCGCCGAGATTGATCGTCTCGGTGTAAAATCCCGTCGTCGCCACCGCCGTTTGATTTACGTTTGGCCGATACGCGGGCTGATCGTGGTAGTGGAATTGCTTCGCCGGCCCCGCCCAACGCCGCAGGAGTTCCACGCCATTCACGTAAAGAATAAAGCCATCATTGTAGTCCACCGTGAGCTGCACTTGATCTACCCGCGCCGCGTCGCCCGCGCTCACGGTGATCGTTTTCCTCATATAAAGTGTCGGCGTGAGATACTGCATGAGCGTGCCCACATCCGTCCCAAACGCTGGTGCCCCCGGCATCGACCCATACCCAAACGGCCCCAGCCCCGAAAACCACGTCGCGTCGCTAAAACTCGGCTGCGTCCAAGTCGTCCCTGTCCCCACTTTCGGCGTGCCCGCTGCATCCCACTGGAGGCTGCGCGCAGAGGCGGCGGTGACGATTTCATTGATGATGACATCCCCCCGCGAAGGCAGGCTGGCGCAAAGTGCGAAGAGAAAAGCGAAGACGGCGCGTGTGGCAGGAAAGTTCATAGTAGGGTTTTTAGATGCTCCACATTTGGCACACACCGCAGAGAGGTCAAAAGATTTCCCACGATCTTTCATACTCTTCATCCATGGGACTCTGGGAAATTCTCCGCTCGGTATGAGGCGGGAGATTGGGAATGGGTGTTTGTGGGGGGGAACAGACGCGGGGGGTGTTTTGGAGTTAGGAAAACGCTGAGTAAAGCCGAATGGCGTGCGCTGGGTAGGGCGGGTATCCTACCCGCCGCGCTGTGCATCCTGCACAGTGCGCACGGAGTCGAAGACGTATTCTTTGGCGAAGGAACATCCCTCCTCCTCCGAGAGCACCGGGTAGGATACCCGGCGCGGCGGGTAGGATACCCACCCTACCCGCGCGTCACGCCTCTTTATTTCTGCGAGTTGGTATCAGGGCACCTCTGGATACTCGGGGGGACGCCTCTGGAGTGCGGGGGCATGACCCCGCTCTGGCGGGCGAGGAACGAGCGGGTGGGCCAATCGCTCGCCATTCCGACAGTGTGCCCACCCGAAGGCCCCTCCAGAGCGGGGTCTTGCCCCCGCACTCCAGAGGCACCGCTCCCAAGTCCCAAAATGCGTGTTTCCGGAGGTTCCCGTAATCCCATCTCCAGGCCCAATAAACGTTCACCCCAGCTTCAGCCGCTCCACCACACTCGCGCACAGCGCGATGAAGGTCTCCTCCACGAGGCTCATGCGGCGGCCTTGCCAATGCAGGATGCCCCACCGGCGCTTGAGCTTCCGCCTTCCGAGCGGCAGCGAGAGGAGTGTGCCGCGCGCCAGCTCCTCGCGCGCCGTCCACGGGGCGAGGATGCTGATGCCGAGGCCGAGTTTCACGAGCTCCTTGATGGCCTCCATATTGCCGAGGTCGAGCTGGCTAAAGAGCACGATTTTTTTCTGCCGGAAATACGCCTCGATCATCTCCGAGGTGTAGCTGTTCTTTTTATAGACGATGTAGTTTTGCTGCGCCACTTCCTCGCGCACCACGCGCCGCGCCTTTGCCCATGGGTGTTGCGGGCTGAGGATAAAGAGCAGCTCATCCGTGAAGAGCGGGCGGAAATCCAGCGGCTCGCCCTTGGTCGGTTCGAGATTCAGCGCGAGGTCTATCTTGTGCGCGCGCAATGCCTCGATCATCTCCGGCGTGTCGCCCGGCTCGATGCTCACAGAGCACTGCGGATACTTCTTTTGAAACTCCCGTAGCACGCCCGGCAGGATGTGTTGCGCCGCAGTCGTGCTCGCGCCGAGTCGCAGGCGGCTCTGCCCCCATTTCCCCAGCCGCTCCAGCTCCGCGCGCGCCTGCGTCATCTCCGCAAGGATGCGTTCGGCGTGGGCGAGGAGCTGCTCGCCTGCCTGCGTGAGCACTACTTTTTTGCCCAGCTTGTCTAAAAGACGACACCCCACCTCCCGCTCCAGCGTCTTCATGGAATGGGAAACCGCGCTCTGCGTGAGATGCAGCTCCCGCGCACACTGCGTGAAGCTGCCCGTGCGGGCGAGCGTGCTAAAGGCGCGAAGCTGGCGTGAATCAAGCGGCTGAGACTGCATGAGCCAGATTCATCTACGGGATGAAAAACTCGCAAGCCATTTCTACATCCCCTCGCTCGCCATGCCACGGCGGGGCTAGGGCCTCCTCTCGCCAAACTATGACTACCAACAACACATCGCCCACACGCCGCCACTGCATCACCAAAAGCGCCAGGCACACACGCGATGTGGCTCCGCTACTGGCTCGCAGCCATCGGCAACCCTAGTAGGCTGTGGTGCGATGTCATTTGAGTAGTCATGGTATTTGGAGGCCCCCCGCTCGAAGTGCAGAGTTTGAGCATTAGAAATTAAGAGTTCAGAGTTAAGAGTTAAGAGTTTAGCCGCCCGCAGGGCTTGTGGCTCTCGCGGGAGCCGCAGCGCCTGCGGCGGGCTAAACTCTGAACTCTGAACTCCGAACTCTTAATTTCTAGTGACCGACATCCCCCTCTTTCAGCGGCAAAAAAATGTATTGCTAATCGCTTACCCGCGCACATTCTCGCGATCTATTCACTACGAAATGAGGAAAGACTTATACCACCATAGGATTGCCAACGCCCCGGCCTATTGCGCCGCAGTTCGGCGTCCCTGGGTGCGGCGCGCGGGGAGCGGTGGGGGGTGCGGAGGTGGTTTTTTAAATGC
>JAYVQK010000064.1:0-9944 GCA_043757005.1 Verrucomicrobiaceae bacterium
CGTGGCAATGCAAACGGCGGCACCACCGGCGGCATCCTCGGCCTCACTGCCGATAATACCTACACTGGCGGCACCTACGTCACCTCCGGGCGGCTTCAAGTCGTCACAGGCACCGCGACCAAGCCTTTTGGCACCGGCACCGTCTATGTGGATGGAAATGCGGACGGACAGGTCTTCATCAACACCAACACGATCATCGCCAATCCGTTCGTCATCATCGGCAACGGCTTCAACGAAAACAACACACGCCTCGGTGCACTGCGACTCAGCAGCACAGGCTCGCTCACCCCGCAACTGTCCGGTGCCATCACGCTCCTCGGCGATACCCAGATCACCAACACAGCGGCGATCACAGGCGCAGGATACTCCGTGATTTCCGGTAACATCGGCACGTCTGGCTCCGCTGGCAGCACCTCCTTTACCCTCAGCAAGACAGGAACTGGCATCATCAGACTCAACGGCACCAACAGCCAGACGAATACGCTCATCACCGCAGGCGCGATCAGCGTAGGAGCCGATCCAGCACTCGGTCTTTCCGCCGCGCCGATCACCTTTAATGGCGGCACGCTCCAATATCAGAGCAGCTTCGCTATCGCCTCGAATCGCCCCATCGTCCTCACCGGTGCAGGCACATTTGATACCGGCGGCCTCGGCACGACCAGCACCACGCTCGCAAACGTCGTTAGCGGCGCGGGTGCTTTCACGAAAGCCTACTCCACGCCAGCCACAAACTCCGCACCGCTCATCCTCACGGGAGACAACACTTTCACCGGCGCAGTCAACGTGAACAACGGCTGGCTTATCGCTACCTCCAGCACGAGCCTCGGCCTCGGAGCAAAAACCATTTCCGTCACCAATGGCAGCGCTGGCGACGTGCAGCTCCACCTCGATCCGTCGCTCGGCAATACGCCATCTGCGGGCATTGATCTCCCGGCGAATATGCCAATCAGCATCAGCAACACTCTCCTCCCATCCTCACTCGCGATTTCCAACGACTCCGGGAACAACATCATCCGTGGTGCAATCACGAATACTGCTGGCGGCGGCGGTGCCACCATCGGCTCCAACGCCGGGACACTCACCCTCACCGGCACCATCTCGGCCAACGCCACCGTCCGTAACATCTCCTTCCGAGGAAATGGAACGATCATCTCCACAGGAGTGATTTCAGATGGCTCGACGTTCCAATTACCAGTCATCCACGACACTGGCACCGGCACCGCCACCCTCGCTGGAGCGAATACCTACGCGGGCCTCACCACCGTCTCCACCGGCGCGATCAAGCTCGGCAACCCAAACGCCCTCGGCTACGGCGGCATCACTACAACCGGCGTAGGCACCACCACCGTCCAATCCAACCAAGGCGCAACCGTCGCAGCAGGGGCGACACTCGACCTCGGCGGCACGGTAGGCATCAACGAAGTCATCACCCTCAATGGCACAGGCATCGGAGCCGCAGGCGCACTCATCAATAGCAACGCCGCCACGCCCGCCGTGCTCGAAGGCAATATGGCATCTGCCACCGTCGCTACCCCTGGCATCACCGCCAACACCGCAGTCACCATCACTGGCGGCGGCGGCACCGGAGCCGTCGCCATCGCGAGCCTCGGCGTCACCGCGACGAGCTTCACCGTCACCAGCAACACACAGACCTACTCAGCGGCCCCGACAGTCACCATCGCCGGGACTGGCGCAGCAGGCGCGACGGCCACGGCAGTCCTCACCAGCGGCCTCGTCACCTCCGTGACCATCACAAATGCAGGCTACAATTTCACCACCGCCCCCACACTGACCTTTAGCCTAGGCACCATCCTCGCCGCTGGCACCGCGCCCACTGCGGTAGGAAATGCGACGAATTTCCAAGTAGATACCATCTCCTTTACCGCACCCGGCACAGGCTACACCTCCACTCCGACACTCGCCGCAGGCACCGCCGTCGCCACCGCACAACGCGCAGCCGTAGTGCTCGGCTCGGATAGCACCATCGGCGGCGTGGGCGACATCACCATCGGCGGCACCGTCAGCGGCACTGCTGGTCTGACCAAAATAGGCAACGGCAAGCTCACCCTCGGCGGCACGAATACCTTCACCAACGGCGTCACCCTCACCGGCGGCACCATCATCGCCAACGCCGCCGCCGCCCTCGGCACTGGCACCACGACTGTCGCCCCGAGCACCACACTCATCGCCGGCGCGGGCCTCACCAACGCCACCACCCTCAACGGCGGCACACTCGGCGCAAGAGCGGCTTCCACGCTCACCAATAATCTCACCGTCTCGGCAAATTCCATCGTCATCGTCGCTGATCCGCTTAATACCACCTCGGAGAACGACATCATCCTCGCCGGCACCCTCGCTGGCAGCGGAAACATCAGCGTCCAAGCAGGCACCAGCACCCTCACGCCCGATGGACGCCCCGGCTTCCGCCTCCGTGGCACCGCCGCGAGCACCTACAGCGGCACCATCTCCGTGGCTGCTGGCGCGAAATTTGAAGAACAAACGACCGTAGCAGGCCCATTCAGCCCTATGGGCACCGGCAAAGTCGTCATCACCGGCGGCACCTTCACTAACGACGCAGTGGCACTCGACGGCACCTACCCCGAGTTCGTCGCTCGCAACAACTCCGCTGGCAACACCACCTTTGGCAACGACGTGGAAATCGCAGGCACCGGCCTCGTCGTCATCAACAACCCAGGCAGCGCACCCGTCGGAGCCATCACCACACTCGGCAACCTGAAAATTGGCGGCAACCAAATCATCGGCCCCAATCGCAACGCCGGAAACGCGCAAGTCATCGCCTTTAACACCGTCACCCTCACCGGCGGCAACGCCACCTTCGCACCAAACACCCTCGGCGTAGGATTCAACGGCAGCATGGATCTCACCCTCGGCGCAATCAGCGAAAGCGCCGCATCCGGCATCATCATGGATGGCCAAGCCACCCTCACCCTCAGCGCAGCGAATAACTACAGCGGCTCCACCACCATCCAACGCGGCACCACCAAACTCGGCGCAGCGGGCGCACTCCCTGCGACGACGGCACTCATCGTCACTGGCGGCACGCTCGACTTTAATAACGGCGGCACCAGCAACGCGCAAACCGTCGCCTCCCTCGCTGGCACCGGCGGCATCATCACCAATAGCGACACCAACGTCCGCACCTTCACCGTGAACCAGGCCAGCGGCTCCACCGCCTACTCTGGCAGCATCAGCGGCGCACTCGCCTTCACCAAGCAAGGAGCTGGAACGCTGACCCTCAGTAATGCCAATACCCACACTGGGCCTACCACCGTGGATACGAATGGCGGCACCCTCCTCGTCAACGGCAGCATCAGCGGCAGCGCGACGACGGTGAAAAGCGGCGGCATCCTCGGCGGCTCCGGCACCCTCGGCGCGCTGACGGTCGAGGCAGGCGGCATCGTCTCCCCCGGCAACAGCCCCGGCATCCTCACCACCGGCAACCTCTCCATGGCCGCAACCAGCGCACTAAAAATCGAAGTGAACGCCGTCGGAGTTGCAGGCACCCATTTCGATCGTCTCGTAGCGAATGGCACCGTGGACATCACCAACGCCACCCTCTCCCTCAGCGGCAGCTACGCCGCCACTGCCAACGACCTCTTCTTCGTCGTCCTCAATGACAGCACCGACGCCATCACCGGCACCTTCACCGGCATCGCCGAGGGTGGCTTCGTCTTCGCCCTTTCTGGCCAAGAATACCAAGTCTTCTACGCCGCCGACTTTGCTGGCACTGCCACCACAGGCGGCAACGACATCGCACTCCTCGCCGTCATCCCAGAGCCCGGTAGTGTGACGCTGATACTCGGCGGCCTCGCCATGCTCGCCGGAGCCCGCCGCCGCAAACAGTCATAATCTGCGCCTCTTCATTAGAAAAGACCCGCTAATTTCATCAGCGGCACTTTTCGCAAATTGAGCGCACCCACGGGCTAAGTTTTTCCTTACAAGTGGGAGTTGCCTCGCCGCGTGGCGTCTGCTTTTCTCCGCGCTCTTTCACACACCTCTTTATGGCCCAAAAAACACTCAATATCGGAATCGTCGGCTACGGCTTCATGGGCCGCACCCACGCAAACGCATACCACAACGCAGCGAAGTTCTTTGATCTTCCGCTCCAGCCCGTGATCAAGGCCGCTTGCGGTCGCGATGCGGAGAAGGTGAAAGCCTACGCGGAAAACTGGGGTATCGAGAGCACGGAGACGGATTGGCGGAAGCTGATTGATCGGGCGGATATTGACGCCATTGACATCGTGACTCCGAACGACAGCCACGCCGAAATCGCCATGGCCGCAGCGCGTGCCGGCAAGATGGTGCTGTGCGAAAAACCGCTCTCTCTCGACGGCCCGCAAGGCGAGGAAATGGTGCGCGTGATCGAGGCCGCCGGCGTGCCGAATACCGTGTGGTATAACTACCGCCGGGTGCCCGCCGTTTCCCTCGCGAAGCAAATCATCGAGTCCGGCAAGCTCGGCAAAATCTTCCACTACCGCGCCAATTTTCTGCAAGACTGGACGATCTCCGCCGACCTCCCGCAAGGCGGCGCGGGCCTGTGGCGGCTGGATGCCAAGGCCGCTGGCAGTGGCGTGACGGGCGACCTACTCGCGCACTGCATTGATACGGCGCTGTGGCTCAATGGCCCGATCAACGACGTGAGCGCGATGACCGAGACTTTCATCAAACAACGCACCCACACCGCGACGGGCAAAGTCGAGGAGGTGAAGATTGACGACGCCTGCACCTTCATGGGGCACTTCGCCAATGGCTCGCTCGCGCTCTTTGAGAGCACGCGCTACGCACGCGGCCATAAGGCGCTCTACACGCTGGAGATCAACGGCGAGAACGCCAGCATCCGCTGGGATCTGCACGATCTCCATCGCCTGCAATACTTCGACTACCGCGACGAGGGCATCGTGCGCGGATGGCGCTCCATCCACGTGACCGACGGCGACCAGCCCTACATGAAAAACTGGTGGGTGCCCGGCCTGCAAATCGGCTACGCCGAGAGCTTCACGCACCAAGTCGCCGACTTTGTGCGCGCCGTGAGCGAGGGCAAGCCCTGCCACCCCACCTTCCGCGACGCGCTGGAGACGCAATACGTGTGCGACGCCGTGCTGCAATCCGCGCGCACCAAGTCGTGGGTGGACTGCAAACACGTGTAGGCGATTCGCTCTTTTAAAAATAGGCCGACTCCAGCGATGGAGTCGGCCTTTTGCGTGTGCCGTTCCTAAGAACAAACACCGCACCGTATTGGTATCCATGCCGCTGCTTCTCAAAAGGTGGCCACTTTCACTCCACTCGTGACTTCGACTCACCAACGTCTCCATCTACAAGCCGTCGGCATCGCGGCGCTCATCGCGAGCGTGGCGGTGGGCGTGTTGCTCGCTTGGTTTGGGCGGCTGGAGCAGCGGTATGTCCACGTGCTCGCACCGGAATTGAGCGATCTAAAATTGCAGGGCGTCGCGCTGCAAAAGGCGGCCTTCGCGCAGGAGGATTTGCTCGTCCTTTATGGCAGCTCGGAGTTGGTAAAGGAGGTGCCCAATCGGGCGACGGATTTCTTTGAGGAGTATCCCACAGGCTTTCGCGTTTTCCCAGTGGGCAAGGCGGGGACCGTCGCGCTGAATATCCTGCAAAAACTCGCCGCAGTCGGCGGCGAGATGCGGGGGCGGAAGGTAGCGTTTTCTTTGTCGCCGAGTTTCTTTTTTACCGATGCGATCAACGCGGACTACTACGAGGGAAACTTCAGCGCACTGCACGCACAGGAGCTGGCATATAGCGGCCTGCTTTCGCGGGAGCTCAAGCGCGATGCGGCGCGGCGGATGCGGCAGTATCCCTCGACGCTGGAGGATAATTGGACGCTGGCTTTCGCGCTGGATCGGCTGGCGGGGGATTCGAGGTTGGATCGTTTGCTTTACGCCACGATGTGGCCGCTCGGCCAGCTCTCGAACGCGGTCGGTCGGGCGCAGGATCATGTGGAGGCGGGCATCCGCATCATCTCGGAAGGAGATGAGAAGGTGGTGAAGCATCCGAGGTTCGCAGGGATCAATTGGAAGGAAGTTTTTCGCAACTCGGATGAGCAAGCGAAGAAGCTGGTGATGAGGCCCGTGAAGCTCATCCAGCGGCCCAAAGGGGAGCGCGATGCGAGCTTCATGGCGGATGTTTTGGCGGCGGATGAATGGGATGATTTCGAGCTCGTGCTGCGGACGCTGCGGGAGGTGGGCGCGGTGCCACTGCTGCTCTCGATGCCGCTGCACGGTGCGGATCTGGAATTCACGGGCGTGTCGGCAAAGGCGCGGCACATTTACGGCGAAAAGCTATCGGCGTTGGCGAAGCGTTACGCGATGCAGCTTGTGTATTTCGAGCAATACGAAGAAGACCCTACTTTCTTCGCCGACCATCAAGACCATCCCGGCACGAAAGGCTGGGTGCGCTACAACAAGGCGCTCGACGAATTTTACCACAACCGAACCGACCTGTGACTGACGAACAAATCCTCGATGTGCTGGCCCGCGTGGCCGAGACGGACGAAGTGCGAACGACGCCTGATCTCGCGCTGTATGATCTGCAAATCCTCGACTCCATGAAGACGGTGGAGCTGATCGTGGCGCTCGGGCAGGACATCGGCGTGGAGGTGTCGCCAGCGGAGTTTGATCGCGAGGCGTGGGCGACTCCGGCAAAGCTACTGGCAGACATCCGGCAACGGCTCTCAGCTTAAAAATGCAGCCCGCAAAGCTCTGGCTGGAAGCCCATCCCCGCTCGCGCGTCGCCCTGCTCACGCTCTACTACCTCGCGGTGCTCGTCGCGCTACTCGTGATGTATGGGCGAGGAAATTTCGAGACGCCAGAGTTTGTGTATCAGGAATTTTAAACCATGCACCTTCTCGACCGCATCGCCCAGTGGGCCAGCCTTTCGCCAGACCGCATCGCGCAAGTCAGCAATGATCGCAAGCTGACCTACGGCGAACTCCACGCTCGCTCGAACGCGCTCGCTGCTTGGCTCGACCGCGAGCTGGGCGACCGCCGTGTGCCCGTCGCGATCCACGGGCACAAAGAGCCGGAGATGCTCATCACTTTCCTCGCAGCAGTGAAGACCGGGCGGCCTTACGTGCCGATTGATACTACGACTCCCGCCGCGCGCGTGGAGTGGGTGGTGGAGATTTCCGAAGCGGGCGTGTTACTCACGCCGGAACGCGTCGCGGCCCTTGTGAGCGAGCCCGCTGCTTACGACGACACGCGCCACGTGCAGGCGGACGATCCGTTTTACATCCTCTTCACCAGCGGCAGCACGGGCGAGCCAAAGGGCGTGGTCATCACGCTGGCGAATCTGGAGCACTACCTCGCGTGGATGCAGGGCGCGCATGATTTTACGCCGCAGGGCGAGGTCTTCCTGAATCACGCGCCGTTCACTTTCGACCTCTCCGTCCACGACATCTACCTCGCGCTCACGACGGGCAATACGATCTTCTCCCTCACCAAAGAACTCGCCACAGACTTGCGACGGCTCTTCGTCGCGCTGCGCGAATGTGGGGCGACGCAGTGGATGTCCACGCCGAGCTTTGCGCAGATGTGCATGATCGAGCGCAGCTTTGGCGCGGCGATGCTCTCGCAGATGCGGCGCTTCTTTTTCTGCGGCGAAGTCCTCGCGCCGGAGACCGCCGCGCAAATGTTGGAGCGCTTCCCCGACGCAGAAATCTGGAACACCTACGGCCCCACCGAGGCCACCGTCGCCGTCACCAGCGTGCGCGTGACTCGCGAGCTGCTCGCGCAATGGAGCCCGCTGCCCATCGGCGTAGTGATGCCCGGCACGCGCATCCTCATTCGCGACGCGACCACTGGCCAGCCTGTGCCGAATGGCGAGCGCGGCGAGATCGTCATCGCCGGGCCAAACGTCTCGCCCGGCTACAAGCTCCGCCCGGATCTCACGGAGAAAGCGTTCGCCGATTTCGAGAGCACGCGCAGCTATCGCACTGGCGATTGGGGCCGTGACCGCGACGGCCTCGTCTTTTGCGAGGGCCGCATGGATAGCCAGATCAAGCTCCACGGTCACCGCATCGAGCTGGGCGATCTGGAGGCCAATCTCCGCGCACTCGACGAGATCGCCGACGCCGTCGTGTTGCCCGTGCAAAAGAACGGCGCGGTGGATTCGCTCGCCGCATTCGTCGTCCTCGCTGGCGCGAAAATCGGCACGGACTTCCAGCAAACCGCCGCGCTGAAGACCGCACTGGCACTGCGTCTCCCCGCCTACATGGTGCCACGCAAATTCCATTTCCTCCCCAGCTTCCCCATGAACAACAACGGCAAAGCCGACCGCAAAGCCCTCGCGGCACTGCTGTAAATGACGCCCTTCGCCAACTGGACTTTCTTCGGCCTGCTGCTGCTCTACGCAGTGCTGCCCGTGCTCGTCCTCGGCCTACTCGGCAAAGCCAGCGCCAAGCGCTGCTTCGTCCTCACGCTCTTCATCCTCTGCGTCATCTTTAGCAGTAATGAAAGCGCCGTCCTCCGCATCGGCGGCCTCGGCTGCCCGGAGATGCTAGGGCCGAAATTCCTTCGCCCTTGGCATCAGCAAGACGGTGTGCTGCAAGTCGGTCCCCTCTATGTCTTCCTCCTCTCCGCCCTCTATCTGTGGGGGCTGTGCTTTGCTTGGCTGCGCTGGAAAACGAAACGCCTCCTGCCGCTTGCCATCCTCCTCGGATTGGCTCCTATCCTTTGTTCCCGGCTACTCCCGTATTTCTCGCTCATCAATACGTTCGGCTTTATTGGCATCAGCTACGTCACCTTCCGCGCGCTGGACGTGATCTTTTCCATCCACGATGGCGCGGTGAAAACCCTCCGCCCCGGCGAGCTTTTTGCGTTTCTCTTCTTCTTCCCCACCGTCTCCAGCGGCCCGATTGATCGCCTCCGTCGCTTCTCTCAAGACTGGTCGCGCGAGCGCACGCGGGCTGAGTTTCTTGACGATCTCGACTTCGCGCTCCACCGCGTTTTTCGCGGCTTCCTGTATAAATTCATCCTCGCCGCGCTCATAGATCAGCACCTCCGCCAACCGCTGCTCAAGACCTCCGGCATCTGGGGCAGCGTGGGCATGATGTATGTCTATACGGCCTACCTTTTCTTCGACTTCGCGGGCTACAGCGCCTTTGCTGTCGGCCTCTCCCGCTTCCTCGGTGTAAAAAGCCCGGAGAATTTCGCCACCCCATTTCTCGCCCGCAATATCCGCGACTTCTGGGCGCGCTGGCACATGAGCTTGTCCTTCTGGCTGCGCGACCACGTCCACATGCGATTCCAGCTCGCAGCGATGAAAGGGAAGTGGTTTCGCGGTAAACAGACTGCCAGTTACGTCGCCGTCTTCCTCACCTTCGGCATCATGGGCGTGTGGCATGGGCTCGCGCCGCACTACCTGCTCTACGGCCTCTACCACGCGATTCTCGTCAGCGGTTACGACATCTTTTCGCGCTGGAATAAGACCGCGAAATTCTGGCCAGACGGCTCGTGGTGGCGCGCGCTGAATATCGGCATTACCTTCCACATCGTCGCCTTTGGGATGCTCCTTTTCAGCGGACGCCTCATCCCCGCGCCCGCGCCAGCACACGACGAGCAGGTGGAAAGAGCCGACTGCAATTCCGTGGAAGGCTTCGTGTGGCAGCGCGACAAACGCGAGGGCGGCATCCTCGTGGATCTCTACGTGGACTACGGCTGGATCGCCCGCACCAAGACCGACCTCATCCGCTACGACCTCCTCGAAAAAGGCTACGGCAACGGCCACCACGGCTACTACTTCGAGCTACCCAAATGGGTGCGCAACGGAGCCCCTCACATCGTCGAAATCCGAGTCGTCGGCACGAACCGCGCTGTCGGCAAACCCAAAGTCGTCGCCTGCCCCGAGCCCGAGGGAACTCCTGTTATATCATTTCCGGGTGATAAACAGACGACTGGAGGAGAGCT
>JAYVQK010000065.1:0-9885 GCA_043757005.1 Verrucomicrobiaceae bacterium
GCACGCCGCCGGGCAGGTCGGTCCACGCCCAGCCGCCCGGTGCGGCATGGGTGTAGGGGTGCGTGGTGCGGTATTGTTGCGCGAGGAGCCATTCGCGGAGTGTCAGCCGCTGCTCAGGGGAAAGTGCGCGCGGCTGGTAGGCGAGTGCTTTCACCGCGAGTGTGCTGGCCCAAGTGGCGAGGTCTGTATCTATGGCCCAGCTCCCATCCGTGCGCGCCGAGGCGGCGAGAAACTGCACGCCGCGCTGTGCGACGAGGTGCCCGCCGAGCCCCATCGCGCCGAGGCTCATGGTGACGAAGGCGGTGAGCGGTGTGGCTTCCAGGAAGCCGCCATTTGGGGGCTGGATGGTGGCGAGGACGCGGAGGGTTTTGCGCCGGGTGAGGGCGCGGAGTAAGCGGGTGAGGGGATTGAGAGTCGGGGCGTGGTGGTGGATGGTCTGGCCGATGGCGATGAGCGCGGGCAGCGCGTAGCTCACGACTGGGAGCCGCAGCGCGCCCCACAGGCGAGGCGATACGGCGGCGAGCTCGAAAGGTAATTTTGGCACCATCTGCCACCCTCGCGCGCCGAGCCGCCTGGTGAGCGCGAGCACCATGAGGATGGGCACGGAAAAGGTGCGGTCTTTGCCATAGCGCGCGGCGATGGCGCGGGCGAGTGCGGCGGGCTCGGTGCTGCCTGCACTCTGCGCCAGCCATGATTCGGCGCGGGCGACGGGCGATGCAAATGCGGCGTCCACTTTCGCAAATGCAGCCCAGCAAAGTGCGGTGGTGGAGATGTTGGATTTGCTCCGCGTGGTGTCGCCCCAGCCGCCGTCGGCGTTCTGATTTCTCGCGAGCCAATCGCGCCCGCTGGCGATGAGCGCGGCGTGGGCCGTGGCGTCCACCGTGGAGAGTGCGATGACTGCCGTGGCAGTGGAGAGCGCGCTACTGGAGAGCTCGCCGCGCCAATGCCCATCAGCGTTCAGCTTCGCCATGAGGGCCGCCGTGGCCTTTGCCAATGCGGCTTCCATTTACACCACTTTGTCTTGGTCGCGCTTGCGGGCGGGGAGGATGGAGCAGGCGTCTTTGCAGCCAAAGACGCGGCTGAGGAGGAGGCGATTCCGGCTGATCGCGGCATACACGCGCTCGGCTACCCAGATGACGCCGGGCAGCCACAGGAGGAGCGCGAGCGGCACGAGGAGCGGCAGTCGCATCCCCACAAATCGAATCGCGCGCGCTCCGCGATAGATACGCCCGTTTTGCGCCACGCAGTGCATGGCCTCGATGAGCTCCTCCCGCGTAAGTGCCGGGGCGGCTTCGTGTGCGACGGGGCTGGAGAGCGGCACGAGGGCGAGCGCATTGCGCCAGTCGAGCCAAGTGAGCACGCGCATTTGAAAGCGGCAGAGCGGACATTCCTCATCGTAGAGCACAAGATGCTGTTTCACGCGGCGAAGCTACATACAGCGCGGCGCTTTGGGTAGCGGCTTATTTTTCAGTCACAGATGGACACGGATGAAGGCACTTCGTGAAAAAGCGCGGTATTTGAATGAGGGGTTGAGAGGGATTGAAAGATGATGTCGTCCCGCCCATTCAACATTCAACTATCAACCCATTGCTCCCGCGCAGTAGGCTGCGCGCATGAATTCTGAAGGTTACATCGCTCTCTCGCGTGAAGTGCAGGCCGTTAAAATCCCCGAGGGCCACGTGCTCGCGCTGCCTGCGCAGACGCACGTCTCGATCATGCAAGAGCTGGGCGGCAGCTTCACTGTGGTCGTGCCGGATCGTGGCGGGCTCTTCCGCATCCAGGGCTGCGATGCGGATGCGCTGGGGCGGGAAAAAGTGGCGGTGACGGCGGGCGATGGACTGTTTGAGGTGGAGAAAGTCTGGGCGCAGCTCCGCGAGTGCTACGACCCGGAGATCCCTGTGAATATCGTGGATCTCGGCCTCATCTACGATGTCGCCGTGAGCGACGACGAGAGCGGCAAAGGCAAAAGCATCGCGGTGAAAATGACGCTCACCGCGCCCGGCTGTGGCATGGGGCCTACGCTCGCCGCCGACGCGCAACAGCGCCTCCTCTCCGTCCCCGGTGTGGCCGCTGCCAATGTAGATCTCGTCTGGGAGCCGCAATGGAGCCCCGCGCTTATTTCGGCGGCGGGAAAAGAGAAGCTCGGGATGGAGTAGCCACCACGAAGCACTCGTCGCCGAGTGGGATCATCTCTTTGATCCGCAGCTCCACGCTGCGCGGCAAAAATCCGTCAGCAACTCCCGTGAGTGTGACTGCGCCTTTGCCGCCAAAGATGCGCGGGCAAAGCGTGAGGTGCAGTTCATCCACGAGCCCCGCCTCTGCGAACGCGCGGAAGAGCGTGCCGCCGCCCTCGCATACGAGCCGCTTCACGCCGTAGTCCTCGCGCAGTGTGGCGAGGGCGGCGGAGAGATTTACGAGCGGCGAGTCGTGGAGAAAGAGGTCACATTTTTGCGCCAGCGCATCGCGAGTGCGGGCAATCATCCGCGTGGTGGAAAAGACGACGACCTCGCCGCCAGTAAAGACGCGCAGCTCCGACGAGAGCTTGCCGCTATTACTCACCACGACGCGCAGTGGCTGTGCGGAGAGCCCGCGCTTTTTGCGCGCCGCGCAGAGATCGGCGGCGGGCAGGCCGAGCGACATCGTATCGGCAAAAAGCGTGCGCGCACCGACGAGCACGGCGTCGCACTGCGCGCGGATCTCCAGCAGCCGTCGTTTATCGCGCGCACTGCTGAAATCGCTAGGCGTGCGCTTGCGCGTGCTGATGCGCCCGTCGGCAGTGATGGCGAAGTTTGCCGTGACGAAAGGCCGCTTCATCCGCCGATGTGCGTGCGCTGAAATTGCGCCGTGGACTCCGCGCGGACGGCTTCGCGCTCGGCTTTGCTGGGTCGGTAGAAAAGATAAAAGAGCCCACCCACCACGCCCCAAAATGCGATGCAGAGATAGCCGATCAGCGAGATGCTCGGCGCGACTCCTTCATCAATCCCGGCAAGCGAACTGAGCATATGCTTGAAGGCAAATTCCCGCGTGCCGAGCCCGCCCGGCGTGACGGGTAGGGCCGACACCGTCTCGATCACAGGCAGCACAGAATACAGTTCCAGCGCCGTCGGCTTCCGCGGGCCAGACATCTCCATGCTCTGCGAGGCGCACCAGAAAGTCGTGTAATGAGCGCCGTGAGCGAGCAGGGAAATAAAGATCGCCGCCAGCGTGGCCAGCCATGCGCGGCCATAGACGCTGAAGGTGCCCGTGAGCGTCGCGAGGAAATTCCGTCCCGGCAATTTCTCCGGCAACCGATGCACGAGCCGTGCGCCGGAGACGACGCCCGCGAGCACGATCCCGCCCACGCTCGCCGCCAGCACGCCGAGGCCGAGCAGCACGAATTGCTTACTCATCGGATCCGCCGTGAGCCAATCCCACCGCCACGCCGTGATCGTGCCCGTGAGGATCGCCACGCCGATGAGCCCCAGCAGCCGATCCATCACCACACTCAGCGCCGCTGAAGTCTTCCGCCCGACCGGCGCCTCCTTTAGCAAATAGTAGCCTTTTACCAAATCGCCACCCGTCCCGCCGGGGATGAAAAGGCTGAAGAAAAGCCCCACCATCAGCAGCCCATACATCCGACCCCAGCCGATGTGGATGCCCTGCACGCGCAGCAAGATCTGCCAGCGCACGCCCGCTAAAACTTCAAACATCCCGTAAGCCAGTACCCCGCCCACGAGCCAACGCCAATCAGCCTGCGTCACCGCATCCCTCAGCGCCTGCTGCTTTGCGGGCTCGTGGAAAACCCACCACAAAAGTGCGGCAGTCGCACCAAATTGGAGCAGCCAGAAGAAGGTTTTCTTCACTCGCCGAAACGTTCCTTCCACTTCGTCAGCGCGGTGGTGATCTCCTCGGTCGTGCGTCGCGGGCTCATCTCGAAAATGTAGGGCGTCCCTTTCGGAATCAGCGGGATCAACTTGTCGTATTCTACGTCGCCCGTGAAGGGAGCCATGTGGTCGCGCCCCGGCCATTTCGTATCGTGTAAATGGCAACCGATCAGCCGTGGAGCCATCTTCTGCATCCACTCCACATGATCGAGGAAGCCGAGATTGTGCTTCACCTGCACGTGTCCGAAGTCGTGCCAATAGCCCGCCGTCGGCGCGTCGAATTGCGACAGCACATTCACCATCTCCCGCTCGCTCGGCATCTCCTCAAAGCTATGCCTACTCTCGATCCCCAGCCGGATGCCGCGCTCCGCCGCGTAGTCATACACCTTGCGCAAACCCACGAGCATCCGCTGATACGGTCGCTCCCAGCCCGCCTCGCGCTTCTTCACCCCCTCCGCCCGCAGCTGCACGAAAGCCTTCGTCATGTGCATCCCCACCTCCGCCATCTTCACGAGGCGGTTCGTGTATTCGCCGATGGGCACGCTCCCGAGGTGCATCACCACAAACTGGGCGCCGAGTTTCTTCGCAAAATCTATTGTTTTAAAAGAATGACGCAGCGCCCGATCTCGCTCGCCATCCAGATGCGAACTGAGCTGGTAGCAGTCCGGCGAAGCGCGCGGAATTTCCGGCGGCAGTGGGCAGAAATTATGCAGCGAGGAAATCTTCACCTTCCCCGCTTCCCACATTTTTAAAATGCCCTCGACGAGAGGCAGGCGCGTGCCGTGCCCGAGCTCGACAGTGTCGAAGCCGAGATCGAGGATTTCTTGGATCATCGCCGCGCCATCGGTGTGGCGCGCAGAGTTCCAGCAAGTGGAGCAACTAATCATGCAGGTAAGCCGCGCACGCTACTGCAAACGCCGCTTTGCGCAATGCGAACGTAGCAGCGATGCCCCGTCGCTTACAGTAGAAGCGACGCCCTCGTCGCTTGTGGCGCGGACGCCCCCTCCGCATACGCGACCGAGCGACGAGGCGTCGCTTCTACATGAGCGACGGGGCGGCGCTGCTACTCCTCTGCTGGGATCGCTGCTGCGTCGCGTTCCCATTTGGCGGTCACTTGGGCCAGCTCCACCGTCAGCGCGGTGAGTTCACGCGAGAGTTCCGAGCCTTTGCCGCCAGCGGCCTGCGCGAGCGGGTGCTCTAGGGCGTGGGTGATTTGCAGTTGGCGCTCCTCTATCTCCGCGATGCGTTTTTCCAGCGTGGCGACAGCTTGTTCTTTTTCGCGTTTCACTTTCGCCGCCGCCTTGCGCACTTCGGCCTCGGCGCGCTTCATCTCTTTCATCTCGCGCATGCCAGGGCCTTTCTTCTCGGCCTTCTGCTCGTTTGCGGCGGGTTGGAAATTAGCGAGCTTCTCGCCCGCCACGAGTGCTTCGCGCGCGGAAGTAGCCTGCGTTTTATCGAGGTAGTAATCGTAGTTCCCCGCATACGGCGTGAGGTTTCCGGCGCTGATGTGCAGCACTTGCTGCGAGAGCGCGCGGATGAAATGCACGTCGTGGCTGATGAAGATGATCGTGCCCTCGTATTGGTTCAGCGCGCGGATGAGCGCATCAATACTCGGGATGTCGAGGTGCGTCGTCGGCTCGTCCATAAGCAGGAGGTTTGGCGGATCGAGCAGCAGTCGCGCGAGCGCGAGGCGCGATTTTTCACCACCACTCAGCACTGCCACGGGTTTGAAAACATCGTCGCCACGGAAAAGGAAGGAGCCGAGGACGGTGCGCGCCGCCTGTTCGCTGGGGCTCATGGGCAGGTCTTGCGCGGCTTCGAGCACGGTGTGGCGGCCATTGAGCTGCTCCACGCGGTGCTGCGCGAAGTAGCCCACGCGCACGTTGTGGCCGATGACGAGTTCGCCTTTTTGGATCGGGAGCACGCCCGCGAGGAGTTTGATGAGCGTGGATTTGCCCGCACCATTTGGCCCCACGAGCACGACGCGCTGCATCCGCTCGGCCTCGAAATTCAGTCCGCGATACACAGTCAGCTCGCCGTAGGAATGATCCACGTCCTTCAAGTTGATCACGCGATGCCCGCTGCGTGGCGGCTGGGGGAAGCGGAACTTCACCGTGGACTCCGCATCCAGCGGAGCCTCGATGAGATCCATGCGCTCGATCTGCTTGAGCTTGCTCTGCGCCTGCGACGCTTTGCTGGCCTTGGCGCGGAAGCGATCTACGAAATCTTGCAGCCGCTCGATCTCCCGCTGTTGGTTCGCGTAAGCGGCGGCGTGCTGCTCCTCACGGGCGACTTTTTCCGTGAGGTAGGAGTCGTAGTTTCCGCGAAAGCGGTGCAAGCGGCTGCGCGAAATTTCGACGATGTCGTGGACGAGCTGATTCAGAAAATCGCGATCATGCGAGATCATCAAAATCGCGCCGGGATAATTGCGGAGGTATTCGCGGAACCACACGAGCGACTCCAGATCGAGGTGGTTCGTCGGCTCATCCAGCAGCAGCAAATCGGGCTCCTGCACGAGCAAGCGTGCGAGGTGGGCGCGCATGATCCAGCCGCCACTGAGCTTGGCCGCCGGGCGGTCGAAGTCCGCATCGCGAAAGGCGAGGCCGCTGAGGATGCGCTTGGCTTTCGCCGCGAGTTGATGCCCGCCCAGCTCGGCGAATTCCGCAATCGCCTCGTGGTATTCGATGTCGTCCGTATCGTTCGCCGCCTCGTGTTGGCGGATTGTGCGACGGGCCTTCACCAGCTCCGGCGAGATTGCGGTAGCCAGCTCGATCACCGTCTCATCGCCCACCGGTGCGCTCTCCTGCGGGAGGAAGCCGAACTTGATGCCGCGCTCCATGCTGATGCGCCCCTCGTCCGGCGAAGCCTCGCCGAGGATGAGTGAGAAGAGCGTGGATTTCCCCGCGCCATTTGCGCCGACGAGCCCGAAACGGTCGCCGCGATTGACTTGGAGCGTGGCCTCGCGAAAGAGCACGCGGCCTGCGAAAGATTTGGATACTGCGGAAATGGTGAGCATTAAAAAGGGCGCGGACAATCGCTGGCAGCGCGCCCAGGCGCAAGGTGGAAGCTACCGTCCCTAATCCTTCCCGCGATTGTGGATTGTCGAAGCGCCCGACTGCTTCTATGTCGGGCACTCATTTTACTACACCACATGAAAAAAACCGTCCTCTTCCTCACCACACTCACCGCCTTTGCCGCGCTCCACGCCGCAGAGCCCAAGCCGCTCAAGGTGCTGCTGCTCACCGGCGGCTGCTGCCACGATTACGCGAAACAAAAAGACATCCTCAAAAAAGGACTCGAAGAGCGCGCCAACATCATCGTGGACCAGATCCATACCGACGACAAAACCACCAAGCCCCCGCTCGCGATCTACGGCAACGCCGATTACGCCAAGGGCTACGACCTCGTCATCCACGATGAATGTGCCGCCGACATCACCGACCCCGCCACCATCCAAGCCGTGCTCGCCCCGCACAAAAGCGGCATCCCCGGCGTGAACCTCCACTGCGCCATGCACTGCTACCGCTTCGGCGACTACGGCAAGCCAGTCGCCGCCGGAGCAGACAACGCGGCGTGGTATGAATACATCGGCATCCAGAGCACCGGCCACGGCGCACAGGAACCCATCGCGCTCACTTTTGTGGACAAAGAAAGCCCGATCACGAAGGGCTTGGCGGATTGGACGACGGTCAATGAGGAGCTGTATAACAACATCCAAATCTTCCCCACCGCCCACGCGCTAGCGAAAGGAAAACAGACCACACACCAAAAGAAAAAGCAGGCCGACGGCACCGAGACCGTGACGGATAAGGAAACCGAAACCGTCGTCGGCTGGACGAATCTCTACGGCGGCAAAACGCGCGTCTTCAGCACCACCATCGGCCACAATAACACCACCGTAGAAGACGCCCGCTACCTCGACTTCGTGACCCACGGCGTCCTATGGGCCGCTGGCAAACTCGACGAAAGCGGCAACCCACTCCCCGGCTACGGCAAGAAATAGTAGCCCCTTCGCAATTCCCAGCACCCTTCCATCGGCAACGTTGGAAGGGTGTTTTTTTGCCTCGGCGGCTTTGAAACGCATCGCGCGGGGAAAGATGCGCTCGCGCTCTTTCTTGCTGGGGATTATCACGAACCGCACTTTCAAAAAACCACCGATGCTCACGCGCCTCACCATCCGTCACTTTCGCTGCTTTGCGCAGTTTGCGGCGGAGTTTGGGCCGGGGCTGAACTTCATTGTGGGGCCTAATGCGCATGGGAAAACTTCGCTGCTGGAGGCTGCAAGCATCTTACTGCGGCTGCAATCGCCGCGCGTCACGCAGCTCGCGCGGGCGGTGCAGCACGGGCAGCGCGGGTTTGTGGTGGATGGGTATTTTGCACAGCGACATCTGCAATTTTACTACAGCACGACGCGCAAGAAGCTGGCGCTCGATGGGGTGGAGCAGACGACGGCGCGGGAGTGGCTCACGACGGCGCGGGTGGTGTGGTTTGGCAATGACGACACCGAGCTGGTGCGCGGCTCGGGTGAAAAGCGGCGGCGGTTTTTGGACTTCATCGCCATGCAGCAGGCTACCGGCTATCGCGTCGCGCTACGGGCCTACGATCACGCACTGCGCTCGCGGAATCATCTACTGAAGCAGCCCGGGCAGCGGTGGCCGGAGATTGCGGCCTTTAACGTGCCGCTGCTCCAGCACGGCCAGATCGTGGCGGCTGCCCGCCGCACGCTGCTCGCCGAGCTGCAAGCGGAGGTGGCCGCCGCGCACCACGCCATCTCGGGCGCGCGTGAATCGCTGCGGCTGGAATACGTGCCCGGCGATGGTGGCGACTTCCCCGCCGCGCTCGTGGCGGCGCGCTCGGAGGACTCGCGCCTCCGCCAAACCACGACGGGCCCGCATCGCG
Organism: Verrucomicrobiaceae bacterium; assembly: GCA_043757005.1. Taxonomy (GTDB): domain Bacteria; phylum Verrucomicrobiota; class Verrucomicrobiia; order Chthoniobacterales; family Chthoniobacteraceae; genus SXWH01. The sequence goes on from JAYVQK010000065.1 coordinate 8,763, forward strand.
ATGACGTGCGCTTTTTTCTCAATGAACTACCCAGCGACGACACGAGCGAAGGCCAGCAGCGCACGCTCGTGCTCGCACTAAAGCTCGGCGCTGCACGCCTGCTCACGCGGCACTTCGGCACGCCGCCGGTGCTGTTGCTGGATGATACCTTCGGCGAACTCGACCCCGCCCGTCGCAACGCTCTGCTCGCCGCGCTGCCCGAGGGCGCGCAAAAGATCATCACCACGACGCACCTCGATTGGATGCCCACGCTAGGCGATGCGCGGGTGCTGCGGCTGGGGGATTCGCTTTAAATTTACTGCGCTCCGCCGAAAAGTTTGCGGAGCGAGTGGCCTACATCTATCGGGCCGGATTTTGGCTTGGGCGTGGGCGGCACGGGCGTTGGGGGCGTTGGGGGCGTTGCGGATTTTGCGGATTTTGCGGCGGGCTTGGGCGCGGTCGCGCGGGGGGCGGCGACGATGGGCGGGGCGGTCACGCGGCCTTCGGGGATGATCTCGAAGCCTTCGTGACTGAGCACGGTGCCTTTCGTGGCGTGGAGCGCGAGCACGCCGATTTCGTCGCCGTCGGGATTCAGGCAAGTGAGCCGCCAGATGGGGGTCGTGTTGGTTTTGCTGAGTTCGTAATTCACCGTGCCGAGGCGCGAGTGATTGGCCATGGCGAATTGCGCGGCGATGCCCACGGCTTCGTCGCTGTTGATATTGATGGCGACGCTGCCGATGACTTCGGCGGGCTTTAGCTCATCGGCAAATTGCGAGAGCGTGCGCGAGGCGGCGAGCTTGCCATCCGCCACCACAAATTCGCGCAGACCGCGCGGCTCGGCGGCGTCGAAGACTAGGAAATACCAGCGTTGCGGCCAAGGCGTGCCGTCGCGGGCTTCGATGCGGGCGAGTTTTTTAGCCACGTCTTTGGGGAGTAATTTCAGCGCATCCAGCGCCGTCAACGCCTCCTGTGCAGAGGCAAGACGGGCGGCGAGAAAGAGCAGCAAGAAGGCGAAACGCATGGCGGGGATTTTGTGGAGCAGTGGTGGAAATGCAAGGGGACTGGTGATTGGTCGCTCACTCGTAGCGCGGGCGCCCCCGTCCGCCGCGCGATGAGCGCACGTAAGCACGTGCTCTGCACGCGC
>JAYVQK010000066.1:0-9879 GCA_043757005.1 Verrucomicrobiaceae bacterium
GGCTGGCATCTTGCCGGGCCTTTGGCCCTCCATTGCGCCATTTTGGCATACGCGGGGGCTTGCATACAGATCTGCGGAGGCGTCTCCGCACGTCCCGCATTGGTCATACAGCTCTGTATGAGCGTCTCCGCTCGTCCCGAAATGGTCATACAGCTCTGTATGGGCATTCCGGCACGTCCCGAAGTGGTCATACAGATCTGCATGAGCATCCCGGCACGTCCCTCAATGCTCATACAGATCTGTATGAGCGTCCCGGCACGTCCCCAGACGCCTCCACAGATCTGTATGAGCTCTCTCTCATATCCCGGGACGGCTTCACAGCTCTGTATGTCCTCTCCGGGATATGCCAAACCGCTATCACAACTCACTTTTCGCAAGTTTTCCTCTAATAATACGAAATCCCCGCCTTGCTAAAGCGACGGGCACCGTGCTCTAATCAATCCCTCATGCGTGCCGTCCAGATCGAACTCATCCAAGCGATAGCCGAGGCTTTCCCTCCGAGGGCGGTGCCTTGCCCGATGACGCTGCTTCAGGGCGACGAGATAGATACCTATTATGTAATCAAAACGCTCGGTGACGTAGCGCCGCTCGATTGGCAATCGGTGACGGACGAGCAATTGGAGAAGCTACAATGGGGGATGCCGTTCCTCGATCCCGACTCGTGGCTGTTTTATCTCCCAGCATTTATGCGGTATTCGATCTCCTACCCCGCACGCAACTCGCTCGTCATAGATCGCTTTATAGACACGCTGATTCCTCAGGACTGGAAGCCAGATCAATTCAAGCAACTCACCGACAAACAACGGGCGATGATCGTGACGGCTTTGGAGTTTCTGATTTACGACGACGAATCGCAGGCGAGCGAGGAGGCAAACGCGGTTTATTACGACCACTGGGGCGGCAAAGCTGCGAGTGAACAAGTGTAACTCTCTTCAAATGGACGCAAAAGGGTAGTGGTCTATTTTTAACCACGAAGGGCACGAAGGGCACGAAAGACACGAAGAGGAGGGATGAAAGGGCACTCTACCCCTGATATTTCCTTCGTGCTCTTCGTGGTTCAAATCCAAACGATACCACTACTCAAAAGCTATCCCGTAAATCCTACGAATCCCGTGGAATCCTGTCTTAAAAAAGAGAGACAGGATTATCGGGATGAGAAGAGGCTGCGCCAAATCCGATAGAAGGATTCTTGAACTCCGAACTCCGAACGTTGCGACTTCGACGATTCCGTTCGGAGTTCAGAGTTCTAAGTTCTAAGTTCGGAGTTTAAAAACTTTCCCCGCCATTCCGTCTTGCCGCATCGCCCCTGCCCACTACTGTCCGCGTCCCCGAGGCCGTTGCCTCGGGGGTAACTCGTAACGCAAAAAACACTATGGCAAACACCGTTCTTGTAGGCGCCCAATGGGGTGACGAAGGCAAAGGCAAAATTATTGATTTCCTGACGGAGCAGGCGGACGTCGTCGTGCGCTCGCAGGGCGGCAACAACGCGGGGCATACCGTGATCGTGGAGGGCAAAAAATACGTCCTGCACCTGATCCCCAGCGGCATCCTCCGCAAGGAGAAGATGTGCGTGATCGGCAATGGCGTGGTGATTGATGCCGTCTCGCTCGCGGGGGAAATCGCGGGGCTGCGCAAGCAGAAGATCGCAGTGACGCCGAAGAATCTCATCATCTCGGACGCCGCGCACCTCACGCTGCCCTACCACCGCGCGCTGGATAAGGCGAAGGAGTCGGCCAAGGGCAAAGACAAGATCGGCACGACGGGGCGCGGCATCGGGCCGACGTATTGCGACAAGGCCGCTCGGACGGGTCTGCGGACGGGCGATTTGCTGGACCCGAAACGCTTCACGGAAAAGCTGAAGGTGCGCGTGGAGGAGGCCAATGTGCAGCTCAAGGCGATGGGCGCAGAGCAGGTGGATTTTAAGACGGCCTGCGCGGAATACCTCGCAGCGGCAAAGACGATCACGCCTTTCCTCGGCAACACGGTCGTCTTCCTGCACGAGATCCTCGCGGAGAAGATGGAGGTGCTCTTTGAAGGCGCGCAGGGGACTTTCCTAGACATAGATCACGGCACGTATCCCTACGTGACATCGAGCAATACGACGGCTGGCGGCGCGTGCACGGGCTCGGGCATCGGGCCCAATCGGATTGATAAAGTAGTCGGCACGATCAAGGCCTACACGACGCGCGTGGGCGAAGGGCCATTCCCCACGGAGAATGAGGAGCTGAGCGATTTCCTACACAGCCTCGGTCGGGAATTTGGCGCGACCACAGGCCGCGCCCGCCGCTGCGGTTGGTTCGACGCGGTCTTCGTGCGTTACGCCTCGATGGTGAATGGTATTGATGAGCTGGCGGTGACGAATGTGGACGGCCTCGACACGCTCAAGACGATCAAGGTCTGCGTAGGCTACAAGCTGGGCCGCACGCGCCTCGACCATGTGCCGACGGACCTCGAAGTGTTGGCGAAATGCGTGCCGATTTACGAGACCTTCGACGGTTGGCAAAAGGACACGAGCAACGTCCGCGCATGGAGCGACCTCCCTCCGAAGTGCCGCAAATATCTCCAAGCCATCGCCAAACTCACCGGCACCAAGCTCGCCATCGTGAGCGTGGGGCCAGGGCGCGAGCAGACGATGGTGCTGTGAGCTGCAATTTAAGATTTAAGATTTAAGATTTGGGCGGCAGCCGCTCGGAATCGCTCAAGTCTTTCGCAGTCCAAAAATCTTAAATTTTAAATCTTAAATCCATGAGCACACCACGACACATCGCCATCATCATGGATGGCAATGGCCGTTGGGCAAAGCAGCACGGCTTCCCGCGGCTGAAAGGCCACGAGCGTGGTGCTGAGAGCGTGCGCGCGGTGACGGAGGAGTGCGTGGCGATGGGCGTGGAGTTTCTCACGCTCTACGCCTTCTCGGCGGAAAACTGGAAACGCCCCGCCGAAGAAGTCGCCGGACTGTGGGTGTTGCTGGAGCATTTCCTCACACAAGAACTACCCGTGATGATGAAGAACGGCGTGCGCCTCCACTCCATCGGTCGCATCGGCGAACTGCCCGAGAGCACGCAAGCCGTGCTCGCCGCCGCCATCGCACAGACTGCGGACAATCCCGCGACGACGCTCATTTTGGCCCTGAACTACAGCGCCCGCACCGAGATCGCCGACGCCGCCCGCGCACTCGCTGAGGATGCCGTGGCGGGCCGACTCGACCCCGCAAGCATCACGCCCGAGAGCGTGCAAGAGCGGCTTTACACCGCTGCGTATCCCGACCCCGAGCTGCTCATCCGCACGAGTGGCGAGATGCGGCTTTCCAATTTTCTCCTCTGGCAACTCAGCTATGCCGAGCTGGTCATCACCGCGAAATACTGGCCCGACTTCGGCAAGCAAGACTTGCGCATCGCCGTCGCCGAATTTCACAAACGAGAGCGCCGCTTCGGCGGGCTTTAATTTTTCTCACTCATGGCAAAAGGACAAACCGTTCTAGTGGTGGATGCCGATACCGACTTCGTCGAATGGGCGATACGACAGCTTCTCAGCGCCGAGCTGCGCGTCATCACCGCGACGGATGCCGACGAAGCGCTCACCATTTTCACCCGCGAGCGGCCCGATCTCGTCATCGCAGCCACGCACCTGGAGCCCTTTACCGGCATGGAGCTACTCGGCAAAATCCGCCAGCGCGATTCGAACGCTTTCGTGCTGCTCGTCAGCCAATTTGCCACCACGCAACAAGTCATCGAAGCGATGAAACTCGGTGCGTTCGACTTCGTGAGAAAAGAGGGGCTCACGTTTAATTTCCGAGTCGTCGTGGACACCGCGCTGAAGGAGCACGCACAGACGCGCAACGCCCGCGCCTCGCGCCCGCAGCTCACCGTGGAACAGCACCAGGACAGCATCGTAGGGCAGAGCGAGCCGATGCAGCAGGTCTTCAAAATGGTGGGCCGCGTCGCCCACTCCGACGCGCCCGTGATGATCACTGGCGAGAGCGGCACGGGGAAGGAACTCGTCGCCCGCGCCATCCACACCTACTCGGGTCGGGCGGAGAAAAGTTTCGTCGCCATCAACTGCGCCGCCATCCCCGAGCAACTGCTGGAGAGCGAGCTTTTTGGCCACGAAAAAGGCGCGTTCACCGGAGCCACTGGTCAGCGCGTGGGGCGCTTTGAGCAGAGCGATGGGGGCACGCTTTTCCTCGATGAGATCGGCGATATGCCGCTGCCGTTGCAGGGGAAAATCCTGCGCGTTTTACAGGCCGGAGAGTTCTCGCGAGTGGGTGGGAATTCCACCATCAAGACGAACGTGCGCATCGTCGCGGCCACCAACCGCAACCTCGAATCCGAAGTCTCCGAGAAGAAATTCCGCGAGGATCTTTTCTACCGCCTCAACGTCGTGCGCGTCCACCTCCCGCCACTCCGCCAGCGCATCGAAGACATCCGTTTGCTTGCCGAGTATTTTGTAAAACGAGTAGCCACGGAGAAGCATCTGCCCAAGCTGAAACTCAGCGAGGAGGCCGTTCGCGTGCTGGAATCGCACAACTGGCCGGGCAACGTGCGCGAGTTGGAAAACACGATCCAGCGCGCTTGCGTGCTGGCCACGAGCGACATCTTGCTGGCCAAAGACATCCCACTCGGCACCGCCACAAGCGAGCCTGCCGCTGCGGCTGCCGTGATGAGTAATGAAGCCGCCATAGAAGTGCTCCTGCGCTCGGCGCAGAGCGAGGCAGGCGTGGAGCTGCTGCCGTGGTTGGAGCGGGAATTCACCGTGTATGCGATGCGCCAGACAAAGGGCAACCAAGTGCAATCGGCAAAGCTCCTCGGCATCACACGCGCCACGCTGCGCAAGCGACTGGAACGATTCGGAGTCACACGCGAGCTGCACATCCAATGAGTGGGAAGCGCTGGCTGCGTAGAGTGGGGCAGGCACCTCGCCTGTCGTGGTGCGATAGGCGCCCCGCCTGTCGTGGCGCGGTGCTCTGGGCAGACGGGGCGTCTATCCCACGGCCCACATGAAAGGCTGGCTCTGGAATGGCGCGGCTTTTCAGCCTGCGGAAGGGATGCCGCTGAGCGACCGGGGAGCGCGCTACGGGATGGCGCTTTTTGAGAGCATGGCGGTGTGGAATGGCCGTGTGGAATCCTGGCCGGAGCACCAGCAGCGGCTACAGATCGCGTGCGCGGAGCGAGATTTTTTTGCGGATGATAGGGCTTTCGCTTTCGTCCGCGAGACGCTGGAAAGCGCACGGGCAGATGGTTTCGCGCGCATTTATGTGACGGCGGGCGACGGCGGGCCCACTGCGCCCATCGAGTCGCCACGCATTTTTTTGATGCTAGAGTCGCGCGAACGAGAGCGGGAGGATTGCTGGGATCTCGGCTTTCACGACGACGTATATCATCCGCCCTTCGGTGGCCTAAAGACGGCGAACTATTGGTTTCATTGCGACGCGCTCGCTCAGGCGCGCGCGCGGAAATTTCACGAGGCGCTGCTCTTTAACGACCACGCCGAACTTGTCTCCGCCTGTTGCGCAAATGTCTTCCTCGTGCGCGACGAAGAAGTCTCCACGCCGCCGCGCGGCTCGGGCTGCCGGCAGGGCGTCGTGCGGGAGTGGGTGATGCAACAGACCAAAGTCACCGAGCGTCGTTTGCGCCGCGAAGACGTGACGTTGGCGGATGAGATTTTCATCACGAACTCATGGCTCGGAATCATGCCCATCGCCACGCTGGAAGGTCGCCCCCTCGGCCCACGTCGCACAGGAACGAGGCTGGCGGGGGCGTTTGCGGAAAGCAGTCTGCGACTTTAGTCGGCCACGCCCGCAAGCGACGCCGCCCCGGCTACACCACCGCGCGGCCCACTCCGTAGTAGGCAAAGCCGAGAGTGGACATGATTTGTGGGTTGAAGAAATTCCGTCCGTCAAAAATGAGCGGCGTGTGCATCGCGCCCCGGACGGCTTCGAGATCTACGTCGGCAAATTCTTTCCACTCCGTCGCGAGCACGAGTGCCTCGACGCCCTTCACGGCTTCGAGCGGCGTAGTCGTGAGCTTCACGGCGTCGGGGAGGAGATTCCATTCGCGCGCTTTTTCCATGCCTTTTGGATCGTAGGCGGTGACGTGTGCGCCCTCGGCGACGAGGCGGTTGATGAGTTCGATGGGCACGGAGTTCCGCACGTCGTCCGTGTCGGGTTTGAAGGTGAGTCCCCACACGGCGATCTTCTTGTCTTTCAGCACCCAGAGCCCGTCGCGCATCTTGCGCAGGAAGCGGTCGAGCTGCGTGTTATTGATGCGCTCGACTTCTTTGAGCAGGCCGAAAGGCACGCCGATTTCTTCTGCAATGGCGATGAAAGCCTTCACGTCTTTCGGGAAGCACGAGCCGCCGTAGCCGAGTCCCGCGTTGAGAAATTGACGCCCGATACGGCGATCCATGCCGATGCCGTCGGCGACCATCTCCACGTCGGCACCGCTCGCTTCGCAGATGGCGGAGAGCGCGTTCACGTAGCTGATTTTGAGCGAAAGGAAGGAGTTCGCCGCGTGCTTGATGAGCTCCGCGCTGGCGATGTCGGTGACGAGGATCGGCGATTTAAAGGGCTCGTAGATTTGCTTCATCAAATCCGCCGCACGCTGGCTGCCCGCGCCGATCACGATGCGGTCAGGCTTCATCAAATCCGGCACTGCGCAGCCTTCGCGTAGGAACTCGGGGTTTGAGACGACATCGAAGCTGGCCTCTTTATTATACCGCGAAATCGCCGCCGCCACCCGCGCGCCAGTCTTCACGGGCACCGTGCTTTTATCCACGACCACGCGATATTCGCCGGGCTTCAGCGCGCCTGCGATCTCGCGGGCGACGCGCTCGATGAACGTCATATCCACCGATCCATCCGGCTGCGGCGGCGTGGGCACGGCGATGAAGATGACCTGCGAATGATCCACGCCGTCCTGGATGCTGTTGGTGAAACGCAGGCGCTTTGCGGACACATTCCGATGCACGAGATCTTCCAGTCCGGGCTCGTAAATTGGGATCTTACCCGCTTGGAGCATGTCCACTTTCCGCTGGTCGTTATCCACGCAAATGACGGTGTGACCTACTTCCGCGAAGCAAGCGCCTGTGACGAGGCCGACGTATCCCGAGCCGATGATGCAGAGTTCCATGTATGAAAAAAAGTGGGCGCGTTATGGGCAGGCAGCCCGTGTCGTGCAAGGGGAACTTGCCGCGAAGGGGCACTATAACGATTCGTATGCTAAAATCATTCGCACATGGGCAGCGCGAATTTTTTAAAAAAGCCCTCAGAGCCGCAAAATAAAATGGCACTTTTCACGGTTTCCGCTATCAGTGCGCGCATCCCGTGCAAGAAACGGGACGCCATCCTTGCTTCAATCCACGAAGCCGAACCGCGCCACGCGCAGTCTTATCACCACAAAAAATTATCTTAATGGAAGCATCCACGATCTCATCGAACGCCCCGTCCACATCAACTTCCCCCGTCAAAGAAAATACCTACCCCGATCCATCCGTCTGGAAAAAGCTGATCGCAGAATTCCAAGAGCCATCCATCCCGCGTGCCGTCTGGCAGCTCGTGAATACCCTCGGGCCCTTCATCGCCGCTTGGGTGGCGATCTATTTCAGCAAAACGCTCTGGCTCACCGTGCCACTCGTCATCCTCAATGGACTGCTGCTCATCCGCGCCTTCATCTTCACGCACGACTGCGGGCACGGCTCCTTTTTTAAATCTAAAGTCGCTAACGACACCATCGGCTTCATCACTGGGATGCTCATTTACACCCCCTACTTCCACTGGCGCTGGGAGCACAGTATCCACCACGCCAGCTCCGGCCACCTCGATAAACGCGGCGTCGGCGACGTGTGGACCATGACCGTGCAGGAATACCTAGAGTCCTCCCGCTGGAAGCGTTTCGCCTACCAGCTCTCGCGCAATCCCATCGTCCTTTTCGCCATCGCGCCGCTCGTTCTCTTCATCGTCCTCCAGCGTTTCGCCCGCTCCAATGCCAGTGCCCGCGAAAAATGGTCCGTCTATTGGATGAACGCCGCAGTCCTCGCCCAAACCGTCATCATGTGCGCCATCTTCGGCACCAGCACTTACCTCGTCCTCCAGCTCTCCATGCTCCTCATCGCCACCAGCGCAGGCGTCTGGATGTTCTACGTGCAGCATCAGTTTGAAGGCGTCTATTGGCAGCGTTCCGGCGAATGGAGCTACACCGCCGCCGCTCTCGAAGGCAGCTCCTACTACGAACTGCCCCGCATCCTCCAATGGTTCACCGGCAACATCGGCTTCCACCACATCCACCACCTCAGCCCCCGCATCCCCAACTACAACTTGGAGCGTTGCCACAAAGCGCACCCGCTTTTCCAAGAGGTAAAACCCCTCACCATCCTCACCAGTCTGAAGTCCCTCCACCTGCGCCTCTGGGACGAGGAAAATGGCGAGCTGATCGGCTATCGTCGCTTCCGTGAACTGCGTAAACAAATGCAGCAGCACCAAGGAGTCGGCCAATCCTAAAAAAGGATGGCCACTTACACCTACGAGACCATCCCGCAGAAAAAGGGCCAAAAGCCCCGCCGCTTTGAACTGGAGCAAAAGATGAGCGACGACGCGCTGACCCACGACCCAAAAAGCGGAGAGCTCGTGCGCCGAATCATCACCGGAGGCAGCGGATTCCTGACACGCGGAACGAGCATCCTCTCCATGAATAAGCCCAAGCGGCGCTAACTGCGCGATCTGAACAAAAGACCCCGCAGATTCGGGGTTTTAATTGCAGGGAAGCGGGCTGGCTGGAAAGCCTGTGTCACGCTGACGGTGGGAGAAACTCTGCTATCGCTGCGCGCGTGCAGGGCTCGCCGCTAGGGAAGTCTGCCATGCGTCCGAGGCGTCCGTCTTTCCACACCCACGCGAGGGGTTGCGCGGGGCCGACTCGGCGCGGGTCGCTCCATGTGTGGATGGCGAGGAGCCGCTCGGTGAGCGCGGCGGCGATGTGCATGGGGCCGCTGTCCACGCTCACGACGAAGTCCGCGTGGCGCAACAGCCAGCACAGCTCGGGGAGCGTGGTGCGGTTGAGGAGATTGATCACGTTTGGCATCTCGGGGAGTTGCACGTCGGCGCGGCCCGCGAGGACGACTGGCGTGGGCGCGTGCGCTTTGCAAAAGGCGACGACTTCGGCAGTGGCGAGCGATTTCCCCGCTCCGCGAGAAAAGGGATGCAACACGAGGTAGCGACTCGGCAGACCGGCGGGCGCGGTGCCGCGCGGGAGCTGCCATTCCAGCGGCCCGCTCGTGTCGCAGCCGAGCGCGGCGACGAGTGCGAGGGCTCGCTGCACGGCGTGGGCGGGCTCGCTGCGCGCGGGCACTGGCACGACGTGGTGGTGGAGAAAGCGCGCGCCTTCCCGCGAGTCCGAGGTGCCCCAGCTCTCGCCGCCGACGCGGCGCGCGATGGTGGCGCTGCGAAAGAGCCCCTGGAAATCCAGCACGAGGTCGGGCTGCACGCGCTCGCGCAAGGCGCGTAACCAGCCGGGGAAGCGTAGCCAGCCCAGCAAGCCGCCAAGCTGTTTGCGGGGGAATTCGATCACGTCTTGCAGGGCGGGATTTTCGGCGAGGAGCGGGGCCCATTCGGGATTTACGAGCCAGCTCAACTTTGCCTGCGGCCAGTGTTTTCGCACGCACGCCACGGCGGGCAGCGTGTGGATCACATCGCCCAATGAACTGGGCTTGATGATGAGAATGGAGCGCGGGACTTGCACCGCGACTCAGCGCCCCTCAGTCAGCCGACTCGCCAGCCGCTGCGCCAGCCCTGCATCAAGGATTTTTTGCTGCGTCATGCGCACGTCGTATTCTAGGCGGCGTTGTTCGATGCGGTGTTCGTTCACGTGATAAATCACGTAGCTCGCGCGC
>JAYVQK010000067.1:0-9879 GCA_043757005.1 Verrucomicrobiaceae bacterium
CAGCGTTGCCGAGCGATTTGGACGGGCGGGGCACCCGTCCCACTCCGACAGGCGGGGCGCCTGTCCCACGTCCGTTATCCGCGCTCGTTCTGTTTTTAGGCGCAGTCGTGCTGGCCGTATTTTCTCGCGGGAATCCACTCGCGTTTTTCGGCGCTGGGGCGCTGCTACTCACGGCGGGTCTGCTTTTCACCCGCTCGCTGCTACGGCGGCTCGCGAGTGGCGAGACGCTCGCCACGCTCTCCGAGCTGGGCCTTCGCAATACTGCACGGCGGCACGGGCGCTCGCTCGCGACCATCGGCGTGCTGGCGAGTGGTGTCTTCATGGTCGTGGCGGTGGATTCTTTCCGCAAAGGCGCGGAGCAAGGCGGCATCGGCACGGGCGGCTTTGCGCTCGTGGGAGAGAGCGCGTCACCGATCTACGAAGACCTCAACACGGTGAAAGGCCGCGATGCTTACGCGCTCGACGAAAAGACGCTCGCTGGCGTGCGGATCGTGCAGGCACGAGTGCGCGATGGCGACGATGCGAGCTGCCTCAATCTCAACCGCGCCCTCCAGCCGCGATTGCTGGGCGTGAACTTCGCGGAGTTGCACCAGAGCTTTGCGCTCGATTGGTCAAAAGTTGCCGCCACAGCGCCGGGCGCGGTGCCGGGAGTCGTGGATGCAAACACGCTGCAATGGGCGATGCAGAAGAAACTCGGCGACACGATCGAGTATCTGGATGATCGCGGGCAGCCTTTCAAAGTGCAGCTCGTCGCCACAGTCAGCGGCTCCATTTTGCAAGGGCTCGTGCTCATTCCCGAAGCGCAGTTTGTGGAGCGGTTCCCGAATCAAGGAGGCACCCGCTACTTCCTCCTCGATGCTCCCGCCGCGCGCCTCACCGAAGTGCGCGAGCATCTTTCCCGGCAGCTCGCAGATCGTGGGCTGGAGCTGGTTCCCACGGCGACACGGCTGGCGGAATTCAACGCCGTGGAGAATACTTACCTCTCCATCTTCCAAGTGCTCGGCGGCCTCGGGATGCTGCTCGGCAGCGCGGGCCTCGGCATCGTCGTCGCGCGCAATGTGCTGGAACGGCGGCGGGAATTTGGGCTGCTGGAGGCGGTCGGCTTCACCCCGCGCCAACTACGCGCGCTGGTCTTCGCCGAGCATCGCTGGCTCATCGTAGGCGCGGTCGGCATCGGAGCCATCAGCGCGCTCGTCGCCGTCTGGCCACAGATCAGCGCCGCATTTCCGTGGCGGCAAGTCGTCGTGCTGCTTGGCGGCATGACACTCCTCAGCGCCTTCTGGGCTTGGGTCGCCACCCGGCTCTCGCTACGCGGCTCGCAACTGGCGGCGCTGCGGAGCGAATAAGATTACCGCAAATACGGGTTCGTCTTTTTCTCGATCCCCACGGTCGTCGCTGGGCCATGGCCGGAGAGGACGGTGGTATCATCCGGTAGGCTCCACATTTTCTCCCGGATGCCGCGCAAGAGCAGCGCGTGGTCGCCGCCGGGGAGGTCGGTGCGCCCGATACTGCCTGCAAAGAGCACGTCGCCGCCAAAGACGCGCTGCTCATTCTTTTCATAAAAGCAGAGGCTTCCCTCGCAATGACCGGGGATGTGCAGCACGCGGAAGGCGCGGCCATCCACATCCAGCGTCGCACTTTCCTCGATGAGGAAATCGGCACGCACCGGCTCGATCTCCCAGTTGTAGCCGAAGCGTTTGAAGTAATTTGGCACCGTGAGCATCTCCACGCAGTCGGCGTGGTAGCCCACGCGACAACCGTGGACGCGCTGGATGTGCGCAGCGTCCCACACGTGGTCAATATGCCCGTGCGTGATGAGCAGTGTGCGGACGCGGTAGCCTTTGCCGGTCAGCCATTCAGCGGCCTCCTGCGGGGCATCAATGAGGATGCCTTCTTTATGCAAAAAGTAGCAATTCGTGTCGAAAATACCGCCTGTGAAACAATCTATCTCCATGCCGCAAGACCGTCTGGAAGCGCCGCGTGCGTGTCGAGCGCGGATCCTTTCAGCGGCTCAATGAAGACAGCCTCGACATCAGCTCTGGCGAAATGGCGGGCGAGTTTTGCAAAAAGTTTAACGCACCGTTCCCATCGCGTTTCAGCCAGCGGGAGTAGATGCGCTCTACGGATTTATCGCGCTGCTTGGAGTCGTTGATTGTCACCGCCCACGCCGCCGCGCCTTCGGGGTCCGTGTCCGTCACGTTGCGGGCAAATGCCCCCACGGCCACATCCCGCGAGGCACCGGCGGGGAGCTTGCCGAGCCACGCGGCGGTCTTTGGCATATCGGCGTTTGTCCAAGCATCCACGAGGCTTCGCGTGGCTTGGTTCTTCACGTCGCCCTCGGGCAGATTGGCCGTCCACACGGCGGCGGCGGCGGCGTCTTTGTGCGCCCAGCGTTCGGTGACTTTGCCAGCGGCTTCGTCCTGCGTAGCGGCAGGCAGCGAGGCGATGAGCCCGGCGGCACCGCGCGGATCGTTCTCCGCGATGACGCCGAGCACGTTGGCCACGGCGCGGTCGCGAAGTTTTTCATCGGTCATCTGCTTCGCAAAATCGAGCGCGGCTTTGCTATCGTTTTGCGCCCACTGCGGCAGCGTTTGGTTCAGCATCGTGCCGTCCACTTTGAGGAGTTCATTCTTCGCGTAGTAGGCCAGCGCCGCCTGTGGGTCTTGCTGCGCCCACTGCCGAGCGATGCCGTTGAAAGCATCACGCCGCTGGTCACCTTCCAATCCCTCCGCCCACGCGACAGCGGCCTTCGCATCGCTGTTTGCATATTGCGCGGCGACCGTGCGGAAGGCGTCCCCATTCGCATTGCTCGCGGGCAGACTGGCGACGAAATCCGCCGCCGCCTTCGGGTCCGTATTCCCCCAGCTCTGCACGAGCCAATTCATCCCCTCATTCCGCGCCTGCCCCTCGGGAAGCTCGGCCAGTAGTGCTTTCGCAGCCTCCGGGTCGCGCCCGGCGAGATTGCCAATCACCATACTGAGCGAGCGATTGCGCAGCTCGCCCTCGGGTAAAGCCAGCACCGCCGCACGCGCAGCCACCGGGTCCGTATTGGCCCACACACCGAGCACGCCGAGCACCGCCTCGCGCTTCGTGCCCGTCTCCTCGATGTCCTTCGCCCAGCCAAAAGCATCCGCCGGATTCCCCTGTGCCCAGCGATACGCGACCGTCTTCACGGCACTGTCGCGCTTTCCGCTCTTGGTTAAATCGAGCACCTTCAGCGCGGCCTCGCGCCCATCGTTTTGCGCCCATGCGCCAAAGACCGTTTCCAGCGCGCCATCTACGCGGCTACCCGGTGGCAGATTTTGCACGTAGGCGAGCGCAGCGGCGGGGTCGCGCTTGGCCATCGCGGCGACGAGCCCCTGCATGGCGTTTGTGCGATGCAGGCCCGGCGGCAGCGACTCGACCCACTGCTTTGCTTCGCCGGGGTTCTTATCCACCCACGCCGCCACCACGTAGCGCATCGCCTTGTCGCGACCATTCCGATCCGTGAGCGAAGTGATGTAATCGCCCGCCGCCTTGGGGTCGAACTCCGCCCAACGCGCCAACACCGCCGGCAGGAGCATCTCCCGCGCATCCGCTGGGAAGCCGCGAATCTTCTCGATGAGCCCCGGGATTTCCTCCAGCGAAAGATCCTGCGCCGCCGCAAAAAGATCGTGCATCCGCCGCAGATCATTCGGGTCGCGCAGCGTGCCAAAAAGCCGCGCCTCTTTGTCATTCGCCGCAGTCACGCCTGCCGTGGCCTTCCTGCTTGCAGCCCCGCTGGCGCTTGCGCCGTCCGCCGTCCAAGCACCGTTCGCAGCCGCGACCGCGTTCCCATTTCCCCCACCCAAAGATGAAGCCTCTGGCCCGCCACCCGTGAGGAAGCCGAGCACGAAGCCCCCAAGCCCGAGGCCGGTGGCGATAAGGAGAGTGGTTTTTTGATTCATAGAGCGCGAGTGAAGCTGTGAAGCTCTACCCGCGCGCCGCCGCTCTCTTATCCCAATTCACTCCACCAGCTTCCCGCCTTCCAGCGTCAGCACTCGCTGCATCCGTCGCGCTAGGTCGGGGGCGTGGGTGACCATCACGATGGCGATGCGCTCGCGCGTATTGATCTCCGCGAGCAAGTCGGCGAGGCGCTCGGCGTTGGCGCGGTCGAGCGCGCCCGTGGGCTCATCGGCCAGGAGGAGCTTCGGCGAATGGATGAGCGCGCGCGCGATGGCGGCGCGTTGACACTCTCCGCCAGAAAGCTGGCCGGGGCGGTGTTCAAAACGGTGGCCGAGGCCGACAGCGCGCAGCAGCTCCTCAGCGCGGGCGCGCAGTGCGGGGCGGTCGGCGGATTTGCGGGCGAGCGTGGGGATGAGCACATTTTCCAGCGCCGTGCATTGCGGGAGCAGGTGGTGGAGCTGGAAGATGAAGCCCACCGTCGTATTCCGAAATGCCGCGAGCGCATCGGCATTGAG
Source organism: Verrucomicrobiaceae bacterium (assembly GCA_043757005.1). Taxonomy (GTDB): domain Bacteria; phylum Verrucomicrobiota; class Verrucomicrobiia; order Chthoniobacterales; family Chthoniobacteraceae; genus SXWH01. The sequence continues at coordinate 4,440 of JAYVQK010000067.1, forward strand.
CGTGGCGAGGTCTTGCCCGGCGACGATCACCTCGCCGGACTCCGGCTGATCGAGAGCGCCGAGGAGATTCAGCAGCGTGCTTTTGCCCGAGCCGCTCGGCCCCACGATGGCGGTGGTCTCGCCCTCGGCGATTTGGAAATCGAGCCCCGCAAGCACAGGCACAGCGGACTCGGCGGAGCGATAGGTTTTCGTGATGTTGCGAAGTTCAGCGAGCATGGCGGCGCGCTCTTGTATAGAGGCGGGGGATTTTGAGAGAGGGAAAAATAGGATGAACTTCAAGTGCCATGTGCTACAGCCCACGCCATGCACCGCATACTTCTCATCCTCGCCCTCGCCACCCACGCGCTCTTTGCAGGCGAGCCGCCGATTGCCGCCGAGGCGCGAGAGCAGTTGCAAAGAGCCCTCGTTGCCCGCCTCCGAGCTGCCGACGAGGCGCTGCTCAAAATGCCCGACGACACCGACCCACTCACCCAGCGCGGCGACGCCCGGCTCTTCGCTGGCGATGCCAAGGGCGCAGTCGCCGACTTTGAAAAAGAGATCGCACTCGACGCCTCGCACGACGCCCCGCATTGGCGGCTCGGCATCGCGTATTACTTCGCGGGTGAATATGTGAAATCTGCCAGTCAATTTGCCAAATACCACGCCTACGACGGCCACGATCGCGAGAACGGCGTGTGGAAATTCCTCGCCCAAGCGCGCACCGACGGCATCGAAAAAGCGCGCAAAGAAATGCTCCCCTACACCGAGTTCGACCGCGAGCCCTTCCCCGCCATCTACGAGATGCTCGCGGGCAAAACCACCGCCGCCGAAGTCCTCGCCGCGCTGGAAAAACGCGGCCTGCAAAACAACGCACAAGTGATGTTTTTTGCCCACTACTACATCGGCGTAAATGAAGGAATCCTCGGCCACGCCGAAGCCGCCCGCGAACACCTCGCCACCGCCGTGCGCCTCTCCACGCCAGCGCGCGTAGGCTACATGGGCCAGTGCGCGCGCCTGGAATACGAGCGGCTAAAATGACATCACCTCCCAGTCAAAGCTCCGCTCTCGCAAGAAGGCGGGGCCTTTTCGTGCGCAAAGGAGCGGCGTGGGTGCGTATGGTTACACCCGCAACCGCGCCGCTGCGGCTTGCTGATTCCACCCTAGCGATGCCACGAGCGCGTGCTTGCCGCCGAAGCGGTGCAACGCATCCGCCGCTAGCACCACTTGCAGCAGCGCGCCTGCGCCGATGGCTTCGCCAAAGCTCGCCTTGGGCAGGATGGGCGCGCGGCGCGGCGCGGGGAAGTGGTGCTGGATTGTGGTGGCGAGGATAGCGTCGGCCCATGTGCCGTTGCTGCCGCTAAAAATAAAATCCATCCGCTCCGGCGACGCCAGCCCAGCCAGCGCACGCTCCATCGCCGCCGGTGCCTCGCCGCGCGAAAAGAAGCTCTCGCCCGCTGCCACCTCGACACTCGCTCTTGCCGCATCTTTTGAAAGCAACACCGCCGCCGCGCCCTCTGCCAGCACGGCTCCAGGAGCGGCGAGCCGCCAGTCGGCGTGTGCCTGCACGAGCGCCCAATCCAGCTCCTCCGCCGCGACCACGAGCACATGGTCGGCGTCGCCGAGCGCGAGCAACTCCGCGCCAAAGTGCAGCGCCTGGAGGCCCACTGTGCCATCGCCCACGAGCGTATAGGTCGCGCCATTGACCCCGAGTATCGCGGCGATGTGGCTGGCTGGCGCGTTATAGACGGTCTCGGGGAAGAGCAGCGGGCTCGCGGCGTTCGCGCCCTGTTTTACGATCTGTTCGTAAAAGCGCCGCGTGTATTGCACGCCGCCATTTGCGACGCCGAGCACGATGGCGAGCCGCGACTTTTGCTCGGGGGAAAATGTGAGGCCGCTATCCGCCATCGCCTTTTGCGCAGCAGTCGCCGCATAGAGGCTGATCGCGCTGGAGCGCCGCAGCCGGGGCTCGCGCGCGAGATGCGCGACGTGCGCAGGCGGCACGAGTGCGACGAGGAATTTGCGCCCCGTCTCCGGGTTCGTGACTTCCACAAGATCGGGCCGCTCGCCCGCCTCGATGCGCTGCCACAGAACATCGAGATCGCCGCCGAGCGGGGTGACGCAGCCGATGCCAGCGATGCCCGCGTTCACGCGCGCACCTCCTCGATCACGATGCTGGCGTTCGTCCCGCCAAAGCCGAACGAGTTCGACACCACACAACCGACGCGCGTCTCGCGGGCGACGTTTGCCACGATGTCCAGCGCCCACGCGGGGTCGGGCTCGCGGTAATTGATATTGGGCGGGAGAAATTGATGCCGTAGCGCGAGCACGCTGAACACGCCCTCGATCGCGCCTGCCGCGCCCAGCGAGTGGCCCATCATCCCTTTCGTAGAACTCACCGGCACGCACGCGCCAAAAATCTTCGCAATCGCCGCGCCCTCGCTCGCGTCATTGAAGGGCGTCGCGGTGCCGTGGGCATTGATGTAATCCACCTCGCCCGGCGAGAGCCCCGCATCGGTGAGCGCGCGCTGCATGGCCATCTCCGGCCCGATGCCGCTTGGGTGAGGCTGCGTGAGGTGGTGGTTATCCGTGGAGATGCCGTAGCCCGTGACTTCCGCAAGGATCGGCGCACCCCGCCGCACCGCGCTCTCCCATTCCTCCAGCGCCAGCAGCGCCGCGCCTTCACCCAGCACGAGCCCCGTGCGCGCTTTATCAAAAGGCCGCACCTTATCCGTGGTGGACGCTTGCAGAGAGTCGAAGCCCACAAACACCAGCTCCGAGATTGCATCGTAGCCGCCGCAAATCACCCGCTCGCGCAGCCCCGCCCGCACGAGTCGGAAGGCGTGCCCCAGCGCATTCGTGCCGGAGGCGCAGGCGTTCGCGATGATCTGCACCGGCACGCAAAATCCGCCTGCCTGCATGGCGTCGAGCGCAGGCTTCTGCGAAGAGTAATTCGCCAGCCAAGCCGCGCGCTCCGGCGGTCGCGTGCGCTCCACTTGCGCGCGGTAAAATTGCTCGCCGTAAGACATCCCGCCGCTCGTCGTGCCGAGCACCATGCACTCCGGCGCAAAAGCCGCATCGCCCACGCGCAGCTCGCGCATCGCGTGGATCATCATGTGGCTCGCACGATGCAACCGCCTACTCTGCCGCGTGCCGTCGTCGCCCAGTGCGACGACTTGCCCCGCGCTTTTTGCGCGGCATTTCTCTGTGTCAAAAGCCGTGACCGCCGACACGCAATCGCGCCCTTCGCGTAACGCGCCCAGCGTCGCCCCCACCCCGAGCCCGAGCGGGCTGACGATGCCGAGGGCAGTGACTGCGACTCGGCGAGGAGCGATGATGTTAGAAAAGCGCGGCACGGTGAGATGAGCGTGCAAGCTACTCAGCCGGGCGCGGCAAAGGCAACGTCTTCGCGTTGCATACATGGGCCGCGATGCCGTATCGAAGATGCATGGGAAATGATGCTGAGACGAAACCGCAAACGAAACGCCAGACGCTAAAGCGCAGAATACTGTGGTCGCTTGCCGGTGCGGTGGTGAACTACCTGCTCATTGCGTTGCCTTTTAAATACCTGAACGCGCACACGGATTGGCCCACGTGGCTGAAGTCCGCGTGCAGCGCCGGTGTGGGCGCGGTGTTTTTCTTTTTCTGGAATTACTTCGTCAATTTCCGCACCGACTCGCGCAAGCGCGACGCCCTCGCACGCTACCTCACCGTGGTCGTGGTGATGTGGGCGGTGACGGCTGGCCTGCTCACCGCGTTCAAACATTTCGATGCAAAACTCTCGCTGAATCTAGGCCGCTTCTCGCTCGATCTCGACGTCATCACCGTGCAGCTCTGCATGGGCTGGCTGAAATTCATCATCTACCACAAATGGGCCTTCCCAGTGGCAAAGAAGTCGGCTTTCGAGAACGACTAAAACTCACCCCACCTCGATCATCCGGTAGCCAAAGCCCCGGATGGTCTCGATGCAGTCGGCGGCTTTGCCGAGCTTCTCGCGGAGACGGCGCACGTGGGTATCCACAGTGCGCGTATCTATGGCGCTCTCGTAGCCCCACACATCGTTCAGCAGCACGTCGCGGCTTTGCACGCGGCCTCGGCGCTCGATGAGCGTGGTGAGGAGTTTGAATTCCGTGGCGGTGAGATCGAGCATCTTGCCGCGCACTTTCACCTCGTGCCGCGTGCGATCTATCAAGATGTCGCCGTGCTTCATCACCTCGGCTTGCTCGGTCGGCGCAGTCGCGCGGCGCAGCACGCTCTGCACGCGGAGGGCGAGTTCGCGCGGGCTAAAAGGCTTCGTGAGGTAGTCGTCTGCGCCCAGCTCAAAGCCGAGGATGCGATCCACTTCATCGGCCTTTGCGGTGAGCATGACGATGGGGATGGCCTTTGTTGCCGGGTCGGATTTCAGCGCCTTGCAGACTTCCAGGCCGGACATCCCAGGGAGCATGAGATCGAGCACGATGAGCGCCGGGATGTGCGCCCGCGCTTGCTCCAGTGCGGAGGGGCCGTCGTCCGCCTGAATCGTGGTGAATCCGGCTGCTTTGAGATTGTTGCAGACGAGCGTGAGAACATCCTTCTCATCGTCGGCGACTAGGATTTTTTTGCTCGGTGTTTTAGTCATGAAAGTGCGAGCAACGTGGCGCGTCAGCCCGCCAGCGGCAACCCCAGCCTTGTCACATTCCAGCGAAGATAAACGTCACAAGATTGTGACGTGCGCGTCCTAGCCCGGGATCTCGCGGAGGAGCTGCGTGTTCGTTGGGAAACGCTTCACGAAACTGAGCATCCGCTCGATGGCTTCGATGGGTTTGTGCCCGGAGAGGCCACGGCGGATGACGGCGATTTTTTGCAGGTTGTCCGCCGGGAGGATGAGTTCTTCGCGGCGCGTGCCGCTTTGGAAAATATCTATCGCCGGGTAGATGCGCAGGTCGCTGATCTTGCGCTCCAAGACGATCTCCATGTTGCCGGTGCCCTTGAATTCTTGGAAAATCAGATCGTCCATTCGGCTGCCCGTTTCCACGAGCGCGGTGGCGACGATGGTGAGTGAGCCAGCCTCTTCGCTATTGCGCGCGGCGGCGAAAATCTTGCGCGGGATTTCCAGCGCGCGGCTATCTACGCCGCCGGACATGGTGCGTCCGCCGCCGGAGATGGAGTTATTAAATGCGCGGCCCAAGCGCGTGATGGAATCGAGCAGGATGAAGACGTCTGCGCCGCTTTCGACGAGGCGTTTTGCGCGCTCGATGCAGAGCTGGGCGATGCGGGTGTGGGATTTGATCTCCATGTCGTTCGAGCTGGCCCACAGCTCGGCTTGCGGCACGTTGCATTTGAAATCGGTAACTTCTTCCGGGCGCTCGTCCACGAGGAGGATGAGCAGTTTGATATCGGGATGATTTTTAATCACGGCCTCGGCGATGTGCGTGAGAAGTGTGGTCTTGCCGGTGCGCGGCGGGGCGACGATGAGGCCGCGGGT
>JAYVQK010000068.1:0-2536 GCA_043757005.1 Verrucomicrobiaceae bacterium
GCGCTCGGAGAAGAAGCTCAGGAGCAACGCACGGCACTCCTCCTCGCGCACGCCGCGCGTGATGTCGCACTGGTGGTTGAGGCCGGGGAATTGCAGGAGGTTCAACGCGCTGCCCGCTGCGCCGCCCTTCGCATCGCTGACGCCAAAGACGACGCGCGCGAAACGGACATGGACAATCGCACCGGCACACATGGGACACGGCTCCTTGGTGACGTAGAGCGTGCAGTCGTTGAGCCGCCAGTCGCCGACGGACTGCTCGGCTTGGGTGATAGCGAGCATCTCGGCGTGGGCGGTGGCGTCCTTGAGCGTCTCCACTTGGTTGTGGGCGCGGGCGATGATGCGGCCTTCGTGGACGATGACTGCGCCGACGGGCACTTCCTCGCGTTCCCACGCCCGGCGGGCTTGGCGGAGGGCTTCGCCCATAAAGTAGTGGTCGCTGTGAAGGTCTATGATTTCATCCATGATTTGTGTAAATTTCCATTGCGTGATTCGGGAGATACGCTACATACGCCCCCCTTTCAAACTATACGGGCTTATGTCGAACATCATTTCCAAGATCAATAAAGAGCAACTCAAAGCAGACCGCAACGTCTTCAACATCGGAGACACCGTGTGTGTCCACGCCATCGTCAAAGAAGGCGCAAAGGAGCGCGTGCAGAAATTCACCGGTCTCGTCATCGCCCGTCGTGGCACGGACATCAACGCATCCTTCACCGTCCGCCGCATCAGCTACGGAGAAGGTGTGGAGCGCGTGTTTCCGGTGAATTCACCGCGTATCGCGAAGATCGAAGTGGAGAGCACGGGCAGTGTCCGCCGCTCGAAGCTGAACTACCTGCGCACGCGCACTGGCAAGGCCGCTCTCTTCGTAAAAGAAGGGCCAAAGATCGCGAAGACACCAAAGGTCGCTGCTCCAGCAGCCGCTTAATTTTTTACGCCAAACATGGCTTGCAGCCTCGCGCACGAAGACACACTTCGCGCGCGAGGTTTGCATTTTGTGGCAGGGGTAGATGAAGCCGGACGCGGCCCGCTGGCAGGGCCGGTGTCGGCGGCGGCGGTGATCCTCCCGGCGGATTTCACGCACGCTCTTTTGGACGACTCAAAGAAGCTCACCGAGCGGAAGCGCGAGCGGCTGTATGAAGAGCTGACGACGCGGGGGGACATCCGCTACGCCGTGGCGCTCGTGGAAGCGGAGGAGATTGATCGGCTGAATATCTTGCGCGCCACGCACGAGGCCATGCGACGCGCGGTGGCCCAGCTTTTACCTGCGCCGGAGCACGTGCTGATAGATGGGCTGCCGGTGCGCGATTTCCCGCTGCCGCAGACGGCGCTCGTGGGGGGCGATGGGTTGAGCTTTAGCATCGCCGCAGCGAGCGTCCTCGCCAAAGTCACGCGCGACCACGTGATGCTGGAGATGGATGCGCGCTACCCCGCCTACGGCTTTGCCAAACACAAAGGCTACGGCACCGCTGCACACCTCGCCGCGCTCCGCACCCACGGCCCTTGCCCCATCCACCGCCACTCCTTCCAGCCCGTGCGGGAAGCGAAAGTAGCACAGGCGTTCCTCCCTGAATTAGGGTGACTACGAAGAACGCGAAGGACGCGAATATTTGCAGCACATACGCCTCGCCCCCCCCTCCTTCGCGATCTTCGCGATCTTCGTAGTCACCTTATCTTTGGAAAGATGGTATGAGGCCCATCGTCCATCGGCTTCCTAGCGTTGCACACACTGCGCTGGATCAAAATAATCGCACCTCCTGATAAACTTTTCTTTGACAGCCCGAGACCACACCTCTCCACTCCGCGCGCAAAGAAAAGACGAGATGAAGCCGCCTCTATCCACCACAACACCACACACGCGCACCCGCTATGCGTTGGGGCGTTGGGGTGTTGGGGCGTTTAATGATACCGAGGTTGTTTGTGGTGGTGGTGCCCTAAAAGTAGAGGCGCGATTCTTCGCGGTCCAAGAAAGTGACACAGCGCCTCCGGCCTGTGCCCGCACAACCACAGGCGAGATGCGCCGTGTCACATTTCACCCCCACGGAGCACTCGGAGAATCTAGCCGACTAAAGGAAACGCCCAGAAACTCGAAAGGCGCATCTGGAGTGCGGGGGCAAGACCCCGCTCTGGCAGGCGAGGAACGAGCGGGCGGGCCAGACTCTCGCAATACGGACAGTGCACCCACCCGCAGTCCCCTCCAAAGCGGGGTAATGCCCCCGCACTCCAGAGTCGTTGCTCACAATGGCCGAACAGGGGTTTCTGAGAGTCTCCTAAAGCCGAAAACTACTTTCCGCCTCCCACTACTTCTGTTGCCCCTCCCCCCACTTTTAGACCGCCTCCCAACAGCACTCCCACCCGCTCCCATCATGTTTAGCGCATCCGCTAAACATTCTAGCGGCCCAGCTAATACTTCTAGCCGCCGCCACACTCTTTTTAGCCAACGCGCTAAAACATTTAGCGGGCGCGCTAATACTTCTCCATCGCCCGCTAAAACTTCTAGACGGCGACACAGCACTTCTCCGTCGCCCGCTAAAACTTC
>JAYVQK010000069.1:0-2536 GCA_043757005.1 Verrucomicrobiaceae bacterium
GTTTTTTAACCCACGGTTGCGCGCACAGAAAGCGCCGGTCGCGGAGCGACGGCTGAAAACAACTCCACTCTTTACTGCGCTAGGGTTTTTCAGCTTCGAAGAAGTCTGGAACTCATACCATCTTCAGCAATCAAGGAGACCTTTGAAATGCCGTTTGGTGAGCGCGCAGGCCGGGGAGCTCTCTCGTCTCTCTTGCTTCGCATCGTCTTTTTAATTCTTGGGGTTGTATTAGCAATGAGCCTTCGCAAATGAAACCACTCAGCAATCGGGGAAGCGCCAATACAGTTGGGCGGGAGGGGCTGCGAGTCGCATCGCCATCGCTACGCCTATCTTTTGCAAAAACGCACTTTGCACGTTTTTGCTGGTGGCAGCAAGAGGTGCTAGTGCTTCGCCTCGCCGTGCTCGGCACCGTGGGGATGCTCGGCTTCGGCTTTGGCTTCGGCGGCTTCTTTAGCTTCGATGTCTTTGCGCTGGTCGGCGAGTTTGCTCTGGGTGAGATCCATCTGGTCTTTATACCAAGCGTCGTAGTCTTTTTGAGTATCGCAGAAATAGTTTGCGATCATGCCGGGGTGGCCGGCTCCGCAGAGCTGGGCGCAAATGATCTGCCAGCCGTCGGCGGGCGAGAGCGAGACGGGGCGGAACCACATTGGGGCTTCGGTGCCGGGGATGGCGTCTTGTTGCACGCGCATTTGGTGCAGGGCAAAACCGTGGATCACATCGAGGGAGCTGACGCGGACGATCGTGGCTTTGCCGTTCACAAGGTGCATATTATTCAGCACGACTGCGTCGTCTTTACTGTTTTCGTCGTTAGGATCAATGCCTAGCGGGTTGGCTCCGGGGACGATGAAGCGGGTGTTTTGACGGCCAAATTTGCCATCGGCTCCTGCGTAATGGAGCTGCCAGCCGAATTGGAAACCAATGGCGCGAATTTTTAGCACTTTGGTGTCGTCAGATTTTTCTTGGTCGGGAATCTGCGCGACACGCTTGGCCCAGAGCGGGAGGCCGAGGCCGAAAAGGATGACGGCTTCGAGGATGATGACGCTGACCTCCAAGTGTGAAGAGACGTGCCCGCGCAAACCGTGGTAGTCGGCCTTGGGATTGCGCCCTCTTCGGAATTTGATGAGCGCAGTGCAGTAAAAGGCGAACCACAGGGCGAAGAGGATGAGCATGAACCAGTGGCAAAAGTTCAGCATTTGATCTATCTCTTTGCCATGCTCCGAAGAGTTCGGGAGCATCCCCATGAGTTTGTTGAGATCGAAGTAATCGGAAAAGATGGCGAGCATATCAGGCAGCAGTTTCGTCGTTTAGGCTATCTAGGAATTAGATGTGTGGTGGGACTGGGGTGTTGGCTTTGCGCCAGAGGAAATAAGCGGTGGAACCCGTGGCAATGAAGATGAAGCCGACGAGCGAAAGGAGCGTCCATAGCACACTATTCGAGGCGGTGGCGATGCGGGCGTCGTCGGAGCCCATGCAAACAGCGCAGGCTTGTGCGCTGACAGGGAGAGTGAGGGCGAGGAGGGTGGTGAATTTTTTGAAAGACTTTGCGCTCATAAGGTAAGTTTACGGGTCTTTTTCAAAAACCAGACGCCGTAGATAGGGATCAATCCTGCCGCCAAGGCAAAAAGGTAACTTGCCGCTTTTGCCGCATCGTTTGCAAAACACCACCAAGACACGCCTGCGCAGAGCAAGGTGCTGAGGATGATGAAACAGATGTGAAAGATTTTGAGCGACATTTTATTTGTGTGGCTAGTGGACGGGGAAACTGGATGTCGGAATCGGGTCGCCGTGGGCGAGCATAAAGAGGGCGAAAAGCGCGAAGCAGAAGAAGAAGGTAAAGAGGAGGGGCTTCCAGATGGTGCTCTTCTCGTCCTTTAAGTGCATGAAGTAGGCACCGACGAGGCAGACTTTAAAAGTGGCGACGGCAAGACCGATTTTCATGTTTAGGCCGTGGCCGTGAAACCATTTATCGAAGTCGCAATAGCTGAGAGCGACAGTGATAAGCGTGAAGACGAAGAGAGCGCCACCTACCATGTAGTAGGGTTTGAGGCTATGAGACGTGTGCTCGTCGTGGCTATGCGCTTTCGCATCAGCGTGTTCGGTCGGTGCAGGTGTATGGCTGTGGTCGGACATAGTTTTTTACAGCAGGTAGAAGAGTGGGAATACGAAGATCCAGATGAGATCCACCAAGTGCCAGAAGAGTCCGGCGACTTCGATGCGGTTGCAAAGTTGCTGGTGATTGGTTTTGTAAAGTTTTGCGCCACCTTTGATGTTTAGCCAGAAGTAGAAGAAGACGATACTACCACCGAGGACGTGGAGGCCGTGGAGGCCCGTAATCATGAAGTAACAGGCGAGGTAGGTGTTTAGCTTTGGCAAGAAGGCACCGTGCTTAGGTAGGAGGTCGGCTTTGTTCAGGACGACGTGCTCCACATCTACAGGGTCACGGGTGATGAAGTGCGGGCGGTCGTTGTCGGCGTCGTAGGGATGGGCGTTTTCCAGATCGAGTGCGTGGATGTGGATGACGTTCATGTGGGCGAGG
>JAYVQK010000070.1:0-2534 GCA_043757005.1 Verrucomicrobiaceae bacterium
GGAAGGTCATTTCGGCTGCCGGAAAAGCCATTCCTCCATGGAGGAATGTGGTCATGGAACTTGTGGAACGATTGATTGTAAGGGATTTAAGCTCGAATACCGTGATTAATGACGCCTTCAGGTAATCAATCGCGGCGTTCGGGGGTGAACAATGCTCAATGCTCAATTTGCAATTTCGTAGCCCGCATCCGCACTAGCGCCGTGCCGCCGAGCAGCCACAACAGCGCGAGGGGGGCGAGGCTCCAGCGGCTTTGGGGAAAGAGCAGCTCACCCGCGTTGAAGGAGGCCCAGTTGGCCTGCGGGGAGTGGGCTGCCGAGTTCTGGAAATAAGTGCCGTCCCAGAGGCCCATCACATTCACCGAGACAGGGCCGGGCATGGCGGCGATCCACAGCCGCTCGGGCTCTCCGCGATCAACGGCGTCGCGGGCAGCGTCTACTGTCATATGCGGTTGTCCAATGGGGCCGTTTGAAAGGCTATCCTCATTGCCTTTAGTTTGTAGTTTAGTGGAGAGAATTTCTCCAGCAGGAGGTAAGGAAGGTTTGTTGCTTTCAGTGGGCGTGGAGTATCCTTCTGCGTTCAAGCTCCGTTTGAAATAATCTATCTGCTCGGCTCTAGTCCCCGAGAAACCTCCGAAATAAACTTCTTTTCCATACGACCTGCAGAGCCATTCAAAATACTTGTCCTCAATCACGGGCGTAGCCTTCCCGTCCTTAAAGAGTGGCCACGCATAATGCCAAACGAGGCTGTTGCCGTATATTTTCTGTTTCCATTCGCCGGGCCAGTTCACCCAAGCATGCGCGCCGACGCCGAGCGGGCAGAGGGCGTCGGTAGCGGTAAGGAGGGTGTTTTGGAGGATGCTAAAATAAATAAGCAGTCGCGCTGGCGAGCCCCAGCCGGATCGTCTCCAGTAGGCCACTGCAACAAAGATCAGGGCAAATAACGCAGCCCAGTTGTAGTATGAGACTGGTGTGAATGATCCGAACACGCCGACAACAGCTTCTGAATCGTCAATGGTCGGAGCTTTGGGAGAATGGGGAGCGCTCAATTGAATCACGGCAACGTAACTAGCGATAAGAAGCAAAAAGAGGAGCAAATGTTGCTTTCCCCAACGAATCGGAGGTCTCTCCTTTAACCACACCAGCGCCCCGACCAACGGCAGGCACAGGAAGGGCATGACGGGGATGAGGTAGCGGGGGCCGGCTGCGAAGCCGCCGTGGAAGCCGTTGAAGCAGATGTTCACGCCGAAGAAGAACGCGGCGATGGCGAGGATGATCCGCCTTTCTGCCCGGAAGGTGCCTGCGCGCCACCACTGCCACAGGCCCACGACGCCGAGCAGTAGGCCGGGGCACAACACGAAGATGCCGCGCCACGGCGAGACGGTGAGCGTGACAGCGGCAAACCATTGCGGCGCGATGAACATGCCGAGAAAGGCGGGGGTGAGCTCTTTGAAGGCGGGGTTTTGGAAGGAGGTATTCACGGCGAAGGGAGTGCCGAAGGCGGTGAAATTGTAGGCCAGTAGGGCGACGAGGCACGGGAGCACGCCGAGGGTGAAGCGCACGGCGGCGCGCACATTTGGGAAGCAGCGGCATAGCGCCCATAGGCCGAAGAACGCGCCGGGGATTGCAGCGAGGTAATTCGTGATCGCAGCCGCTCCAGCAGCGGCTCCGGCGAGCATCGGGCGGTCGCTGCGGACGGCGGCGAAGCTGGCGAGCAGGAGCACGGCGGTGAGGTTATGGTCAAACATCAGCGTCGCAAACGGAAAGAACGTGGTGCCGAATCCCAGCATCAGTGCGCCCGCGAGAGCAGCGCTCGTTTGGCCCGGATACATGGCGCAGGCGAGGCGGAAGAAAAGGACGACGCCAAGCGCGGAGACGAGGCCGACGGTGAGGGCGGAGCAGAGCCAGGCGTTCACGGAGAGCACCCACCAATCGTCCGCGCTGTAGCCGAGCGCGCGCTCGGCGTGGTAGAGGAGGAAATAAACGGGCGTGGCGAGGAGCGACGCGCCGGGTGGTTTATTCGGGTGAAAGTGGCCATCCGGCGCGATGCCCACGTCGCCCGTGCAAGTCCCCTCCCCGATCACGACCATCGTGGCGGCGGGATCCAGCGCGGTGTCGAAGACCGTGCGCTGCTGCCAGTCAGGCTTCGCAGCCGTGCCGACGTTTTGCCAATCGCCCCACGAGAGCTGGTGCCGCACGCCTTCGTGGGTAAATTCCCCGTGCTCGATCTTCGGGCGCACGAGCTGCCGCCCCTCGCCATTGCGATACACGAGGAAGTCGTCCACCGCAAAGCGCCCCTCCTCCACGAGCGCGCGCACTTCTGCAAAACGGGCGTTTTGATTCCACCCGCCGCCTTGGTGAAACCAGCCGAAAGTGATGAAGCAGAGCGCGAAGAGCAGGAGTTGAAAGCGACGCATCGCGAGAGGTTGCGAGCGCGGGGAGGGATTGCCAATTACGAACTGCCCTCCCAGCTCAGTCCTCCGCTTCTTTGCCGAGATACGCGGCGATCACCTTGGGGTTCGCACGGATTTCGTCGG
>JAYVQK010000071.1:0-9839 GCA_043757005.1 Verrucomicrobiaceae bacterium
CGCCGATGCTCTCCGGGCGGATGATCTGCTCCAGCCCCGGCGTGATTTCATACAGCTTATCGCTCGAGCCCTTTGGCAAATGCGGCCCATACGTGACCACCCACAGCCGATCCGCCCAAGGCACCACCGCGCCCGTGCCACACTCCCCCTCCTTATTAAACATCGCCAGCGACGGATAAATCCCACTCACACCGCGCGGCTCCTCCCCCCGAGCAAGCGGAGCAAAGAGCAGAGCGAAGAAAACGGATTGGATGCGGTAAAAGTGAGACATAAAGCGAGAGACGAGGTGATGGTGATGGATTTCCGCTTTTTTAAAAAGCCGAGCCATCCGTGGATGGAAGATAAGCCCCGAAACAGAACCATAGACAAAATCACCCTGTCCCCACCCCCACAAAACAGCACCCGCCGCCGCGCCTACTTTCTATGGTAAAAGCGCAGGCGTTTTGTTCATTTGGATCCCGCGTTCTAGCTGCCGGAGCCGTTGCAGGTGCTTCTCGGGTGTGGCTCGGTCGCAATGGTTTGGAATGACTCCGGCGAGGTCCAATGCCAATGCAGCCTTTACACTCTGCGGCATCTGCTCCGGCGCGGAATTAAAGATGGCTGGTGGGAAGTGCGCAAAGTGGCGATAGCTGGCAAACAAGTCGGCGGTGAACAGAAGCCTGAGGCGTTCGCAGTAAAAACCCGTGTGACCGTGGGTGTGGCCGGGGAGATGGACTGCCCGCAAGCCACGCCATACGTCAATAAAGTCACCATCGCCGAGCCAGCGGTCTGGCACGAACGAGCAAAAGGATAAGATAGAACGGCCAATGCTCTCCAAGCAACCCGCGATGCGACTCCAGCCGAGATAGCGCGGACGCCCTGAGTAGTAGTCTTCATCAAGGCGGGGGGCGGCAATCCAGGCACCAGTCTCGCGGGCAATCGTGGATACGTTGAGAATATGGTCGAGGTGCCCGTGTGTGAGGATGATCCCGCGAATGGCCTCTTTTTCCCAACCGCGTCGCCGAAGTGCACGCTGCAAAAAGAACCGCCCTCCGATGAATCCGGCATCGAGCAAATACAACCCTGATGCGTCTCGAAGGACGTAAAAGTTGACCACAGGTGTTCGGACTTGGAGGACATCGGTATGCAAAAGCATATTTTTTGTTCTTTGGTTGCAGATGCCGAGAGGAGCGGGCTGGGGAAGGTGTGTCGAGGGGCAAAGCGTTGGCATATTAGCACGCTCGCCGATCAGGTATTTTGTCGGATGAGGGAGACGACTTCGTCCGTGATTCGCTTGAGGGACTCGGCACGGAGCACGCCCGCCTCGGCAACGAAAAGGCTTTCGTGCGCGGTAAAAAGTTTAGCCGGGCGGGCGTAACTGGTGATTCGGAGGCCGTCACGTTTGAAATCATCGGCGGCAAGCTCCACAGCGCGAGCGTCTGCATACGATTTGCTGGTGACTTGGCAGAGAATCCAGTCGCCCCTTTCCGCATCGGCGAGCACGACTGCGGGACGGCGCTTGGACTGCGACAAATCCGAAAACGGGAACGGAACGAGGACTACTGAGCCTGTTGTAGGTGTGACCATGCGACATCCTCTTCGGGGCGGTTCCAGTCCTCAGCGAGAGTAGGCTCGCTGAGGAGCGCCGTCTCGTGAGTCTCGGAGGGTTCATCCGCCAAAATCGTGAGCAACGCGCGGTGGCGTCGGTCGAGGTGGAGCGGTTCGAGCAGGCGCACGGTGCCGCGCTCGTCAACGATGACTTCGATGGTCTGAATCATGGGGAAGAGAATACGCCCCGCCGACTTCTGAGCAAGCGCGGAAAGGGTCTGCACGGTAGCTTGCGGAGCCGCTGTAGGTGGTTCAAAGGGCGTGCCTCTCCTCTGGACAGTGGGGCGCGATTCCCGCACGGTGCGCGCATGGCTGTGCCACAAAATACTATCGCTCTCGTGTATGATTACGATCAGACGCTGTCGCCGAATTATATGCAGGATGAGGTGCTGTTTCCTGCTTTCGGGATTGATCCGGGAAAGTTTTGGCAAAAGTGCCAGGCGCTTGTGAAGGAGCAGGGCTACGATAGTGAGCTGGCGTATCTAAAGGCGCTGCTGGATTACCTAGAGATGGATCGCCCGACGAACGCGCGGCTGCGGGAGCTGGGGGCGGGGCTGCATTTTTTCCCAGGGTTGCCGGAGATGTTTGCGCAGTTTGAGAGTGGGCTGCTGCGGGCGGAGCACAAGGCGCTGGGGATCCGTGTGGAGCATTACATCATCAGCAGCGGGCTAAAGGCGCTGATTGATGGCTCGCGGCTGGCGCCTTTTGTGAAGGCGGTCTTTGGCTGTGAGTTCGCAGAAGATCGCGAGGGGAGGATCACTTTCCCGAAGCGGGTGATCTCGCATACGCAGAAGACGCAGTTTCTTTTCCGCATCAATAAAGGGCTACTGGACTACTCGCAGGATGTGAATGACCACATGCCGCCGGATCTGCGCCCGGTGCCTTTTGATCACATGATTTACATCGGCGATGGGCCTACGGATGTGCCGTGCTTCACCGTGGTGCGCCAATACGGCGGGCACGCGATCGCGGTGTATAATCCGCAGGATGTGTCGCGGACGAGCTTCCGCAAATGCTTCCAGCTCGTGGGGACTGCGGATCGGGTGCGGCACATTGCGCCGGCGGATTATCAAGCGGGGAGCCACTTGCGCTTGCTGATCGAGCAGATGGTGTCGGAGATCGCGGATAAGATGGTCTCGCGCCGGGAGCGCGATATGGCGGAGAATACGGTGAGCGCGCCGAAGCACTGAGCACTCACGGGTGGAAGGTAGTGGTCTATTTTGAACCACGAAGGGCACGAAAGACACGAAAAGGAGAGATGAAAACGGCACTCTTTTCCTGATATTTCCTTCGTGCTCTTCGTGCTCTTCGTGGTTCAAATCCAAGCTACATCACAACTGGGTGGAATCGTTCCTTGCGCCCGGGGGGAAACTCCACTAGTAGTCCCGCCGCGCCGGGCAGGCAGCCCGCGCATTTTCCACCGATGCCGATGATGATGCAGCGACTAAACAAGCTCTTTCAACGAATCGGCACTGCCGTGTCAGCGATCTCTTTTGCTCCGGCCCGATTGTTGGGATTTGTCGCCTACTGTCTCGCACGCCGCACCCCCACACCAAGCAACGCACACACACAACACGCATCACATGAACTCCAACGACACAGACTCCCAGCAAGACCGCCGAGGCGGACACGGCGGACGCCGCCAATCCAATCGCCAAGCAGGCAACCGCGACCGGCGCGACTCGCGCGGCCCGCGCCAAGACCACCGCAACGAAGCACGCCGCCCCTCGTCCGCGCCCAAGAAGCCGACGCTCTGGCAGCGCATCGTCGGCTTTTTCACAGGAGGTAAAAAAGCAGCCTCCACCAGCTCAACCGCGCGCTCGGAACGCTCGGAGCGGGGCCCTCGCCAAGAGCGCGACGCCCGCGCCCCGCGCACCTCGCGCCCCGTGGAAGTCGTGGAGGTGACGAACCCGCGCCTCTACATCGGCAACCTCAGCTACGACGCCACGGAGAGCGACCTCTGCGACCTCTTCAACGGCGTCGGCAAAGTGCAAAGCGCCGAGATCGTGACGCTCAAAGGCACATATAAAAGCAAAGGCTTCGGCTTTGTAACCATGATCACCGTGGACGAAGCCAAACGCGCCGTAGAGACCCTCCACAACAAGCCCTTCATGGGCCGCAGCCTCGTGGTGAGCGGCTCGAAAGCAGACAGCTACCGCGACTAGCGGGCAGCCTCCGCCAGCTCCCTACACCGGCGGTAGTTTTTGCGAAAGGTATCGGCCAGCTCTTTTGCGAGCTGCACCTGGGTGATCTTGCTCGCGCTGCTGCTCGTGTTTTCGCGGATGCGACCGCGCGCCGCCGCGTAATCCACCGCACTCACATCCTCGAAAACCGCGAGCGCCTCCGCCGGGAAATGCCCCAGCCGCGCGCGCGCCTCGATCAGCCCGCGCCAAGCGCCAGCGAGCTCCTCGTGCGTGTCTATGCACATCACACGGATCACAAAACTAATGGCCCCAAACAGCGCCCCCGTGCGCTTCTCGTGGTAGGTGAAATCGCGCGCCGCCACGTAAGGCAGCACCTCCGGGTCGCTCCGCATCTCGCGCCATTCCGCCGCGTAGAGCGCCGGCAAAATCGGCAACCGCCGCAGCGCGTGCTGCGTGGGCCCGCCGAGCGTGCCCACTTTCCAGCCCCAAATCTTTTGCCCATCGCCCAGCACAAATTCGATGAACCGCGCCGCCACCTCCGCGTGCGGCGCACCGCGCAGCAGCCCGATGGGATCCACGCCGAAACTCGTGCCACCCTCCGCGTTCACGTAGCCGATCCGCGAGCTGCCATCCGCCCGCCGCACAGCCTCGCTTTGGTAGCGCCCGTAGAAATCAATCGTCATCCCCGCCGCCGCCTCGCCCGCCTCCACATCGAGCGAGATTTTCGCCGAGGAATCCGTGAAATAGCGCGCGTTCGCACCGATCCGCTGGAGCAAGCGCATCGCCCGCTCCCAGCCCAGCTCCTCACTCGCGCCCGCCTCATTCATCTGCTGCTGGATCAGCATTTCAAACGCCTTATTCGCCGCGCTGCTCTGCGTGGGATTTGCCAGCGCGAGATTGCGGAAAAAGCGCGCATCCGCGAGGTCGCTCCACCGCCGTGGTTCCGGCACGCCGAGCCGCGCGACCTGGTCGCGATTCCACGCGATGCCAAAGGCCCCAATCGCCGTCCCGATCCAGCGCCCCTGCACATCGTAATACGGCTCGCCACCCACGAAAGGCGGGATGGGATTCCCCTCCCCGAATAGCTCCCCGTGCGCACGCACATAGCCGCAGTCCACCAGCATCCCCTGCCCCGCCGCCCGCACGAAATCAAACGACCCACCGCCAAAAAAAACATCCATCCGACTACTCACCGCCGACGCCAAAAAAGCCCGCCGCGCCGCCTGCCGTGGCGTATCTGCCGCCGCCTTTCCGAGCACCACCTTCGCATCCATATAGCCGCTCTCCACCTCCGCGTTCCATGGGCGATGCAGCTCCCGCACCCAGTAGTTTTGAAACGCCGCCGCATACTCCCCCACAAGATAGCGCGTGATCTCGCTCGTCCCCCCCGGCGTGCGGAAATCCACCGTCACCGTGCGCCCCGTCCTCCTCCCATACCACTCGCGGAAAGCGCGCCCAAACTCCGAGCGGATCGCCTCATTGTGCGGCGTCACCACCACCACCACATCCTGCCCTCGCATGATCGCCCCTTCCCCTTTCGGACGCAGCACCAGCGGCCCCACGACGAGGGCGACGAGCGCGAGCAAAAGCGGCCAAAGACGAGTCATACGCGCGGGCTACCACTGCACATCATCCGCCGTCCACATCTTGTGATCCGGCCCCGCGCTACGGATCTCCATTTTTACCGCACTCTGCTGATGGAAAAAATACGGCGTCCCCCACGGATCGCAAAGTTCCCCACTACCATTCAGCCGCGTGCCCTCCGGGATCTCGTGCTTCGTCTGCTTGAGATTATCGCCCAGCAGCGCGCGAGTGATCTCCGCGTTTGTCCCCACCGGGTTCCCCCCATTGGCCGTGCGGAAGTCGCGGAGCGTGAGTTGCAGCCGATCCAACACATCCGAAATCTGCGCACGATTTGCAGGCAGATTCGGCAACTCCGGCAGAGCTGCCACCGCCGGGACCGCTGGCGCAGCCTGCACTAGAGCAGGCGCAGCCGCCGGAGTATTTAAATGCGACACCTCCGCCGGGCTCCCGCCTCCCGCCACGCTCGCAGCCTTTTGCGCAGGCGCCGCGACCGCTGGCGACGCGTCACCAGCAGGCGGTTTTGGCGCGGCCAAAAACCACAAGAGCCATGTGCCCACCAGCAGCGCAGCAGCGAGAAAGAGACGGGATGATTGGGATTTCGGCATAATGTGATTGGTTCGATTGACAGCTCTTCTAAACACAGCCCCGCACCGATGAAACACCGAACTCCGCTAGTGCATCTCCACGCCGCAGGAGCCGAGTCCGCGCCGGTAGTAATGGAATTGCACGTTGAGGTGATCCGCCAGCAGCGACATCCACATGGCAATCTTCGCCGAGCGCATCTGGATGCCTGCCTTCGTGGAGTGCGGGTCTTTTTAAGAGTTAAGAGTTCAGAGTTCAGAGTTTGGCCGCTCGCGAGTGCCCGAACGCCTGCGGCGGGCTGAACTCTTAACTCTTAACTCTTAAGGGCACTCCCGAAAACTGACACTTTGGGACTTACCAGCGGTGCCTCTGGAGTGCGGGGGCATGACCCCGCTCTGGAGGGGCCTTCGGGTAGGCATACTATCGGAATGGCGAGCGACTGGCCCACCCGCTCGTTCCTCGCCCGCCAGAGCGGGGTCATGCCCCCGCACTCCAGAGGCGTCACCACGAGTTTTCGGGAGTCCCCTTAACGCTAAACCCTGAACGCTTAATTTTTACCCCCGTGAACCAATCTACTCCTTCCCACGGCAAAAGGCTTTTCGCCCTCCGCGATTGAGGCATGGTGGCGGCTGTGGTAATCGGAATGGGGATTTTTAAAAAAACGTTTTTTGTGCTAGGATGCGTATTCGTAGTGCGCGGGAGCTTTGCGCAGACAAGCAACGGACGGGCGGGGGCGACAAGCTCCATCACCCCCGTGCAGACCGCGCCGCGCACCGCGAGTGAGCCCACCACCCGCATCGTCCCGCCGCCCGCGCCAGTGGTGAAAAAGGAAGCGCCTGTCTCGGGCATCGTGCCCATCGCGCCCGCGCCGAGAGAGACCCCGAAACCGCGCGCCCAATCCGGCATCGCGCCCATCGCGCCCATCGTGCCCGCAAAGCCAGTCATTCCAGAGCCAAAGCCAGTCATCCCAGAGCCAAAGCCTGTCATCCCAGAGCCAAAGCCTGTCACCCCAGAGCCAAAGCCTGCCATTCCAGCGCCAACGCCTGTCATTCCAGAGCCAACGCCTACCATTCCAACGCGAACGCCTACCATTCTAGCGCCAACGCCTACCATTCCAGCGCGAACGCCTACCATTCCAGAGCCAAAACCTGTCACTCCAGCGCCAAAGCCTGTCACGCCGGCGTCAAAGCCTGTCATCCCAGCGCCGAAGCCTGTCATTCCAGCGCCGAAGCCTGTCATTCCAGAGCCGAAGCCTGTCATTCCAGAGCCAAAGCCAGTCATTCCAGAGCCAAAACCTGTCACCCCAGCGCCAAAGCCAGTCATCCCAGCGCCGAAACCAGTTGTCCCAGCGCCGAAGCCAGTTGTCCCAGCGCCGAAGCCCGTGCCACTCAAGCCTGCCTCTTTTCAGGGAAACTCTGAGAACGCCGAACTCAGAACGGCGCTTTCGAAGCAGCAAGGTTCTAAGTTCGAAGTTCAGAGTTCAGAGTTCGAAGTTTCCAAAAGTTCCCTTCCAATAAAGCCGCAACTCCCCGTCCAGATGGCAGTGCCGGAGGTCGTTTTGCCGCCGCCGCTTCCGCCCGAGCCGCCCGCAGAGATCGTCCCGCCCACCAGCGGCCCGCAATTTTCCCCGCCTGCCCCCGGCAAACATCTCGGCTGGGTGAACGCGCTGGAAATGCCCGGCGAACTAGCGCCCACCGGCCAGGTGGATGCCGGGCTCGCCGCCGCAGTCGCCGCTATTTCCCCCGGCCAACCCACGATGCCCGTCGCCCCGCACCCCGCGCCTGCCGCCGCCGCGCCGCTCGCGCCCCGCGCCACCGCCGTGCGGATGCCGAGCGAACTGTGGCTGAAAAAGGCCTGCGCCGATCTCGAATCCCAACCCGAGCAAACCCGAGCCGCCGCCTTTGCCAAAATCATGCAACGCTACCGCCAAATAAAAGCCGAAGAACGCACCTGGGGGCAAGGCAACGAGAGGCTTTAACAGACTCTTGAAAATTTATATTTGAGGGGCGGAAGCGGCTAGCGCTACAGCTTCAGATCGAGCTGATTTTGCTCCGTGAGCGCCCAGGCTTCCACGCCGCGCGCTCGCAGGTCGGAGGCAAAGGCGGCGGCGAAGCCGTGGAGCGTGAGGACGCGCTGGGGCTGCACGAGTTCCACGTAGCGGAGGAGGTCGTCATAGTCGGCGTGGTCGGTGAGGGGGAAGGCGGCGTCGCATTGATAGCGATAGATCGCGCCGCCATCGAGCGCCCAGCCGGTGAGCACGGCGACGCGGCGGTGCTGGATGCGGTCTATGAGTTTTTCGCGGGCGATATTCGGCGGGCAGATCACGACGTGGCCCGCGACTTGGCTGGCGGAAAAGCGCACGCTGCCTGCGGGGAAAGTGGGGGACAGGGCGCGGTAGATCTCCGTCATGCGCCACACGCTCTCGTGCAGCATCGGCGTGAGCCCGGCGGCGAGGAGGGCGCAGATGATCTCTTGCGATTTGCCGAGCGAGTAGCTGAGGAGCACGGGCGTCGCGCCCTCTGCCAGAGCGGCGCGGCAGAAGTCCACGACTTGCGCAAACACCGCCTCCGTAGGCGGCATCCGGTAGCGCGGGAGGCCGAAGGTCGTCTCCATGATGAGCGTCTCCGCGTGCCGCCATTCGCAGGGCTCGGCGCTGAGGCCGGGGCGCAATTTGAAATCGCCCGTGTAAAGCAGCGAGCCCTCGTCGCTCTCGAAATAAATCTGTGCCGAGCCGAGGATGTGGCCTGCGGAAAGCAGCGTCACATTCCCGCCGCGCAATGCCCGAGTCTCGCCAAAAGCCAGCGTGTGCTCGGTGCGCTGCCCCGGCACGCGAGCGCGCATGAATGCAGCGGTCGCGGGCGTCATCACTACTTCGCGATGCCGCGCGGTGTGGTCGCTGTGGGCGTGGGAGACAAAGGCAAAAGGCTTGGCGAGCTGTGGGTCGAGCCACAGATCGTGGCGGGGGAGAAAGAGCGCGCGCTGGTGGACGACTTCGATCATCGCGTGAGGAAAAGGCGTGTGAAGTTTTCTGCCACCGTCTCCGCGAGCGCCTCCATCGAGACGCCGCGCAGGGTGGCGAGCGTGTCGTAGGCCAGGAGGAGATTTGTGGGGTCATTGATCGCGCTGCCATCCGGCGCGGAAAGCGGAAGCGGGTTGCGCTCGGGCGGCGGCGAGAGGTCGGGCGCGTCGGTCTCCACGAGGATGCGCTCGGCGGGGAGCGCGGCGAAAATGGCGAGCTGCTCCGCCTTTCTCTCGTGCAGGAAGTAGGGCGAAAAAGAGAAGTAAGCCCCCCGCGCAACGAAGCCCGCGACCATCTCGCGCGGCCCACCGTAGGCGTGCAGTAGGAAGCCGCGCGGCGGCAGCGCCTGCGTGCGGACGATGTCCCACAGCGCGCCCCACGCGCGGATGCAGTGCAGCGTGAGCGGCAGGTCGCGCGCCGTCGCCAGCGCGATCTGAGCGGCGAGGCACTCGGCTTGTGCGGCGGGATCGTGGCCAGCGATCCAGCGATCCAGCCCCACCTCGCCTACGCCGCAGCCGGGGTGAGCATCGAGCTGCGCAGTGAGCGCGGCGCGCCAGTCGGCGCTGCGATCATTCACCTGCCACGGATGCAGGCCAAAAGACGGCATCGCCCACGGCGTGCTCGCCACGAGCGCCGCCACCGCAGGCCAATCCGCCTCGCACGTCCCATTCACCACCGCGTGCGCGATGCCCAGCGCAGGCAGCTCGGCGAGATGCCGCGCACGCCACGCGGCGAGGCGTGCGTCGTGCAGATGATTGTGTGCGTCGCAGAAAACCACGGCGGCAACTTGGGGAGAGATGCGATGTTTGGCGACGGGGGATTTTAGGCACTTCTTGAAATTTCTACTGGGTAACGGTGGAGCGTTGGGAATGGAGCGGGTAGCGCACGCGCCCCGCGTGTTGTCCTCGGCACCTCGCCGAGGA
>JAYVQK010000072.1:0-9816 GCA_043757005.1 Verrucomicrobiaceae bacterium
GCATCTTGGAGTGATAGATAAATTCACAGGCGACGGCTTTCTTGCTTACTTCCCCGATTTTTTCACGGGCAAAGATGCTGGTTATCGTGCATTGGCAGCAGCGCAAGAGTGTCACGCAATTTTCAACGAGGCATACAAGGAGGGGCGCGGATGCTTTACTGTCGCCCTTAAAGATGTGGGCCTCGGTATTGGAATTGATTTCGGTGAAGTGGAACTTTTGCGCGTCACGGATGAGCTGACGGTGGTGGGAGCGCCGGTCGTTTACGCCTGTCGTTTGGGCGGTGCCCCTGCTGGTAAGACATATATGAATCACTCTGCTTTAGATGAATTGAAGAAATGCAAAGCATCCGTTTTTCAAGCCATCGAAGTGGACTTTCCAGTAAAGAACGAGGGAACGGTGATTTGCTACGATACAACCATCATTCATACACGTTATGAGCCTGTCCCACCTGAGTGGCTCGTTAATGAAGAAGCAATCGCGGAAAAACCGACAGAAAGCTAAAATCGAAGTCTCCGACTCAAAAAGGCTAATGTGCGATGACCATAGCCCAGCACTTTAGTGCTGGGACGACGTGCGCGAAGCGGGGTAGTCTCGTAGGGACGGAAGGGGCGTTCTTTCATCCCTGGGGGACTCACCGTTTTTTTGTGGGGGACGCTGTCCCAGCACTAAAGTGCTGGGCTATGGTCAGAGCGGCGTTGCGGTGGGGGGTGCTGTTTGAAGTCTGTGTTTCCTACAGGGCTAGGAAGTTTTGGAGGATTTTTTTGCCTTCCATGGTGAGGATGCTTTCGGGGTGGAATTGGACCCCGTGGATGGGGTGCTCGCGGTGGCGGAGGCCCATGATTTCGCCTTCGGTGGTCTCGGCGGTGATCTCTAGGCAGGCGGGGAAGGTGTCTCTTTTTACGAGTAGGGAGTGGTAGCGTGTGGCCTCGAAGGGGGAGGGGAGGCCGGCGAAGACGCCGGTGCCGTGGTGGTGGATGGGGGAGGTTTTGCCGTGCATGAGGCGGGCGGCGCGGACGACTTCGCCGCCGAAGACGTGGCCGATGCTCTGGTGGCCGAGGCATACGCCGAAGAGGGGGGTGGTGGGGCCGAAGCGGCGGATGACTTCGCAGGAGATGCCGGCTTCGTTGGGCGTGCAGGGGCCGGGGGAGATGCAGATGCGCTGGGGGCGGAGTGTGGCGATTTCGTCGAGGGTGATTTCGTCGTTGCGGCGCACGAGGGGGTCGGCTCCGAGTTCGCCGAAGTATTGGACGAGGTTGTAGGTGAATGAGTCGTAGTTATCTATGACGAGGAGCATGGCGGTGTGATTTAAGATTTAAGATTTAAGATTTAGGATTTGCTCCGAGGTTCGGAGATCGGGTGTGCGTGGCGGAGTTTTTCTATTTCAGGAAAGACGTGGGATATCGGTGCAAATCTTAAATCTTAAATCCTAAATCTTAAATGCTCTTCGCTCGTGCAATCGCGGCCATCATGCCCATGGCTTTGCTTACGGTTTCGGTGTATTCGCCCTCGGGGGTGCTGTCGGCGACGACTCCGGCGCCGGCTTGCACGTAGGCTTTGCCGTCTTTGAGGACGACGGTGCGGAGGGCGATGCAGGAGTCGCTATTGCCATCGAAGCCGAAGTAGCCGACGGCTCCGGCATAGACGCCGCGTTTGCTTTTCTCAAACTCGGCGATGACTTGCATGGCGCGCACTTTGGGCGAGCCGCTGACGGTGCCTGCGGGGAAGGTGGCGCGCATCACGTCGTAGGCGGTGCGGTCGGGGCGGAGTTGGCCTTGGACGTTGCTGACGATGTGCATGACGTGGGAGTAGCGCTCGACGAGCATGAAGTCGTTCACGCGCACGGTGGCGTATTCGCTGGCGCGGCCTACGTCGTTGCGGGCGAGGTCCACGAGCATGAGGTGCTCGGCGCGCTCCTTGGGATCGGCGAGCAGCTCGGCGGCGTTGGCATCGTCCTCGGCGGGCGTGGCTCCACGGCGGCGGGTGCCAGCGATGGGACGGATTTCTATTTTGCGATCAATCGCGCGGACGTGGACTTCCGGGCTGCTGCCGACGAGGGAGAAGCGCGCGCGCGTTTCTGTGGCGGGGAAATTCATGCAGAACATATAGGGCGAGGGATTCACCATACGCAGTGCGCGGTAGAGTGTGAGCGGGTCGCCGGTGTAGTCGGTGGCGAAACGCTGCGATGGCACGAACTGAAATACGTCGCCTGCGCGGATGTATTCTTGCCCGCGAGTCACCATGCTTTCGTATTCGGCGCGGGTCGTATTGCTCTCCGCCTCGGCGGGCGCTGGGGCGGGGCCGATGGGGAAAGGCGCGAGCTTCGGCGCTTGCGCGAGCTGCTCGGTGATGGCGGCGATGCGGCGCTGCGCGTCGGCGTAGGCGGCGTCGGCGTCGCCATCCACAAAGGCGTTGGCGACGATGCGGAGGCGGCGCTTTAGATGATCGAAGATGAGCACCGTATCCGCGATGACGAAGAGGCTTTCCGGGAGTTGCAAATCGTCCCGCTCGACGACTGGCACCGAGGGCTCGAAGAAGCGCACCATTTCATACCCGAGGAAGCCCACCGCGCCGCCCGCGAAGCGCGTGCGAAACTCAACGGGCTCGTCCGGCCGCGGCACGTAGCGGTAGCAGGCCATGAGCGCCTCCAAATCCGCCAGCGGATCGCGCTCGGATTGGAAGGTGCAAGTGTCGCCATCCTCGGTGATCTGCACGGTGCGCCCGTGGCTCTCCAGCACGGTGCGCGGGGCGACGATGAGGAAGCTGTAGCGCCCCGTTTGCTCGCTCTTCTCCACGCTCTCGAAAAGGAACGTATAGCCGCCATCATCGAGCTTCGAGAACGCCGAGATGGGCGTCTCCGCATCCGCGATGAGCTCTGTATAGACAGGCACGAGATTGCCCAGCTTCGCGAGTTCGCGAAAGGCAGGGAGGGTGGGTGTAAAATGGGTATTCATTCGGTCATTTGCCGTAAGTTTGTGCGGCGTCAAAAAGTGGTTGTTCGGTGATCGGCTTTGGCAGCCCGTGCTCGTCGAGTTCCTGGAAGAAACAGCTCTCGTAACCCGTATGGCAGGCACCGCCCTTTTGCTCGACTTCAAAGAGCAGCGTATCTTTATCGCAATCCACGGCCCAGCGGACGACGCGCTGCGTGTTGCCGCTCGTCTCGCCTTTCAGCCAATACTTTTGCCGCGAGCGGCTGAAGTAGCACATCTGTCCTTTTTCGAGCGTCATGCGGATGCTCTGGTCATTCATCCAAGCCATCATCAGCACACGCTTGGTGGTGGAGTCTTGCACGATGGCGGGGATGAGTCCGTCGGCGTTGTATTTGAATTGGCTGATCATGGTGTGTGTGTGTTTAGAAATGAGCTTTGCGGGGTAAAAAGAAATGGCCCGAGGATTCGCGCTCTTGGAATCTTCGGGCCGGAAAAAGGCGACGCACGGTGGCGACGACCACTCCGCAGTGAAATGCGGAGTAGGCCCGTCTATGGATGCCACCAATGCCAGAAAGTCATCATGTTCCAGCACGGATAAGCGGCGGGCGGGCGCGCGGCAATGAAAAAGCGGATGGGCGTATTTTTGCGCCACAGTGGTTCATTTTAAAATCCGCCCAGCGCTTGACGCAGCCCGCTGCGCTATGGTGAGTCACCGCCCTTTTCGCCAAAGCACTCACATTTACCATGCAAGAACACGGACTCACGCCGGACGGCTCGCCGCTCCGCTCCATCACTATCGAAAACGGCCACGGCCTTTGCGCTACCATCCTCTCGTGGGGCGGCACGCTCTCTAGCGTTCGGCTGCCGGGGGTGGGGGAGATCACGCTTGGGTTTGCCGATCCGCGCCGTTATTTGGAGCCGCATCCCTTTTTCGGCTGCACCGCCGGGCGCTTTGCAAATCGTATCGCTGCTGGGCGATTCGTGCTCGATGGCGTGGCGCACCAGCTCACTACGAATGACGGCGCGAACCATCTCCACGGCGGCACGCGCGGTTTTGACAAAAAGAATTGGCGCATCGAGCCCGCTGGCCCCGCCGCCGTGCGCTGCCTGCTGCATAGCCCGGACGGCGACGAGGGCTACCCCGGCGCGCTCGATGTGTGTGTGATTTATGCGCTCACAGAAAACGCCCTCACCATCACCTACTCCGCCACCACGGATCGTCCCACCGTGGTGAACCTCACGAACCACGCCTACTGGAATCTCGGTGGCCCCGCCGAGCGCGACATCCTCGCCCACACGCTGCGCTTAAATGCCGAGCACTACACGGTGGTGGACGCTGCCAGCATCCCCACCGGCGAGCTGCGCGCGGTCGCCGATACCGCGTTCGATTTCCGCACGGCGAAGCTGATCGGACGCGACATCGCTGCGCTCAAAGACACGCCTGGCGGAGGGTATGATCACAACTGGGCCATCGCCCGCACCGCCCCCGGCCTGGCCTTTGCCGCTGAGCTCACGCACCCCGCTAGCGGGCGCACCATGCGCGTGGAGACGGACGAGCCGGGTATCCAATTTTACACCGGCAACTACATCAAAGCCGTCGCCGACCACAGCGCCGAGTCTTACGAGAAATTCGCCGGGCTCTGCCTCGAAACTCAGCACTTCCCCGACGGTCCCAATCAGCCCGCTTTTGCCAGCACCACGCTCCGCCCCGGCGAGACGTATGCGAGCACTACGGTGTATCGTTTTGGCGTGCAAAAGTAGCGCGCCCGCTGGCCCTCACGAGTGCCGCAGCTTGCGCGATGGCGGGCTCTTTTTCCCAGCCGAGGGGTAGGCGCGCGCTCCAGTTTTCCGCGCCGACGGTGCCGGGGACGTTGAATCGTTGAGTGGTGCCGAGCACGTCGGTAATCATCACCGCCGCCAGCCACGATTGCGAGCGAAGCAGGCCCGCGAGCAGTGGGGCGTGGACTTCTTCAAAGGTCATCATGCGCGGCACCTCGAAGCCCGCCCACGCGGCGAGCCGACGCACTTCCCACCACGCCGCATCGCGTGCCGCGCCGAGCCGCTCAGGCTCCACGATGGCAGCGGCGATGGTGGCCATCCAGCGTTCCCAAGTCACCCGCAGCGGCTCGTGATCGTGCGTGGCAAAAGTGGCCACGCTGCATCGCGGGTAGTCCGCGCCGGGCGTCAGCCGCGTGTCGCGCTCACGTTCCCAAAACGGCACTTTGAACCCCGGGATGCCCAGCGAAAGCAGGCTAGGCCGCACGTAATCCGGCACGGTGCCGAGGTCTTCGCCGATGAGCACGCCGGGGCCGACTTCTTCTTGCAGCACGCGGAGAAATTCCTCCCCCTGCGTGCGATTCGCCGCTTTCTCCTCCGCCGAGCCATCGGGATGCTCGTGGAAACGCGGTAGCTCTCCGCCCGTGCGTTCCCGCGCCTCCGCCTCGCTGAGATGCGCAAATTCCGCGTTGCGCAGCGGCCTCCACGGGAAGCCGTAGATGCGGAAAAAACCGAGCACATGATCTATGCGGAAAAGATGGAACGCCTCCGCGATCATCCGCACCCGCTGCCGCCACCACGCAAAGTCCGTCGCCCGATGCTGCGGCCAGCAGTAAAGCGGCACGCCCCAGTTTTGCCCCCAGCGCCGCACAAATTCATCATCCACAAACGCCGGCTCCGGCGGCGCGCCCCCGCTCCAGCGCAGGTCAAAAAGCCCCGGCTCCGCCCACACATCCGCGCTGTAGTAATTCACCCCGAAAGGCACATCCCCCATCAGCACCACGCCCCGCTCCCCCGCAAAACGCCGCACCGCGCGCCACTGTGTGAACGCCAGCCACTGCACGTATTTATAAAACCGCACCTCCAGCGCGATCTCGTCGCGCACCCCCGCCCGCTGCGCCGCCAGCCACTTGCTCGCGGAGGCAAAAGAACGAACCTCCTCCGGCCAAGTATCCCACTGCTCGCTGCCGTGCCTTTCCATAAGCACCCGGAAAAGCGCGTAGCTCTCCAGCCAATCCGCCTCCGCCCGGATGTAATCGCGAAACTCACGCGCCCGCAAATCGAACCCTTCCCAATGATGCACACAGAAATTTGCAAACGCCTGCTGCAACAGATCCCACTTCCGCTCCTTCACCTCGCGCCACTGCACCGCCCCCGTGTCGCCCGGTAGCACGCCACACTCCGACCGCTCCGCCACCGAGAGATCCTCCACCTCCGACATGGCTAAAGTGGACGGCTCCAGAGCGACCGAGCTGATCGCATTATACGGGCTATTATCCGCCCCCGTCTCGTTCACCGGTAGCAGTTGCACACAGCGGAAGCCCTGCGCCGCCGCCCAGACGACAAATTCCCGCAACGCCTCCACATCCCCACACCCGTGGTCATTTTTCGCGCGTAGCGCAAAGAGCGGAGCGAGCACCCCCGCAATAGGATTATCCAAAGAAACAACAGCCGACATATTTCGCGCGGAGAAAACAGAAGCGCCGGGAAAACTCAAGGAAACGGTGAGGAGAGCGAAGATTTAGTCCACGGAAGCCACGGAAGATGAGCAAGACAGAGCAGGCCAAACACGCACAAAAAAAACGATGTTTGGATCTGGAGGCGATGCACAAAGCGGCAGGGGACAGTTGCACAAAAAAACGATGTCGCGAAGCACGAGCGCCCGACGAAGGGACGCGAGTTTTTGGAGTGCGGCTGCCCTCTGCCGCTTTGGACGGGCGTGGATCTGGGCGCTATTTATCAATGATATAGCAAAGCTTCGGCAGGGGAGGGGGCTAAAAACGAACCGCAAAGATGGATACTGCCTCTGAGTCTCATCCCCACCCATCCGCGCCCAAAAATCAACCACTCCCGATGCTCAAGTCTTTCGTCTTTTTCGTGTCTTTCGTGGACGCAAAAATCCCCCCTCCCGTAAAAGTCCGCGAATGTAAAACGCCCGTGCAAAACGAGCCTTTCGGATGCCACCATTTGAAATTATTTTTAGAGTAAAACGACGATTTCTAAAAATAATCCGAAATTCTTGCCGACGAAAAAAGAGTAATACTAGTGAGAGTATGTTTTTTCGACCACTCACAGATGCTACAAAAACGCTGACCGCACGGGCTTTCCGTTCGGTGCTCTCGATGCTTTCCCGGAGTCCGGCCCAACCAAAAAAGACCCCAAATTCGATGGCCACCGGGATGTTGCTGCCCCTCGCGGCAATCTGCCAACGCTGCGCGCCCTCAGGCAGCCAAGGCAAGCTAGCCCTCGTGCAAATCCGGCAGACCCCAACCGTCTGCTGCCCTTCTCAAACGACTAGCCGTTCGGTGTGACCTAGGCGCGTGGCTGCGAGCGGGAACTTCCTTTCCTTCAGGAAAACCGCTCGCAGCTTTCGTCTTTTTTGAGAGGGGGGATGCTTACTTTAGCACCGCTTGGTGGAACTCGAACCAGTCGTCGAGGTTGTTTAGGTTCACCGCGTCGGGCAGCACGCTGCCGTCGTCGGGGAGGCCGTTGGCGGAGAGGATGCCTTTGCGAGTCGCCTCTGTATGGATGTAACCGAGGATGGCGAGGTTGTGTTTGTGGATGGCGGCTTTGGTGAGGTTGCTGCCGTTGGCGCGCACCCAGGCCTCGAACTGCGGGTAGGTGGGCTTATTAGCTTGGATAAAGGCCACGACGGCGGCGGCATCGAGGCCGAGCGCGTCGCAGGTCATTTGATCGTAGCCACCGCCGAGGCCGGGGTAGCCAGCGGCGAGCTGCGAGGTGGCTTCGAGCGAGAGCTTTAGCCAAAGGCGCGGCAAGTGGAGTGCGCCGAGTGGGCCTGCGATGGCAGAGCTGATGAGTGGGACGTTGTTCATGGTTTGTATGTGTTGTTGTTGGTGTTGGTTCGGTGGGAAAAAGTGCAGCTATTTCTTCGCTTTCGGTGCGCGCCCTGGGAAGGTCAGCTCGGCGATGCCGCTCTTGTCGAGGTGGCCGAGGCGGAGCCTTTTCATCTTGTTGTATTGCGCGAGGGTGGCGGTGGCGAGGGGGAGTTTCATACGCCTGCCTTTGGCGAGCGAGAGGGCGATGTCGCTGTCTTTGGCGGCGTGCTCGGCGCTGAAAAAGCAGGCGTGGTCGCGCTTCATCATGTCCTCGCCGTCGGTTGCGAGCACGCGGCTATCGGCCCCGGTTTGGCTAAAAACTTCGATGACTTGCGCGAGGTTGAACCCAAGCGCGCTGGCCAGTCCGAGGCCTTCGGCGAGGCCAGCGGTGTTGATGTTCATGACCATGTTGACGAGGGCTTTCAACGTAGCTGCCCTGCCAGTTGTGCCGATGTATTTCAGGTCTTTCGCGAGCTGTTGGAGCAGCGGCAGCACCGCTTCGTAAGTGCTCCGCTCGCCGCCGCACATGAGGTAAAGCTCGCCGCTACGCGCCTGCGTGATACTCGATGCCATGCAGGCTTCGAGTGTCTTGGCTTTCGCCTTTTGCGCCCACTGTTCGACTTTGAGATGGGTCTTTGGCGCGACAGTCGCGCAGTTGATGAAGATGCGCCCTTTTGCGCCTTTGAACAGGCTGTCCTTACTCGTTTTGAAAAGGCCGAGCATCGCCTTGTCGTCCGTGACCACGGTGATGACGACATCGCTCAGAGCCGTGACGCGCGCCAGCTTCGTGCAGGCTTCCGCGCCCAGCTCGGCGGCGAGCGCGATGGCGGCCCCGCGCTGCACGTCGTAGATGGCGGTGATGGGGTAGCCCACTTCTCTGAGGCGACGCGCTATATTCGCGCCCATGCGCCCGACTCCGACAAATCCGATACGTTGTGAGATCATTTGGGGGGCACTTTTAGCGAGTCCCTGCGGAACGCCAAGCGGATTTCGGGCTCTTGCGAGGTAGCCTCTGGGAAGCATCCGCCGCAACGACGAAAAGGACTGCGCTGTGTCCTTTATGTCTCTTTCGAGCGAGTTTTTCGGGGGTCTCGGAAAAAACGATAACGTAAGTGGCGACTGCGGATAGATCATGCTCTGCTGAACTGCCCACAACTCTTTCCACACCGTCTATATTCATCCAAATGCGCCGTATTCTTACTTTCCTTTTTGCTCTAGTGCTTGCGTCGTCGGCGTTTGCGGATGCCTTTATTTCGGAGTTCCTCGCCAATAATAATAACGGGCTGACGGATGAGGATGGGAGCACGTCGGACTGGATCGAGATCCAGAATAACGGGACGACTACGGTGAATCTCAGCGGCTGGCGGCTCACGAACGACTCTGGCGATATGGCGAAGTGGACTTTCCCCGCGGTGAGCATCGCGCCCAAGGGGTTCATCGTGGTCTTTGCCTCCGGCAAGAATCGTGTGAACCCTGCGGCGAATTTGCACACGAATTTCAAACTGAGCGCGGGCGGCGGCTACCTCGCGCTGGTGCGGGCGGATACGACGGTGGCGACGGAGTTTGCCCCCTACCCCGCGCAATACACGGACAAGCCGTATGGCACTGTGCAGACGGTAGCGACGACCACCTACCTCGCGCCGACGGCAGCGCTGAAATACCTCGTGCCTACAAACGACACGCTCGGCACGACGTGGACGGCGCGCACTTTCACGGACACGAGCTGGGCGAGTGGGACGGGTGGTGTGGGCTTTGAAAGCACGGTGCCGGGGTTTCAATTCAAGACGGTATTTTCCGGTTCCTCAATCGGCGATCTCACGCAGGCGGAAGCCGTGCTGGCGACGCCTTCGCTGCAAACAAGCGTAGTGACGACGACATGGCCGGTGGTGAATTTCAACGACAGCGGCTCCCCAGGGAACTACCCCACAGAAAATGCACCGCCCGCACTCGCAGCGGGCAATCACGATCAGTTCGTGGTGGAAGCTACGGGGAAAATCAGCATCCCCACAAACAACACCACCTACACTTTCTGCGTATCGAGCGACGACGGCTGCTC
>JAYVQK010000073.1:0-9699 GCA_043757005.1 Verrucomicrobiaceae bacterium
GGTCATGCCCCCGCTCTGGAGGGGCCTTTGGGTGGGCGCACGGTCGGCCTTGCGTGCGACTGGCCCACCCGCTCGTTCCTCGCCCGCCAGAGCGGGGTCATGCCCCCGCACTCCAGATTGCGTCTCCCGAGTTCTCGGGTGTGCCCTGAACTTCGAAGTTCCTAGCGGTTCCCAATCAAGAACCACCGCTCCAAAACGCCCCCCCTCCTGCGCTTTGCATCTTTCCCAAAGAAACGGCCCCTAACGCGGTCGTCACGGCGCACTACCCGTCAACCACATTTCTATGAAAGCACTGCTCATCCTTTTACTCGCTACCGTCTCGGCTTTCGCCGCGCAGACTTTTGAGGTCTTCCCGGCGGAGGTGAACCTCAAATTCCTGCGAGACCGTCAGTCGCTCGTCTGCCGATTCACGGAGGCAAATGGCGTGCATCGGAATGTGACGACGGAGGCGAAGTTCGCGCTCGTAGATGCCGCGCTGGCGAAGGTGGAAAATGGCGCGGTGCTACCGCTGGCGGATGGGGCGACGGTGCTGAAGGTGGAATATCAAGGGCAGACAGTGGAGGTGCCGGTGAAGGTGGAGACGGTGAAGGAAGACCCGGCGGTTTCTTTCCGCAATGATGTGATGCCAGTCTTTATGCGCAATGGCTGCAACAGCGGCGGATGCCACGGCGCGTCGCGGGGGAAGGATGGCTTTCGCCTATCGCTCTTCGGCTACAATCCCGAGGGCGATTATTTTAATCTCACACGCGAGCAGATCGGGCGGCGCATCAATCTCGCGCTGCCGGAAGCCTCGATGCTGCTGACGAAGTGCGATGGCGAGGCTCCGCACACGGGCGGCAAACTTTTCGCGAAGGAAAGTGAGAGCTACCAGAACATCCTGCGCTGGCTGGAGGCGGGCGCTTTGAACGACCCAAAGGACATCGGCGAGCCGACGAGTATCGAGATTTTGCCAAAGCAGCTTTTACTGGAATCGCCGGATCAAAAATTCCGAATCACCGTGCGCGCTCACTACGGCGATGGGACGGATCGCGATGTCACCTCGATGGCGCTTTTTCTGAGCAGCAATGATGGCTCGGCGAAGATTGATAAAGAGGGAGTCATCACCACCGGGCAGCGCGGTGAGGCGTTTGTGATGGCGCGCTACCACACTTACACGGTGGGCACGCAAGTCATCGTGATCCCGAAAGGGCTGCAATACGAGAAGCCCAAAATCGAAGAGTGGAACTACGTGGACGGGCTCGTGAACGCGAAGCTCGATAAGCTGCGGATGCTGCCGAGCGGGCTGTGTGACGATGAGACTTTCCTCCGCCGTGCGAGCATAGACATCACGGGCACGCTGCCACCGGCGGCAGACATCAAGGCTTTCGTGGATAGCAAGGAGCCCGCGAAGCGCGCGGCGAAAGTGGACGAGCTGCTCGGGCGCAAGGAATTCGTGGACATCTGGGCACTGAAATGGAGCGAGCTGCTGCAAGTGCGGACGGACCAAAACAACAACCAAGGCGGCTACAAAGCGGTGCTGAGCTACTACAACTGGATCCGAGAGCGGCTGGAGAAAAACGTGCCGATCAACGAAATCGCCCGCGAGCTGATCTCCGCGAGCGGCTCGAACTTTGAAAACCCAGCCGCGAACTACTACCAACTCGAAACCGATCCGCTGAAGCTCGCCGAGGACACCGCGCAGGCGTTCTTCGGCACGCGCATCCAGTGCGCGCAATGCCACAATCATCCCTTTGATCGCTGGACGATGGCGGACTATCGCGGCTTCGTCGCCTTCTTCACGCAAGTGGGACGCAAAACGGGCGAAGACCCGCGTGAAAAGATCATCTTCAACAGCGGCGGCGGCGACTCGAAACACCCCGTGACGGGCGAAGTGATCGCTCCGAAATTCCTCGGCGAAGATCGCCCCGATACCACTGGCAAAGACCGTCGGCTGATCCTCGCCGATTGGGTGGCTTCGCCAAAAAACCCCTTCTTCCCCCGCCACATCGGCAACCTCGTGTGGGCGCAATATATGGGCCGTGGCATCGTCGAGCCCGTGGATGATTCCCGCATCTCGAACCCGCCGAGCAACCCTGAACTCATGGACGCGCTTGCCGCGAAGCTCATCGAATACAACTACGACCTCCGCCACATCGTGCGCGACGTATGCAACAGCGCCACCTACCAACGCACCACCCGCCCGAACGACTCGAACGCACTCGACGAACGCAATTTCGCCAAAGCCACCATCCGCCGGATGCGTGCCGAGGTGATGCTCGACTGCATCAGCCAAGTCACCGAGACGAAGGACAAATACAAAGGTCTCCCCCTCGGAGCCCGCGCCGTGCAGATCGCCGATGGCAAGACATCGAGCTACTTCCTGACCACCTTTGGCCGCAGCGACCGCGAAGCCATCTGCTCCCGCGAACTCGTCGGCCCCACCCTCAGCCAAGCTCTGCACATGCTCAATGGCGACACCGTGGAGGGCAAAATCGCTAGCGGTGGCGTCGTGCAAAAGCTGATAAAATCCAACCTCACCCCCCGCGAAATCACCTCCGATCTCTACCTCCGCTGCTTTGGCCGCGCCCCCTCCGAGCCCGAGCTACACAAGCTGGAAGAGCACTGGGGCGTGACCGAGGAACAGCCCAAAGTCTATACCGACATCTTCTGGGCTCTGCTGAACGCGAAGGAATTCATGTTCAACCACTGAGGCCCAAGTAGTGGTGGGCTTTAGCCCGGACTGCCCTCCATAGAGAAAAGGCGCGCCTTTCTAAGAACGTCCCTCCACGGGCTAAACCTAAAAAAGGCACTTGAGTCCACGGAAGACACGGAAGTTCACGGAAGCCAATCCATTCCGAGCATCCGAGCCTTCACCCAATGGGCGAGTGGGATTCTTTTCACAAATGCCACTTTCCGTGTCCTTCCGTGCCTTCCGTGGATAATGACTGCGGTTTTTTGGCTAAAGCCTATCACTACCTTTGGATGCACCGTGTATCCCAGAACCCGCTTTATTTAGCGTTTTGGGCAGCCCTCATGTCTTTCTCGCCCCCCTTTCTTTTCGGCTTGATTCCTAAAACGTTTTTGCAATCTTTTGCCCTTGGCGGAGGCGGCACTCGTCGCCCTCGCTAATACACATAAACAAACCACTAAAAAAACTACTCCTATGGCAGACCTCACAGACGCGGACAAAAAGTCCTTCATTGATAAAATGATCGGCTTCCTCAAAGAAAACAAAGCCGCCCTCGTGGCAGAAGATTGGGACCCCGCACAGCGGACGATCAACCTCGAAAACGGCGTCAAATCCGTGACCGGCGACGAAGGCATCGTCTCCAGCCTCGAAGCCGCACTCAGCGCCGCCGTGGCCGCTCGCCGCAGCGACCTCGATAACAACTACGACCTCGCCAGCGCGAGCGTCGGCTCCGTAGAGGGAGCCCTCGGCAAAGACAGCGTGCTCGTCAAAAACCTCCGCAAAATCCGTGGAGCCATGAACCAAACCGCCAAACCCGCCAAACCCGCCAACTAACCGACCAAGAAACTCACCACCCGAGGCGGACGGCACGGCAAAACCCGAGCCGCCCGCCTCGCCCCTTTTTCCACCCCGCCCAGCCCCCCAAACGACCTCCCGACACGCCCAAACAACCAAAGTAGCCACCCCAACGACCTCCCCCGCCCACCCGCTCCCCCAAGTCGACCCCACGACGACCCCCTCTGCCCACACCGCGACCCCAGTAGTCTCACAAACGGACTTAGTAGTTTGCCAAACGACCAAGGTATTTCCTCTGACGACGCAGGTATCCACCCCCGCGACCAAGTCCGCCGCCCCGCCGACCTATTCCGTCGTATCGGCAACCTTTGTCGCCTATCAAATCACCCTTCGTTCACAGAGAAAAAACGAGCAAACACTCCCAGAAACCCAGCGAGCCCGCGCTTTGAAAAGCTCGGCTACGAGCGGTTGCCGAGCGCGGCACCCTAGCCGGGCTCGGCAAAGCGGGAGACGGCGGCTTTTCGCAGAAATTCCTTCCTCACGCAGGCCAAAGCGTCTCAACAGCCTTCGTGAACTTTTCGATTTCATCGCAAATCGCGGCAACCTGCTTGGCGATTGGCTCGCTATGAAGGGTAGCGTGTTTCGCGACAAATGGGTCGGATAGAAAATCCGCCGAAAGCAGCATACGTCCAAGCGGCCACTATGCGTTCACATCGCCATGGAATCGCGACCCGAAATCTTTTGCCCATTGCTCTCTTACGACTTCGACGAGCGCCATATTCTCTGAAATCTGTCCGCCAATTTTTGCTGTCTCAGCCCCGTAATGATGGGCCGCAAGGCCGAGCCATAGTCCCGGATCGCCTCCCCCCCGCTCGATCATGAATCGCAGCTCTGTCTTTGCTTCAAAATGCACATGATGTTTCTCCCCAAAGTGAAGCCGCACATATCCCTGATTGAGGTATTTGGGTTCTCCTCACTCGATCCCACGAGCCCGAAGTTGCAAGCGCAGCGCGCGCACAAAGTCCGCCCAATAATCCGAGCGCAACTGCTCGTGTGCTTTCTGAATCGCACTCATATTTGCGATGAGTGAAGGATGTTCTTTGAGGAGTCCGATGATGTCTTTCATAAATTCTTGGTCGCCGCCGCTGCCGGTGAGTTCACCGACCGCTGCGACGTATTGCTGGAGTGCGAGATTG
This sequence comes from Verrucomicrobiaceae bacterium, assembly GCA_043757005.1. GTDB lineage: Bacteria > Verrucomicrobiota > Verrucomicrobiia > Chthoniobacterales > Chthoniobacteraceae > SXWH01. The sequence continues at coordinate 4,660 of JAYVQK010000073.1, forward strand.
ATATTCGGAAACCGATAAGCCGCCCGCAGGCACTCTTCCAGCCAAGGTAGGATGTGGTGCTGGTAGGAAGCGCGGTAGTAATTGTCCGAATATGCGCCAGCTTCCTTTGATGCGAGGCCTTTCAGTGTGAGGAAAATGAGCAGCGATTTGCGTTGGCGATGCCCACAAGTTCGTTCGAGTTCCTTTGCGTATCGCTCGATCTGCAAGCCTTGTTCGCCCGCCCACACTTTATTCTCGATGGCGATGACGCCCCAACTTGGGCAATCTATGACAATATCCATCCGCCCACCGTCACCACTGACCTCAATGCGGACAGTCGCCGTGTCGCAATCAAACGAATCGAGAAAATCGAGCTTACATGGCGCGGCATCATCCGCGTGAGGCTGGACGCCCTTTTGCAGCGCCTCCACAAACAATCGCAGAAACATTGCGCCGCAATCGTGCGCCGCCTGAGGATCGAGAAGAAAAGCCAACCATTGGGAATGTAAGCCCACCTCTTCGCCGATGCCTCGGAGAATGGTGAAAAGATTAAACCTGCCCTTCGTCGCCTTGAGCCGAGCATCGTATCGTGCCTTGAGCGCAATGACCGCAGACTCCGCGCCCCTCAACGCACCTGCTAAAGACACCCGCGCGCGCTCAGTTTGCTCTGCTACCGCAGAAAAGTGACCCGCCAGTTCGGCGAATCCTGCCTCAAGATGAGTGGACGGTTGTTCGGAAAGCATCTGGTTGACCGTTATTTGGTGCTCGCGAACCACGCAATCAGGAAGTCACTCATACCATGTGGCGGAGGAATTCGCCCTTGGGATTAATCATCAAAAACGGGATGCCCGTGTGCCGCGCGAGATCGAGTGCGATCTGCACGCCCGTGATCGTCTTCCCTTTGCCAATCGCCCCCATGAGCACGATGTGCGGCGGCACGCCGGGGCCATTGAGCACAAAGTCCACAGGCTTATCGCCGAGATGCAAACAAGTATCAAAGTTGTGTTTTACGCTATTGCTGGTTGGACAAAACAAAAGGAACCTCGCATTTTCGCCGAGTGAACGGATTTGCTCGTGAAAGACTTCTTATTTTGACGAAGACATACCCTTCGCCAAGCAGTCAGTATCGTGAAACCACTTGTGTCGCTGGGGTCAACGAAACTGGTGAGTTGCGGCGTATTTTTCCGGTTCCATTTCGTCTTCTTGAGGGCAGTCATCGTTTCAAAAAATGGGAATGGATTGATGCAAAGCTTACAATCACATCGAAGGATCGTCGGCCCGAGAGCAGACGCATTGATGTTGATTCGATTTCGCGCTCAGGTCGTATGATAGGGACGGAGAATGAATGGGGCGAGCGTTTACAATGGGTTGAGCCCCACATCATCCCTAGCTTCTATGCGCTCGAAAAACGACGACAGGAAACTGGCGAGACACTTGGGTTGCTATGCCCTTCGCGGATTCTTTCGTTGGAAATCAAACCCGTGCAGCAGTCAGATTGGACGCCGCAAGACTTGGAAAAACTAACAAGGGATGGCCTCTTCGACACACCTGCGGTGAAAGCGCGCCCGCCACTGAGAAAGCTGCCTTTTGATTTCTACTACCGCTACGAAATCATAACAGAGTCCGGCGTGGAAACGCATCGGCACAAACTCACAGACTGGGAGATCGGCGCACTCTACTGGAACTGCCACGGTCGGACGAACTGCGAAGCGTTATTACGCCAGAAACTAGAAACCGAGTTCAGCGCAAAGCGACTGATGTTCTTGATGGGCACCGTTCACCGCTTCCCTGACCAATGGTTGATCGTCGGATTGATCTACCCGCCTAAGCCGCAACCAAAACCGGGCGGGAAACAACTCGACCTTGGATTGGCCCCGTGAGGTGATTGATACGAGCACCCCCAAGCACTCGATCCGCGATTGCTTCAGCCACGTATTTTCGGTGGCAAAAATTAAAATCTTCTTCGAGGCAGAGAAGGCAACTGCGGTGCTCTGCGATATACTCCGCAAAAGTGTTCAGCGCAGTTTCGCGAGTTGTCAGGAAGCGCATAAACTCGCGCGTGTAGCGTGCCCAATCGCCCGAATCCCGATATGAGTGACGCACATCACGCGGGCAGCCGAACTCAGGAGCGTGCCGATATTCGATCCTATTTTTCGTGAGTAAAGCCGCCAGCGCGTTCTTTGCAAAACCTGGTTTACGGCTTATAGGCAACTCACGAACATCTAGTAACACTTCCACACGACACCTCTTGAGCAATTCGATGAATTGATCTGGTTTCAGCGATTCGTAGCCGATAGTGAAAAGGTCAGTATGTGAGATTGGACGGTGCATCTTGTAAGGATATAGCAGGAAATTTGCCGATGCGATACGGCTCAAATTCGGAATCCGCTTTGCCGCCTGTGCCGTCGGAGGCTTTCCTGAGAGGGGCGGAGCTTGGCGGCGGGGTCAAATTGCAAGTGCCGTCCTACGTATGAGCCGAGGCGAAGTGGTTCTGGGCCATGCTCGGTGAAGGCGCGGGGATTCACGATTACGCGGAAGTTCTCATCGGCAGACCACAGCCCTCTGTCGAACATCCGGTGAGCGTTCTTGGAAAGCGCGAGGCCGTTACTGAATTCGTCATTTTGCGTCTCTGCCCACCCTTCGATATGTGCGGCATCTACGATGGTGGCTCTATCGCCTGTGACGTAACGGTAGCCAGTGAGCGCGCAGGTGAAGCGATACTCCGAGCACACCCGCACGGCGAAGCGCGCATTGCGGCCTTTGCGTTTGGCGGTGTCTTCTGCCTCTTCCATCAATCTGCCCGTGGATTCCTCGCGCCCCGTGCTGCTTTGGATGCTGAGGCTCTCGAAAAGTGCGGCCTGTTCGCTCGGCGAAAAGTATTTCGCAAGGGTCTTATCAATTTTAGAGAGGATTTGAGCGACGGGGCGGCGCTTCTACGACAAGGGACTAAATCTCGAACTCCGCCTCCACGCGGATGCGTGGGCGTAGGAATTCCAGCACGGCGGCGGCGCACTCGGACACGCTTTGTTCGCCCGTATTTACGACGACCTCGGCGCTTTCCGGTGCTTCGTAGGGGGCGCTGATGCCGGTGAATTCCGCGATCTCGCCGGTGCGTGCTTTTTTGTAGAGCCCCTTCGGGTCGCGCTGTTCGCAGACTGCCAGCGAGGCGTCCACATGGATCTCGTAAAAGTCCACGCCGCCCTCGCAAGCCACGGCGCGCGCGCGGCGGCGGTCGGCTTGATACGGCGAGATGAAGGCTGTGATGACGACGACGCCCGCGTCTGCCATGAGCCGGGCGACTTCCGCGACGCGGCGGACATTTTCCACACGATCTTCGGGCGAAAAGCCGAGGTTGGAATTTAGCCCGTGGCGCACGTTATCGCCGTCGAGGATGTAAGTGTGCATCCCCAGCGCAAACAGCTCGCGCTCGATGGCGTGCGAGAGCGTGCTCTTGCCGCTGCCCGAGAGCCCCGTGAGCCAGACCACCGCGCCTTTGTGGCCATTGCGGGCAAAGCGCCGGGCGGGAGTCACGTTGCTTTCGCTCCAGAAGATATTCTGCGATTTCACCCGCGCGCGCTCGGTATAGACGCCGTCGAAAATGATGCCGCCGCCGCCCACCGTGCGCCCGTCGAGCAACACGAAACGGCCCAGCAACGCATTGCGATCTGCATTATCAAAAGCCAGCGCCCCGCGCGTCTGGATGGTCACTTCCGCCACGTCGTTCTTCGCGATGTAGCCACGGTCGCCCGGCAGCGATTCCAGCGTGGAGGCATCAATAATCCGCTCGATGCTCACGATCTCCGCGTCCAGCTCCTGCGTGGTGAGTTTCAGCTTTGTGCGCTGGCCGATGGCGAGGTTGTTTTTCCCCATCCAAAAGAGCCGCGCCTTGAAGCGATTCGACTCAATCGGCGCCTCCACCTCATGCGAAGCGATGTGCCCGCGCTCCACGAAAATCTGCTCCGTAAGCGTGATGCCCACACTTTCTCCCGCGCCCGCCTCGGTCTTCGTCGGCGCGCTCCAGCGCTCGATGCTCGCGACTACGCCCGTCTTATTGCCGGGTGAAAAAACGAGCGTGTCGCCGACTTTCAGCGACCCGGCCTCGATGCGTCCGGCCAAGATACGGCGATCATCAAAGCGATACACCGCCTGCAATGGGAAGCGCAGCGGCAAATCCGTGAGCGCCTTGGGCAGCTCGAAAGTATCCAGCATCGAAGTAATCGTCGGCCCGTCATACCACAGCATCGCGTCGCCGCCCTGCACCGCGCGCTCGCCGAGCTGCGAGCCATCGCGCGTCACCACATTGAGCCCGCCGCGCGCCGAGATCGGCACAAAGGCGTGCGCTACCAGCCCGATTTCCGCGAGGAACGCCGTGTAATCGCGCTTCACCTGCTCGAAGACCTCTTCGCTGTAATCCACAAGATCCATCTTATTCACCGCCACCACCACCTGCCGGATGCCCAGCAACGACAGCAAATATCCATGCCGCTTCGACTGCTCGCGGATGCCCTCATTCGCCGCGATCAGCAGCACCGCCGCATCCGCCCCCGCCGCACCGGTGATCATGTTTTTCAAAAACTCCTTATGCCCCGGCGCATCAATAATCACGTAAGGCCGCTTCTCCGTGCGGAACTCCTTCTGCGTCGTATCAATCGTGATATTCTGCGTCTGCTCCTCCAGCAGCGCGTCCAAAAGGAACGCATACTCAAACTCCATCCCCTCCTCCTTACACGCCGCCTTCACCTGCTCGATCTTACCGTCGGGCAACGATTTCGTATCATAAAAAATACGCCCAATCAGCGTGGACTTCCCATGATCCACATGGCCCACAAACACCACACGGAGACGACGAGTTTCTTCAGAAGTAAGAGCGACAGACATAGAGTGCGAGAGTTTATAGTGAGCGATTTTGATATTGTCTATCGGGAAAATAGACATTTGCCGCATTTTTTGCCCGCTATAAGTCATTCATGCAGTGGTATAGCTTCGATTTAGCCACTGATGGACACAGATGAAACACTGATGCGGGCAGACCCGCTTGCGCATCTGTGTTTCATCTGTGTC
>JAYVQK010000074.1:0-9668 GCA_043757005.1 Verrucomicrobiaceae bacterium
CACGAGTGGAGCCTTCGGATCAGCGGTGCCATCAATGCCATAGGCAAAGCCACCCACGACGACAGGCGAATTAAAATGCGCGCGCAGGCTTTTATTAAACCAAAGCTGCTCGGGCTTCCCGGCGGTGATACGCAGGGCCGTCGCGCCTTTGCCATAGCCGGAGGTGAGGAATACTTTGTCGCCGGCAACGACCGGGGATGCCGCGTTCACATCGTAGTTCGTCTCCCACGCCTGCCGCCAAAGTTCCGCCCCCGTGGAGTGATCCAACGCAACGAGAGCTTTAGCTTTAAAAACGAGCGCCGTCCGCTTACCGCCCAGCTCGGCGAGAATCACAGGGCCGTAGCCTGCGCCGTCGTCGCCTGCTTTCCAAGCGAGAGCGCCAGTCAGTTTATGGAGGGCGATAGTGCTCGCACCCGCGCCGCCCGAATCGAGCAGCACATTCGCCCCGTCCACCGTCGGCGCACCACTGAACCCCCACTCGGGGCGCTTGCCACCAAAGTCGGTCACAAGGTTTTTCTCCCACGCAAGTTTGCCGCTCGCGGCATCCAGACAAACCACTTGCCCCTCGTTGCCGACCATATAGATGCGTTCGCCAGAGATCGCGGGCGTCGCACGCGGACCGCCTTCAAAGAGGTTGTCGCGCAGCTTTGCCACCCAGCCGTGCGACCAGACCACCTTGCCCGTGGCGACATCGAGACAATAGACGATTTCCTGCCCATCCTTATAGCCCGCAGTGTAGGCGCGATTGCCAGCGACGGTGACGCTACTGAGCCCCGTGCCGACTTGCACACGCCACAGCTCCTTCGGCCCATCGGTGGGAAAATCACTGATCTTTTCCGTCGTCGCGCCGTTGTGCGACGGCCCACGATAGTGCAGCCAGTCGGCAGCGAGTGTAGTAGAGGCGACGAGCGCGAGTGCAGAGATAGCGACGATTTTCATACGCGCACTTAGCGCATGGGGAAGCGATGCGTCAACGCTCTATAGAAGACAAAAGCAATTACTGCCCGGGCTTTGCATTCGGATTCTCAGCAGGATCTGCTGTCCAAATGATCGCACTAGGATTATTTGCGGTGGTGCTATCCCAAATGATGAGGCCCGAGGAGTCGAGTAGGTCTTTTCCAGCGACTTCTTCCGTATGCCCATCGGCAAAGGAGATGATGCCTTTGCCGTTGTAGCGGGCGACGAAGTTTTTGGCGCTGCCTTTGCACGCGCCTGTGTAGTCCGTTTTGCCGATGGTCTCGTGTGCTTTCGCTTCGCCAGGGAGCCCTCCCTCGATGAACATAACTGTTCTCGATAGATTTTTGATATTACCCACTCGGACATCGGGTTTTGGTGCACCTTTTTTAGATTTAGCACCGGCGGCTGGTTGTCCACGGTGGAGTTTTGTATTAATCGCGATAGAAAATAGTGGACTGACCAGTTTTTTCGATGGGTAAATAGCCCCGGGGAGGAAGAGCACGCATTGAGGGGTATAAATGCCTGCGTTGTTGCCTTCTTTTACAAAATCGCCCACGCCTTTGGCTCCCATGGCTCGTGGGAGGGCGTTATACCATGCGTTTTCAGAGCCAGCTTTCATGGTTTCGGCCCAGCCGTCTTTACCTTTGACGTCTTCGTCAGGGAGATCGCCATCGTGCTGAGAAGCGAAGTTGCCGACTGCGGAACCCAGATTTCTCATGATATTGACTGCTGATACTTTATTGGAGGCAGCCCGCACTTTTCCGTAAATCGGAAAGGCAAGGGCAGCGAGGACTACGATAATGGCCATAACCACGAGGATCTCCATCAAAGTGAAGCCTAGTGAATGGCGGCGGCGAATGGCTGGATTCAATTTCATGACGGAGATTTGTGGTTTGTAGGACTAAGCTTCCCCTAGTGTGCGCGTCGGCGAGGCAGAAGTCAGGAGCACACGGTTGTTGCCGTTGGCTTGCTGGATCGCTGTGACGAGTTCACCGGGATTATGTTCGGTTTTTAGGCTGATGTTGTAGCGCAATTCCGTCATCATGCCGGCCTGGATGGATTCGACAGAGATGAGATCGTGCTGTGCCAGAAACTTCCCGAAAATCCCCTCGAAGGCAACGTCATAATTGATGTCATTTGTGACACGAATGCGGAGGAAATGGCTGGCACGGGTGGGGGCAAACCAGTTTTTAACAGAGAAGAAATAAATGATCGCGCAGATGATGAGGGTCGTTGCGACGCCAAGGCCATACTGCCGCGCGCCGGTAGCAAGGCCAGCCGCCATGGCTAGGAAAATGAAACCAATGTCGCGCGCTTCTGAGACGGTGGCTCGAAAGCGGATGATGGAGAAGGCGGCAAACATACCAAAGGCGGTGGCCTGCGCCTTTTTCTCCCCGCCGCCACGGACGACCATGACGATGACGGTGACGACGATGCCGAGGATGATGAGGGTGTGGACGTAGTCTTGCGAGAGCTTCGATCCGCGAAAGGTGCTCTTGTAGAGGGCCGCGATGACGGAGGTCAAAAAGAAGGCGAGGAAGATGGCTAGGACGATCTCGGCTAGAGCAGGTTGATCGGCTCCGAACCCGAGTGTATTTTGGAAGAAATCTACGACGCCAGTGAGCCCGATACGATGGAGAACATCTAGGAGTGGCCCGAGCTGGTCGGAGTCATACTCGGCGAAGAGTGAACCAATGTGGCCAATGGAAGCGAAGAGGTTTGGCAATGAATGAATCATGGATAGGTGTGAATTTAAAACGGATGGATGGTTTTTAGGTTAAGCGCTCATTTCGGACACGAGTTCAGCGCGCCCTTCGGGAGCGACTTCATCGAGTTCGGCATTGCCGCTCACGGAAATTGGGCTGGTGGGGAGAGGTTTGCGCCAGTTCGGAGCGAGCATGGCGCGGAGGGTGGGGTCGCTGCGTTCGAGGGCCTTACTGTATTTGGAGTGGCTCTGCAAGATGCAGCCGGCCTCGGCGATCATCACACTGAGCCAAAACGGGATCGTGCCGGTGATCTTGACCTCTAAAACAGAGGTGCCTTTGGGGTGGAGGTAGTTTTCTGGGGTAAAGTCTTGGTCGTCTGGGACGGGGTTCAGATTTATGAGCCTGTAGGCGATGCCTGTGTCGTAGGTGATGCGCAGGTCGCTCTTGGGGTCGCGTGCGGCGTAGGCGCTCCGGTCGTAGCGCATCACGAGAGAGGGGCGGAATCCCCGGCGGCTGTAAAGGTCATGCACCTCGGCGACGGCGCGTTTATCGGGCTCGGTGAGATTTACCCCTTCGGGCCAAAGCCCCTGCCCTACGCGCAACGCTTGCTCCAGCGGGAGCTGGATGCGGCGCTTTACGCCACGGCCTTCTTGCTTGTGTTTGATCTCCATGAAGCACGTCGGCGGCAACTTACCATCGAGGCTGCCATACACGCGCACGCGCAGTTTGCGGCGACTCTGGAGGCTCTGGACTTTTTCCCAATAGCAGTCCCGATCGGAATTATCGTAATAGAGACTCACGATGGGGTAATACGCCGAGTCGTCCGCATTCGCGTCAGCACGCAGGTGCGAGTCGAGTTTCGACATCAGCTTTTCGCGTTGCGCGGCGCTGATGACGAACTTCATTTCAAATCTGTCGAGGCGAGAACTCACAAAAAGTGGTTTGTTCTAGGTTGAGGTAATTTTAGGAGGGCAGTGTTTCTGAGCGGAGCGAGAAATAAAATCAATCAGCTTGTTTGGCAAAGTTGTAACATTTGCTTCACATGATCGTTTCACTGCCCTCCAAAGAACTTGCGAAAGGATCGCAGGACGCCGCCTTCGGGTTTGCTTTCGGGCTTTTTGGTGACGGGCTCGTCATGCGTCAAGACTTCTTCTTTTCGAATGAGAGCGGCACCGCTGCGCTCTAGGCTGTTCGCGGGGTATTTGTCGGCAGTGGCGCGCTTCATCACGTCCACCCACACGGGCAGGGCGAGCGCGGCTCCATAGCCTTTGGGGACGATGGTCGCGGGCTTGTCGAGGCCCACCCACACGCAGCACGTCAGCGAGCTGGTGTAGCCTGCAAACCATGCGTCGAAATAATCGTTCGTCGTGCCGGTCTTGCCAGCGGCGGGCTTGGTCCAGCCGAGCGACTTCGCGGCGGCGGCGGTGCCGTGGTCGAGGACTTGGGCGAGCACGTTGGTCGTCGTATTACAGACGCCGGGGTCGAGCGCCTTCACGCTGTTGTGGCCAGCGCGGTAGAGCGTGTCGCCATCGGCGCTGTCAATGCGTTCGATGATGTAGCTCTGCCGCTTGAGCCCGCCGTTCGCGAGCACCGTGTAGGCCACGGTGAGCTCCTTCGGCGTCGCGCCGAAATTGCCGATGTAGCTCTGCGCGTTCAACGGCATCTCGGGGAGTCCGACTTGCCTCGCCACGCCTGCTACATTCTCGATCCCGGCGCGATTGCCCACGCGCACGGTCATCGTATTGCGGGAATGGATGAGCCCCTCCTCCAGCGAAAGCATTCCTTGGAATTTCCCGTCGCTATTCTCCGGGTGCCAGCCGCCACCGTTCGCGATCTCGCCGGGTAAAAGCGGGCCGTCGCTGATGTCCGTATCCGGCTGCAAACCGCGCGCGAAGCCTGCTGCATACACAAACGGCTTGAACGTCGAGCCAATCGTCCGCTTCGCATCAATCGCCCGGTTGAACTTACTCTCGCGGTAGTCGCGCCCGCCCACGAGCGCGCGGATTCCACCGCTGCGATTGTCCACCGCCACAACTGCGCCTTGCAGGTATTCCGTCGGCAGTTCCTCTTTCCTCGCTTGCTCGGAAAAGTCCGACTTTCGCGGGTGCGGATAGCCTGCGCGCTGCTCCACTTTTGTCAGCACCCGGTCGAGCGACTTCTGCGCTTCGTCTTGTAATTGCGGGTCAATCGTCGTGTAAATCTTCAGCCCACCGTCGTCCTTCTGGTCATCGTTCAGCAGCGTATCCAGCTCCCGCATCACGTAGTCCATCGCGTAATTTTCCTGCGTGCTCCGCTTCCTCCCCACCACAGGCCGCAGCTCCTGTTTGTGCGCGATCAAAAGCTGTTCCTCGGTCACTTTGTATTTCTCGCGCACCCACTCGCAGTCGCTCGTCTTCAGCCGATCCAGCACCATGTCGCGCTCCGCTTTTGCGCGTTTCAGATTCGTAAAAGGCGAGGCTTTCGTGGGGGCTCGGATGATCCCCGCGATCATTGCCGCCTCGCTCAAAGTAAGGTCTGCCGCGCTCTTGCCGAAGTAAGCTTTGCTCGCCATCTCGATCCCATACACGCCGCTCCCGAAATAAATCCGATTCATATACATCTCCAAAATCTGATCCTTCTTGAATGCCTTCTCGATCCTCCGCGCGACAAAGACCTCCAGCAATTTCCGATCGAGACTTTTTCTCTGCCCGAGCGCCTCGAAGCTATTCCTCGCGAGCTGTTGCGTGAGCGTGGAGCCGCCCTGTTGCTTGCCCTGCACCGAGCGCACCACAGCGCGCCCGAGACTCAAAAAATCCACGCCCCCGTGCTTAAAGAACCGCGTATCTTCACGCGCCAACAGCGAGGCGATGAAGTAATGCGAGACCTCCTCCAGCTTCACCGTCACGCGGTTTTCGCCCTGCAAACGGCTCCACACTTTCCCATCCATATCATAGACCGTGGAGCGCTCCTTCATCTGCTCCACTTCGCGGATGTCCAGCCGCTCCGCGCGCCAATGATAAAACCACAGCACCGCTCCGCCAATGAGCACGCATAGGAAGATGAGGAAGTAGAAGTAACGCCGCCACGGGAAATGCGAGCGCACTTTATTCTGCTTCGAGCGCCCGCTTTTTGCGGATGGTTTTGGATTACTTCGGGCCAAGTGTCGGGATTGCTGATTGAGATTCGCCGTGCGCCGAACTACTCACAGCCGCGCTCGCAGCACTTTGCTAAATGACGCGCCCACTTTCATCAACTCACAATCCGCCGTGCAGATAGACATCCTCAGCCTCTTCCCAGCCATCGCCACCGCCGCTCTCGGCGAGAGCATGATGAAGCGCGCGCAGCACAAAGGCATCGCCACCTTCCGCTCCCACGACATCCGCGACTGGACTCACGACCGCCATCGCACCACCGACGACACACCCTACGGCGGCGGGCAGGGAATGGTGATGAAATGCGAGCCCATCTTCGAGGCCATCGAAGCCCTCCGCACGCCCTCCGCGCGAGTCGTCTATATGAGCCCGTGCGGGCGGCGGTTTAATCAAAACATCGCCCGTGAATACGCCGATCGCGGCGGGCAACTCATCCTCCTCAGCGGCCATTACGAAGGCGTGGACCAGCGCGTCCTCGATAGCGTGGTGGACGACGAAATCAGCATCGGCGACTACGTCCTCACCAACGGCGTCATCGCCGCCGTCGTCGTCGTGGACGCCATCGTGCGCCTGCTCCCCGGCGTCCTCGGCGACGATGCCAGCGCTCTGGAAGACAGCTTCGCCACCGGCCTCCTGGAATTCCCGCAATACACCCGCCCGCCCGTCTTTCGCGGCGAAAAAGTGCCCGGCATCCTCCTCAGTGGCAACCACGCCGCCATCGCAAAGTGGCGACGCGAGCAAGCGCTGGAGCGGACGAGGGAGCGGCGGCCAGATCTGCTCCCGTGATTTTGTAAAATGCCCACCATCCTCGACATCTCCGCCCTCACCATCCAGCGCGGCCCCGCCGTCATCCTCGACTCGCTCACCTGGCGCGTCGAGGCTGGCCAGCACTGGGTCATCCTCGGCGCAAACGGCTCCGGCAAGACCTCCCTCCTCGCCGCCCTCACCGGCTACCTCACCCCCAGCAGCGGCGCGATCCGCCTGCTCGGCGAAACTTTCGGCGAGACGGACTGGCGCGAACTCCGCACACACGTCGGCCTCGTCAGCAGCGCCATCCGCCAGCGCATCCCCGATTGGGACCCCGCCGAACTCGTCGTCATCGGCGGCAAATACGCCATGCTCGACTACTGGGGGCCCGTGAAACGCGCCGACCGCGCCGCCGCCCGCGCCCTCATGCAACGCACGGAATGTGCCCACCTCGCCCAGCGCGAATGGGGCGTCCTCAGCCAAGGCGAGCGCCAGCGCGTCCTCATCGCGCGCGCCCTCATGGCCACCCCCGCCGTGCTCATCCTCGACGAACCGTGCGCCGGTCTTGATCCCGTCGCCCGCGAGCACTTCCTCGATTTCCTCCATCGCCTCGCGGCGGAAAAAAGCGCACCCACCCTCCTCTTCGTCACCCACCATGTAGAAGAAATCCTCCCCGCCTTCACCCACGCTCTTTTGCTACGCAAAGGCCGCGTCCACATCGCCGCTCCCCTCCCCCGCGCCCTCACCTCCGCCCACCTCACCGCGACTTTCGACTCCCCCCTCCGCCTCCGCAAAACCGCCGGGCGCTACGCCGTGAAACTACTGCCATAATACCATCCCTCGAAATTAAAACGCCCCTCCCCCGCTTGCCAACATTCCCCGCCTCAGCCGATACTCCGCCATGATCGAGCCTACCAAAAACGATGCCAACTACGTCACCGCGATGTCCCATTTCTATCGCGGCGAATTGGGCCGCATCATGCAATGGCGCGCGCGGCTCGATAACACGACGAACTGGGCCATCACCACCACCTCCACCATTTTCACCGTCGCCTTTTCCATCCACGAAGTCCCCCACATCATCTTCGTTTTCAATCTCGCCATCGTCAGCATCATGCTCTGGATCGAGGCCCGCCGCTACCGTTTCTACGACGCCTTCCGCGCCCGCGTCCGCCTGCTGGAGTCGCACTTCCTCGTCCCCACCGTCATGCAGACAGAGGCGCTCATCCAGGGCGATTGGCGCAAGCAACTCAGCGAAGACCTCCTCCTCCCCTCCTTTAAAATATCCGCCTTCGAAGCCGTGGGACGCCGCTTGAAACGCAACTACGTCTTCATCTACCTCGTCATCCTCTTCGCATGGGTCACCAAGATCTTCCTCCACGCCCGCGAGCCCATCACCGGCCTCCATTCCTTCTACGCCGCCCTCGCCGTCGGCACCTCCATCCCGAGCTGGCTCGTCGCCACCGTCTTCTTCACCACCTTCCTCCTATCCCTCGGCGTCACCCTTTGGATCTCCCTGCGCTCCTCCAGCGAATTCTCCGACTTCGGCCCCCGCAAACGCTGGAATATATGAGCATCCCCCGAGTTGCACTCCTCCCCGCCCTCCTCTAATCACCCGCGCGTGATTGATCTGCCACTTCCGCAAACTACCGCCGACGCGCTCGACCCGCGCTTTACTCCACTGGAGCAGCTCCTCCGCATCATGGCCCGCCTCCGCGCCCCGGATGGCTGCCCGTGGGACCGCGAACAGAGCCACGCCACACTGCGCCAAAGCGTGATCGAAGAAGCCTACGAAGTCGCCGCCGCCATCACCGCCGACGACCAGCCCAATCTCCGCGAAGAACTCGGCGACCTCCTCCTCCAAGTCGTCTTTCATTCCCAAATGGCCAGCGAGCGCGGCGACTGGGACTTCGACGCCGTGGCCAGCGGCATCGTGGAAAAACTCGTCCGACGCCACCCCCACGTCTTCGGCAGTGAAAATGCGAGCGACTCGGCTGCCGTGCTCACTCGTTGGGAAGAGATCAAACGCGCCGAAAAAGGCGTCGCCCCCACCTCCGCGCTCGACGGCATCACCCCCGGCCTCCCTGCACTCATGCGGGCGGAGAAGGTGCAGAAGAAAGCGGCGAAGGTCGGCTTTGATTGGAGCGAACTCCCGCCCGTCCTCGCCAAAGTCCGCGAAGAAATCGCCGAGATCGAAGACGCCCTCGGCGATCCCGACAAAGTCGAAGACGAACTCGGCGACCTCCTTTTTGCCGTAGTGAATCTCGCCCGCAAACTCCACGTAGATGGCGAAGTCGCCCTCCAGCGCGCCACGAATAAATTCAGCGACCGCTTCCAAAAAGTAGAAGCCCTAGCAGCCAAACGCGGCCAAAAACTCGAAGCCATGACCCTCGCCGAAATGGACGTGATCTGGGACGAAGTGAAACGCGCGCAGGGCTGATTGGTTGATTCTTCGCAAGCCCTCTACCGCCCCATCGCCTCCTCGATCTCGTCCATCTCGACCGGGATATTGGCCATGAGATTCACCGGCCCATCCGCCGTCACCAGCACCGTATCCTCCAGCCGCACCGCCAGCTTTTCCTCCGGGATGTAAATGCCCGGCTCCACCGTCATCACCCAGCCAGCCTGCATCGGCTTCGTCGTATCGCCCACGTCGTGCACATCTAGGCCGATGGGATGGCCGAGGCCGTGCATGAAGTATTTCTTCACCGCCGGAGCATCCGCCGTCTGCTTTTTAATATCGCTCGTTTTTAAAAGCCCCAGCTCCAGCAGCTCCTCCGTCATCTGCTCCTCCGCCGCCTTCTGCCAATCCTTCGTCTTCACGCCCGGAGCGAGCCGATCCGTGCTCGCCCGCAGCACCCGCAGCACCGCGCTGTAGATCGCCCGTTGGCGGCGGTTGAATTTCCCATTCACCGGGATCGTCCGCGTCATATCCGAATTATAATTTGCGTAAGCCGCCCCCACATCCAGCAGCAAGAGCTGCCCCGCACGCAGCGGCGCGCTATTCACGCCGTAGTGCAAACAGCACGCATTCGCGCCCGCCGCCACGATCGGCTCGTAGGCGAAACGCCCGCGCCCATTCGTGAACTCATGCGCAAACTCCGCCTCCACCCCCGTCTCCGTCTCG
>JAYVQK010000075.1:0-9570 GCA_043757005.1 Verrucomicrobiaceae bacterium
TCTTTTCACGCTTCGAGAAACTCGATGTCATGCTCATCGGTTTCATTCACTTTGTCCTCATTGTCGAGGCTCTTCGATAGTGTGAACACGCCCTAGCAAGTCGGGCGCATGGATTTTTGCGAAAGTGAGCGCGTTATCGGCATCTACTCGTGCCAGTGATTCGATGATCTCATTCAGTGCTTTCTCGCGGTGGCTGGAGTCTTCCATTCCCTTTGCATACGCGACGGCGGCAGTGGGATCATTCGTCCCCCAGACGCTCCAAAGCACCGGACCGTTAATATCAATCCAGCCGCCAAATTTCTTGTTTTTCACGAGATAATCCGCCGCTGCTTTCGGATCTAATTCCGCCCAGCGTGCGACTGCGGAGTATGCCAATATCTCCGACAAATCGTTCTCCTTAGCGCTCTCCTCCAGCACCTGCATCACCAGCGGAAAATCCCCCGCTTCCCACTGATCCATCATCTGCATCGAGTGCCGGAAGAAATTCGCGATGCTGCCTTCGTGAGCGATGCTTGTCGTCACCCGCTGTAGCCGCTCGCGATCCCACGGGAGCTTTCGTTCTGGTGAGCTGGTCTGCGATTTTGCCTGCTCCGAGTGGCCCGCCGTTTTCCCCCGCTCCGCTGCCAATGCCGCCGCCGCCCGCTCTGTCTCAGCGCCCGCCGCGCCCGTCGGCCCGCTGCGCAGCGCGCCGCCCATGAGAAAGCCGAGAATCCATGCGCCGAGGACGAGTGCGAGGATGAGTAGGATTTTGGTTTTGGGCAGCATGGCAGTTGGGACTGTGATGCGGGTGGCGCGTTCGATTGTCACGCCTTGCGATGCTTTCTACGGCTTGTGCGCAAATTAAAACCTTCCAAGAACCCGCCACGCTCCTTCTTTTAAGAATACCAATCGCCATGAACACACCGCTCCGCATCGCCACCGCCGCGCTCCTCCTCACCACTGCCCGTGCGCTCGCTGGGGAGACGGAGTGGCCGCAATTTCGCGGTGCTGGCGGGCAGGGGATCTCAGCGGCGGTGGGCGTGCCGACGGCCTGGAGCGCGACGGAGAATGTGGCTTGGAAAGTAGAGCTGCCGGGGCGCGGATGGTCTTCGCCGGTGCTGGCAAAAGGGCGGCTCTACCTCACCGCGGCAGTGGGCGAGCCCGGCGCGGAGGGCGTCACTTTACACGCGCTATGCCTCGATGCCGCCGATGGCCGCTTGCTATGGGATACCGATATTTTCCAGCCGGATGCCGCGAGCAGCGGCGCGATGCACCGCAAGAACTCGTTGGCCAGCCCCACGCCCATCGTCACGGCGGATCGGCTCTACGTCCACTTCGGCCACATGGGCACGGCGGCGCTCGATCTCTCGGGCAAAGTCGTGTGGCGGCAGACGGAGCTGAAATACTCGCCCGTCCACGGCACCGGCGGCTCGCCCATCCTCCTCGGCGACCAGCTCGTGATGAGTTGCGATGGGGCAAAAGATCCCTTCGTCGTGGCGCTCGACGCCGCCACTGGAGCCGTGCGGTGGAAGACCCCGCGCGGCACGACCTCGAAGAAGACGTTCGCTTTCTGCACCCCGCTGCCCATCACGCTCGGCGGCAGCACACAGATCATCAGCCCCGGCGCGGGCCTCGTCGGCGCGTATGATCCGAAGGACGGCCACGAGCTCTGGCGCGTGCGCTACGGCGAAGGCTACAGCGTCGTCCCCCGCCCCGTCTTCGCCCACGGGCTCTTGTTTCTCAGCTCCAGCTTCGACGCCGCCGTGCTCTACGCCATCCGCCCCGAGGGGGCAAAAGGAGACGCCACCGAGACGAACATCGCGTGGAGCACGCGCAAAGCTGCGCCCCACTCCGCCTCCACCATCGTCGTAGGTGACGAGCTTTATTTCGTGTCGGATGCCGGCATCGCCACCTGCGCCGACGCGCTCACCGGCACCGTCCATTGGAGCGAGCGGCTCGGCGGCGGCTTCTCCGCCTCGCCCATCGCCGCCGAGGGGCGGCTCTATTTCCAAAACGAAACCGGCAGCACCTTCATCCTGCGCGCAGGGAAAAGCTACGAGCAGCTTGCCAAAAACGACCTCGGTGAAGCCACGCTCGCCAGCCCCATCGCCACCGATGGCGCACTTTATCTCCGCACGGACAAGCATCTGTATAAGATCGGGAAACGCTGAGAGGCAGCGGCGCGGGGCATGGTCTCTGGGTTTTTCATTTCGAAAGAACTCGGGAGAACAACTCTTAACTCTTAATTTGTAACGACAGCGATCCAGTGTGCTTTCGCCGTGGCGAAGGACGGGGGTGTATTAAAAATTAAGAGTTCAGAGTTAAGAGTTTTCAGCCCCCCCGCAACTAACGCACCCTCCCCCACATGATCATCCGACACATACCCGATTGCCTCGCCGCCTTGAGCGTGCCCGGCTGGGTGCCGGAATGGGTCTCGCCCCGCGTGCTCCTCTGCGCCGCCGCCGCCATCTGCCTCCTCATCCTCTCCCTACTCCTGCGCGGCGTGCAAAAAATCATCACCCTCCTCATCGCCACCGCACTCGTGGCGGGCATCTTTTGGCTCATCCAAGACGCATGGCCACACGCCCGCAGCGTCCTCCCCGCAGAACTGTCCACCGAGCTGGAAACCCTCGCCAACCGCGCCCTCCAAGCCCCGCAATCTAAAGCCGCATGGGCCGGCATCCAGCGCGAATGGGACAAACTCAAAGACGAGCCCCGCGCTAAAATGGCCGCAGGCGGCGAAGGCGCACGCAAAGCCGTAGCCGCCCGGCTCGACACCAAAATCGCCGAACTCCGCCGCGAGGGCAACAAAACCGCCGCCGAAGAACTCACCCACCTCCGCGAAAAAGTGCAGCCATAGAGCCGCCGACTCACAACATCCTCGCACCTTTGCCTTGCGGCGCGGCACGGCGAGTCAATGTCGAGTTTTGTGTATTGATTCCGATGCACGCTTGGCGACTCTGGCGCAAACACTGCCGACATGAAACGCCACTTTGCCACAACTTTCATTCTCATCGTATTCTTGGCGGCAAGTTTCGCTCAAACAACAAACCCGCGCACTACGCTAAAACCCGTGAGCAGAATCGGGGAGGTGCCAGTCCAACACTTTCCACAGTTCAATCATTACCTCGTCATCATTTCGGGAAAGGTCAGTAAAGGAAGCGGCTCGATAATCAAGATTGGCACGGCATCAGTCGTTGTAACGAACGCCCATGTCTTGAGCGGAAATGATGGTCTTTCTTATCGCCTGCTTGACTCCAGTGCTGTGAGCACTGGTCAGCTCGGTGTGGCTCGCGGAGGATTTGATGCCGCCATCATCGCCCAGACGAGCGTTAAGGATGGCTTGGAGTTGATGCAGGAAGTCGATAAGAACGTGTCGATCGGTGATGAAGTTGTGGTTCTTGGGAACAGCGCAGGTGAGGCTATTGTCACAGAGATCACGGGCAAGGTTCTCGGGATAGGGCCGGATCGTATTGAAGTGGATGCAAAATTTGTCGCGGGCAATAGCGGCAGCCCAATAATCCACGTTAAGTCGGGTAAGGTCATCGGAATTGCCACAATAGCGGTGCGCGATTTGAGCGCTGGAAATGTCGCCGAGATTCGGCGCGACTCGCCGATTCCCGAATGGCGGCGCTTTGGTTATCGGCTCGATGTGGTGCCGGGATGGTATTATCCGAATTGGGACAGCTTCCAGCGGGAAGGAAAGATTTTGGCGGATATAGAACTCCACTCTCAGCACATTTTAAACCTGAACAGAGACATATGGGACGATGGCCAAATCACTTTGAAACGGCATCAATCCAACGACAACCGGCTGAAGTCCTTCGTCACCGAATGGCTGGCTGCGTCTGAGCGGAAAGACCTTAGCGCGGCGTCCGTTCAGGAAGTGGCGCTGAAGTTTCTGCGAAACGTGATTTTCGAGACCACCGTGGACGTGAAGGATTTGCATCCTGCTGCATTTTCCGAATACCACGCCAAGAAGCTTCAAAAGGAAATTCAGCTGCGCGAGGCGTTAAAAAAGGAATTCCAAAGTCTGCTCAATGTTCAGCATGCGGCGGGGAAAATCACACTGCCGTGACGTTCTCGCGCAGGAACATCGTCTTCACACGCTCACTATTGCTCACTATTCGATCATCGCGAGCCAGTCGAAGGGGCGCAGCACTTTGACGTAAGAGGGGGTGCGGGTGAGCAGTTCGTCGTCAAGGGTGACGAGCGGGCATTTTTGCTCGATTGCAACAGTAAGGTAGAAGGCATCCGCCCCTCGCAAGGCGAAGCGGGCGGCAAGGTTGGCGGCTTTTTCGATGAAGGAAGTGTCGGCGGTGCGGACGGTGAGCCACGAGTAGGAGTGGAGGTGAAGAAGGGCTACCTCGGCGAGGCTAGTCTCACCGGTCTTGCGCGCGACGGCTCCGGCGAGTTCCGCTGGAAGTATAGCTGGCACGATGGCGCTGAACTGATTTTTGTCGCCCGCACGAACGATACGCAGGCCTTCGTCATGGAAGGCATCCTCAGGCACAAAGCGGGCGACGAGAACGCTGGCGTCGAGGACAGCTTTCATTACCGGCGCATGGCGGAGACCAGTTCAGCGACGGTGCGCGGGTCTTTTGCAGGGACGCGGAACTGCTCGGTGATTTCGGCCTCGCTGGCACGCAGGGTGGCGCGTTCGGCCTTTGTGAGTTTCCGCAGGCGCGCGAACTTGGGAGGTTCCTCTATGGCGAGACGAAATCCGCGCGCGGCGAGCTTTTCCACGGTGATGCCGCGCTGGCGCGCAACGGCGCGGGCTTTACTGAGCAGCGAGGCTGGTAAATCGAGAACGGCTTTCATACGCGAACGATGCGCGTCACAATACAGTTTTGCAAGTAGAGCGGCGTTTTTTGCGTGCCACGATGCGGGTTTTCCCGAAGGGTGCGCGCTCTTTTCCAAATGCCAACGAACGACCCAGCCATCACACCAGCACTCATCGCCAAACACGGACTCACGCCGGAAGAATACGCGCGCATCCAGGGCATCCTCGGGCGCGATCCGAATTTCACGGAGCTGGGGATTTTCAGTGTGATGTGGAGTGAGCATTGTTCGTATAAGAATACGCGGCTGGAGCTGAAGAAGTTCCCGACGACGGGGCCGCTGGTGCTGGTGAAGGCAGGGGAGGAAAATGCGGGGGTCATTGATATTGGCGACGGCTGGGCGGTGGCGTTCAAGATGGAGTCGCACAATCACCCGAGCGCCATCGAGCCTTTCCAGGGCGCGGCGACGGGCGTGGGTGGGATCATCCGGGATATTTTCACGATGGGCGCGCGGCCTGTGTTTTCGCTGAATTCACTGCGCTTTGGCCCCATCCACGGCGACACCGAGCAGCACAAGTGGAACCGCTCGCGCTTCGCTGGCGTGGTCTCCGGCATCGCGCATTATGGGAATTGCATCGGCGTGCCGACCATCGGCGGCGAGGTGAATTTCGACGAAAGCTATAACGGCAATCCGCTCGTGAACGTCTTCTGCCTCGGCGTGCTGAAGCACACGGAAATCGCACGCGGCGCGGCGGAGGGAATCGGCAACCCGGTCTTCTACGTGGGCGCAGAGACAGGCCGCGACGGCCTCGCGGGTGCAGCGTTTGCCTCGCGCGATCTCACCGAGGAGAGCAAGCAGGACAGGCCCGCCGTGCAAGTCGGCGACCCCTTTCGCGAAAAGCTGCTGCTCGAAGCGTGTCTCGAACTTCTCACCACAGACGCTGTCGCCGGAATCCAAGACATGGGCGCGGCGGGGCTGACGTGCTCGACGTGCGAAACGGCGAGTCGCGGTGGCACGGGAGTGGAGATTGATCTCGCGAAAGTCCCGCAGCGCGAGACAGGCATGGTGCCCTATGAGACGATGCTCAGTGAGTCGCAGGAGCGGATGCTCATCATCGTGAAAAAGGGCCACGAAAAGACGGTGCTCGATATTTTTGAAAAGTGGGACATCCCCTGCGCCGAAGTCGGCGAGGTGAAAGACGACGGCATGATGCGCGTGCTCAATCACGGCCAGCTCGTCGCCGAAATCCCCGCTAAGAAACTCGCCGACGACGCCCCCGTCTATGCCCGCGAAGCCAAAGCCCGGCCCACGCCCGATGAGGTGGACGTAGCTACACTGCCCGCGAGCGATCCCTACGCCGCCCTGCTCGCACTACTCGCGCACCCCAGCATCGCCAGCAAGCAATGGGTGTGGCGGCAATACGACCACATGGTGCGCGTTGGCTGCGCCGTGCTGCCCGGCAGCGATGCCGCCGTTTTCATCATCCGCGAGGCGAATAAAATCGTCGCCGCCACGAGCGACTGCAATTCGCTCTACTGCCTGCAAGATCCGCGCGAAGGCGCCCGCATCGCCGTCGCCGAAGCCGCACGCAACCTCGCTTGCAGCGGCGCCCACCCGCTCGCCGTTACGGATAATCTCAATTTCGGAAACCCCCACAACCCGGAAAACTTCTGGCAGCTCCGTGAGTGCGTGGAAGGGCTCGCCGAAGCGTGCCGCGCGTTCGACACGCCCGTGACGGGCGGCAACGTCTCGC
Source organism: Verrucomicrobiaceae bacterium (assembly GCA_043757005.1). Lineage (GTDB taxonomy): Bacteria > Verrucomicrobiota > Verrucomicrobiia > Chthoniobacterales > Chthoniobacteraceae > SXWH01. Next base: position 6,515 of record JAYVQK010000075.1, read on the forward strand.
TTTACAACCAAAGCCCCGCCGGCCCGATTGATCCTACGCCGACGGTCGGCATGGTGGGGGTCATTGACGACGCCGCGCACATCACCACGCAGGCGTTCAAAGCCGCGGGCGACATCGTGATCCTCGCCGGGGAACTCGGCCACGAACTCGGCGCATCACATTTCCTCAAAGTCGTGCATGCCCAAAAAGCCGGGCGCACCCCGCGCCTCGACTACGCCACGGAGAAAGCCCTGCATACCGCCACGCTCGCCCTCATCCGCGCAGGCCGCGTAAAGAGCGCGCACGATTGCAGCGAAGGCGGCCTAGCCGTAACCCTCGCCGAGTGCTGCATGAGCGGCGCGACAAAGCTCGGCGCAACCATCGCCCTCGGCACCACCGGCCTCCGCACCGAAGAGGCGCTCTTTAATGAAAGCCAGAGCCGCATCGTCCTCACCGTCGCGCCCGCCGATGTCGCCGCCGCGCTCGGCGAGCTTGCGAAACACAACGTCCCGGCCCACCAAATCGGCACCGTAGGAGGCGACGCACTCAGCATCACCGCCGACGCGCAAACGCTCACTTGGCCTGTCTCCGCGATGCACGCCGCATGGAGCACGAGCATCGGAGAAGCAATGGCGCACTGATCCAAAAACCATGTCCACCACTCGTCGCTCACCTAAAAACGTCGGCATCATCGGCCTCGGCATCATCGGCTCTCGCGTGGCTTCCGGGCTCCGGCAGAACGGCTTCAATGTCTTCGTCTGGAATCGCTCGGCGAAGCTCGCGCCGAATTTCCTCGGCTCGCCGGCGGAGGTCGCGGAGGAGTGTGCGGTCGTCCAGATTTTCGTAGCGGATGCGGAGGCGACGCTAAAGATGATTGATGCCATGAGCCCCGCGCTCGGTGCGGATCACGTCGTGATCTCGCACGGCACGATCGGCCTTGAAGGCACACTAGAGGCCGCTCGCCGCGTCACGGCGACAGGCGCACAGTTTCTCGAAGCGCCCTTTACTGGTAGCAAAATTGCGGCGGAGAAACGGCAGCTCGTCTATTACATCGGCGGCGACGATGCGACGTTCCAACGCGTAAAGCCGCTGCTGGAAGCAAGCAGCAAGGCCATCGTGAAAATCGGCAAAGTCGGGCAGGCCGCGGTAGTGAAAGTCGTGACGAACATGATTAGCGCGGCCAGCGTGCAAGTGCTCGCCGAGAGCCTCGCCATCGTGCGCGGCGCAGGCATCGCGCCGGAGGTTCTAGCCACCGCCATTGAGCAAAACGCCATGCGCAGCGGAGTCACCGATCTCAAGCTGCCCAAGATGATCGCAGGCGATTACGAGCCACACTTTTCGCTCAAGCATATGCACAAAGACGTGAAGCTCGGGCTGGATCTCGCGCAGCAGTTTTCGCTGAACGCGCCTGGCAGCAGCGCGATCTCCGACATCATGCAAAGTGCCATCGCGCGCGGCTGGGGCGACTACGATTTTGCCGCCGTGGCCAAGCTTTACGAAAACGGCGCGAAAGGCTTACTGCTCAAGATCGGCGAGGCATGAGCCCACTGGCAGAAGAATACCGCGCCTTTCGCGAACGCGGTGGAATCGCCAACCTCGCCGGGCGCGTAAAGCTGCTCTTCCAAGGCGCGGATCGTGTGCGTTACCTCAATGGGCAAGTCACCGCCAACGTCGCCAAAGCGCCCGTGCCCAGCGTGCTCCCCGCGTGCGTCGCCACGGCAAAGGGCAAGCTCTGCGCGGATGTCTTCCTCAGCCTCGGCCCGAGCGCGATCCTCTTGGATGCAGACGCCGCCCTCGCCGAGACGCTGCCCGCGCGCATGGAGCGGTATATCATCGCCGACGATGTGACGATGGAGGACGCCACGGAGAGCGTCGCCCTCGTCCACCTCCTCGGCATTGTGCCGGAGAAATTACCCGCTGCGATTCGAGCCGCACTGCTGCCCAGCAACCGCTACGGCATGCCCGGCTTCGATCTCCAAAATGACAGCGCGCTAGTTTTCCCCGTGCTCTCCGATGAGCTGCTGGAGCTGATCCGCATCGAGCATGGCGTCCCCCGCTGGGGCTTCGAGTTGGGAGAAAATACACTCCCCGCAGAAGCCGGTCTCGACCGCACGCACGTAGATTTCCACAAAGGCTGCTACATCGGCCAAGAGGTCATCTCGCGCATCAAAAGCGTCGGCCACGTGAACCGCGAGCTGCACGGCTTTGCCTCGCAGGACGGCACGCCACTCGCACAAGGCGCGCGGCTTTTCACCGCCGACGAGCCGGAGAAAACGCACGGCCAACTCACCAGCGCCGCGTTTAGTTTCGCCCTCGACCGCCCCATCGCCCTCGGCTACCTCCGTCGCGGCGCACCGACCGAGGGACTGCTCGCCGCCAGCGAAGCAATGCCCGACGCACCCGTGCGCGTCACCTTACAGCCGCTACCATTTTGCCCATGAAAAAACTCATCCTACTCGCCCTCGTCGCCACCGCCCAAGCCGACGACGTCGCACTGCTAGAGCTGCGCTTCGCGGATAAAACCACGCGCACCGTGGCCATCGAGTTTTACGAAAAGGATGCGCCTGCCCACGTCGCCAATTTCAAGAAACTCGCCGCAGACGGCTTCTACAAAGGCTGCGCCATCCACCGCGCCGTGCCCAATGGCATCGTGCAAACAGGCGACCCAATCAGCAAAAGCAGCGCCCGCGACAAAGTCGGCACGGGCGGCCCCGGCTACACGCTGCCCGCCGAGATCACGCGCAAGCATACGAAAGGCGCAGTCGCCGCCGCGCGCCTCGGCGACAAAGTGAACCTCCAGCACCGCAGCAACGGCAGCCAGTTTTACATCAGCGTCGCCCCACAGCCGCAGCTCGACGGGCACTACACCGTCTTTGGCAACGTCATCGCGGGGCTCGACGTGATCGAGCTGATCTCGAATAAACCCACCGACTCGAACGACTACCCCAGCGAGCGCATCGAGATAAGGAAAGTCCGCATCATCCCCCGCGAACAACTCCCCTCCCCCACGCCCGCCACCCGCCCCGGCACAGTAATCCCCGGTGAAGGCAGCCCTTCCTTTTGGCGTCGCCTGTGGC
>JAYVQK010000076.1:0-9556 GCA_043757005.1 Verrucomicrobiaceae bacterium
GGGGCGTCCCAAAGCGACGAGGGCGTCGCTTCTACGAGCTCGCGCCCCGCGCTTGCGACCATTCACTATTCACCAGTCACCAACTCCCTCTACTCCTGCACCGTCACCGCATCGCCGACTTGTGTGTGGTGGTAGAAATGCTCGGCCATCACGCGCGGCAGCCGCACGCAGCCGTGGGAGGCCGGGTGATTGGGCACGATGCCCGCGTGCAGCCCGTAGCCGCCCGTGAAGCGTTGGTAGAACGGCATTTTGGCCCCGTCAAAACTCGCCCCCTCGGGCACCTTCATCTTGCTCATGTCCACGTTGGAATTCAGCACCGCGCCGTCTTCCGCCAAGAATTTACCATACAGATTCGACTTATGATTCAGGTCCTTCTGCGTGATTTTGTATTCCCCCGCAGGCGTCCCAAAGCCGAGCTTCCCCGAGCTGCACTTCGTCTCGCCGATCTCCGTATCGCCTTTATAAAAATACGCGCGCTGGGCGGAAAGACTCACCACGATTTGCGTCGCGCCCGTCGCCGTCTTCGCCGCTTCTTCGCTCCACGAGTAGGGCGGCGCAGGCTTCGATTTCTGCTCGGGAGCAGGCACGGGCTTCACGGGCGGGCGAGTCGTGGTGCAGGCTCCGAGCAGCAGCAGAGCACAGAAGACAGGTAGATTGCGTAGAGCGGTTTTGGTCATGGATGCGTCGCCTATAGCAGCGCGCGCCGCGATGGCAAAGAAATCATGCTCCGCGTTTTGCAAAGAAATGGAGGCGACGCTGGCTCACTTCGCCCAGCTATTTTGGCGGAGCCAAAAGACGAGATCTTTCGCCCACGGATGCACGTCCCCGGCGGGCACGCCGAGCTTGCCGCTGGCGAGGCCAATGCCATGCGGGCCTTTTTGATAGACATGGAAATCAAAGGCCACCTTCGCCGCACGCAGAGCTTGCACGAAGCGGAAGCTGTTTTCCGGCGGCACCGCGTTGTCCTCACCCGTCGTCCACACAAAGCATGGCGGTGTTTCTTTGGTCACCTGCTTTTCATTCGAGAGCAGCTCCACGAGCTTCGCGTCGGGCTCTTTTCCGAGGAGATTATTCTTCGAGCCGCCATGCGTCACACCGTCCTCCATGGAGATCACCGCGTAGCAGAGGATGCCGAAATCGGGCCGACTACTGAGCCGCTCGACCGCATCCGCCGCGTCCACTTTCCCTGCATCGAAATGCGTGACCGCCGTGGCCGCAAGATGCCCGCCCGCACTGCTGCCCATGATGCCCACTCGCGCCGGAGCGGGCATCTGCGAACGCACTAAACGGATCGCGCGCTGCGCGTCATCCAGCATCGCCGGGTGATGGTAGCCCTTGCTGCCCAGCCGGTATTTCAGCACGTAACAAGCAATCCCCTGCTCCGCGAGGAACGTCGCGTAGCCCTCCCCCTCATGCGGCGCGAGCCCGCCGTAGCCGCCACCGGGGCAGATCACGATTGCCGTGCCGCTCGCCTTTTCCGCCGCCGGCAAAAACGGCGTGAGCGTAGGCACATCCTTCTCCTCCGCCCCGAGCGAGCCTGGAGCCTCCCCCTGCCACAGCCGCAGCGGGCTGCCAGCAGGCGCGGCGAGGAGAGTCGTAGTGGCGAGAAAAAAAGCGGCAACAGTGAGCTTCATGGTGGCAGAGCTTTTAAGGCTTCCGAGGAGATTGGGAACTCTGAACTTCAAACAGCGCGCTCAAAGCAGCAACGTTCAGAATTAAGAGTTCGGAGTTAAGAGTTAAGAGTTTAGCCGCCCGCAGGGCCCACGCCACTCGCGGAGACCTCAACGCCTGCGGCGGGCCAAACTCTTAACTCTTAATCCTGAACCGTGTTGCTCCCAGCACATCGTTCGAAGTTCAGAGTTCCCCCTCCCCACCCCCGTCTATAAAAAACCGCACACCATGCTACCAGCCATCCACACACCCATCCCCGGCCCGCGCTCCCTTGCGCTCGCCGCCCGCCTCCGCCAGCACGAGTCCCGCAACGTCACCTTCCTTGCCGAAGACTGGCCCATCTTCTGGCACCGCGCCGAAGGCACCAACGTCTGGGACGCCGACGGCAACCGCTTCCTCGACCTCACCTCCGCATTTGGCGTCGCCGGCCTCGGCCACACCTGCCCCGAAGTGCGCGACGCCCTCACCACACAAGCCGCCACCCTCCTCCACGCCATGGGCGACGTCCACCCCACCGAGCTCAAAGTGCAGCTCTGCGAACAACTCTCCGCCCTCACCTACGAGCGTTGGGGCCACGGCCCCGCCAAAGTCATCCTCGGCAACTCCGGCTTTGAAGCCATCGAAGCCGCCCTCAAAACCGCCCACCTTGCCACCCGCAAACCCGGCGTCATCGCCTTCCACGGCGGCTACCACGGCCTCGGCTTCGGCGCACTGGCCGTCGGCGGCATCCCATTTTTCCGCGAGCCCTTCCGCGCCCAGCTCGCCGACATCGCCACCCTCCTCCCCTACCCCACCGGCACCCTCGGCACACTCCACAGCCAGCTAGAGAAAGCGCTCGCCGAGCGTGCCATCGGAGCCATCCTCGTAGAGCCCATCCAAGGCCGTGGCGGCTGCGTCGTCCCCCCGCCCGACTTCCTCCCTCTCCTCCGCCGCGTCTGCGACGAACATAAAATCCTCCTCATCGCTGATGAAATCCTCACCGGCTTCAACCGCACCGGTGCACTCTTCGCCAGCGAACACACCGGCACCGCCCCCGACCTCATCTGCCTCGGCAAAGGCCTCACCAGCGGCTTCCCCCTCAGCGCCTGCGTAGGCCGCGCCAGCACCATGGACGCCTGGCCCCCCTCCACCGGCGAAGCCCTCCACACCAGCACCTTCCTCGGCAACCCCCTCGGCTGCGCCATGGCCCTCGCCTCCCTCGCCCTCCACAGCCAGCCCGCACTCGCCCACCACGTCCGCCAGCGTGGGGAGAAAATGACCAGCGCACTCCGCGAAATCCCCTCCCCCCGCATTGGCGAAATTCGCGGCACCGGCCTCATGCTCGGAGCCACCATCGTCCACCCCGACGGCACCCCCGACGGCACCCGCGCCATCGCCCTCGTCCAAGACGCCCTCCGCCACGGCCTCCTCCTCCTCGCCGACTCCCCCACCGCCCACGTCCTCAGCTTCACCCCCGCCTTCGCCATCACCGACGAAGAAATCGCCCACACCACCGCCTGGCTACGAGAGGCGCTCGCGGCAGAGGGTTGATGGGAGCAAGCGCACTTGCAGCCACTCTCCATCACCCCTGCGGGTAGAGCAGCAGGCGGTCGTGGGCGATCAAAAGCAAGTCGGGGCGTCCGTCGCCGGTGATGTCGCGGATGAGGATCTCGCGCACAGCGGCGTCTCCTTTTTTGCCTCGGAAATGCAGATTCATTTCAAAGAGAACAAAGTGCATCACACTTTTCCACGGCGTCCCAGCCGTCGCGGGCGCGAGGATTTCCAGCAGATGGCTCGTGCGGTCGAGGGCCACGACTTCCGTCTTCCCATCGCCATCGAGATCCACCGAGGTTGCGCTGTAGTAGGCGCAGTTTTGCAGGTCGGTATCGTAGCTGTCCGCGAGTTCCAAGCGCGCTCCCGTGGTGGTGAAAGGCGCAGTCCAGAACTTCTCGCGTCCGGCGACGAAAAGCTGCGCGGCCTTGGCCTGGCCGAGCGCCATGGGCAGCATTTGCACGGGTTCGCCCGGCGCACCGTGCAGCCTGCGGACGACTCGATACACGCCGCTCGCATCGCGCTTCATCACTTGGAAAAAGGGCGTCCCCATCTCCGAGAAAACCAGCTCGGGTTTCCCGTCGCCGTCCGTATCCACGAAAGCAGGCGTGCCGAGTTTATTGTCGGCCTGCCGGGCATTGAATTGGTCCACCACATTCACATCCGCGTCGTCAGCGGTGACTCGGATGGAGCGCGCGTAGCCTGCGGCGGCGACGATGATTTCCGCACTCTTATCGCCGTCGAGATCCACGAGCGAGACACGCTCCGGCGCAAGGTCGGTAAGCTGCGAGCGGATGTTTGCAGTCTCTTTCAGCGGCTCGCCCAGTCCCTCCTCCGTGCCCGGCAAAATGAGCGCGGGCTCGCGCGGGATCATCACCAGCAAGTCGTCCCGCCCGTCGCCATTCAAATCGCCAGCGACCATGCCGCTCGGCTCGCGCTTGAGCGCCGCAAGGTTGCGCGTGTGGAAGTCCCATTTCGCCCCATCGCCAGTGCTCATCGTCTCCAGCCGCCACGTGCCTTTTTCATCCACGAGGAGGGCGGCTTTTCCCCCCATCGTGGTGATGGCGACGGGCTCGCCCTTGATCGCGATAGACACCGGGAACTCCAGCCGCCCATCCTCCGTGAGCCTCGCCACGCCGAGCCCTTCCTTGTGGCTCACCACCGCGAGTGCCGCGCGTTTCGTGCCGGGAATCGCGACCGCCGCAATGCCCGAAATCCCCGAGAACGACGGGAAAGTGCGCGGCTCGGCAAACGTCCCATCGGTCTGCTGAAAGAAGATTGCGACTTGCGCCGCCTTGCCATCCGCGACGGCGAAATCAGAAAGCCCATCGCCATTAAAATCCGCCACCGCGTGCGCGGCAGACTTCACGCCCGAGGGCATATTATAGACCGTCGGCAGCAACGTGTCGCTCGCGTCCCCAGCACCGCTGGTCTTGAACGTGTGGCGCTCGATGATTTGGGATTTCGCATTCACCTTCGTGAGCAAAAGCCGCCCCGCCGCATCGCGCGAAGTCGTCGCCGCGTAGGCCGGCAGCGAGTAAGGCAGCGAGACCTCCGCCGAGAAAACGCCCTGCGCGATTTGCCTGCGCCAGCGCAGCGTGCCGCCGCCGTCGCCTGCGAGATATAGCAAGTCGGTCTTACCGTCGCTGTCCGCATCTTCCGCGAAGAGCTGCCCCATTTTATCCTCGCCAGTGAGATACACCGTCGGCTCGCCAAAGCCGCCCGCCTCCTTCTGCAAAAAGACGAGCAACTTTCCCTTCCCAAGCACGGCGAGGTCGCTGCGTCCATCGCCATTGAGGTCGGCGGACTGCAAGCTCTGAGTGCCGTTGAGCGCCTCGAAGTCCTTGTATTTCCAAGTCTTCGTGAACGTCCCATCCGCAGCCTGGAAGCGCACCACGAGCGCATCCTCCACCCCCGTGAGCGCCAAGTCGGGCCGCCCGTCGCCATCGAAATCACCCGCCACCAGCGCGTGATGCCGCTGGTCCGCAGGCAGCGCGACTTTTTCAAATCGCGAATCCTCCACCACAGGCTCCCAGCGCTTTTGCGACACGGCGCGGCGGGCGTTTTTCCCCGCCGCCTCGCCCGGTGCGCGTTGGTAAAAGAGCAGCAATTTCGCGTTCTCGTTATTGATGATCGCAATGTCCAATTTGCCATCGCCATCAAAATCCGCAACCGCCGGAGAGCAAGTGTCCCACGTGATGCGGGCAATTTCCGGCCCCGTGAATTGAATCGGCCCCGCCGCCATACAAGCAGCGGCGAGAGAAAGCGCGACGGCAGTGCGGATCATTTCTTCTTTTCCACAAAGTGAAGGTAAGCCCGCGCGGAGGTGTCGTCGCTCGTTTGGCGGAGGCCCATCACCAGCGGGAGATTCAGCTTTTTCGGCAGGTCTTTAAGATCAATGAGCTTCTCGAACCCAGGCGCTTCATCGAGATCCGCAACCAATCTCAGCAGCGAGTCCAGCCCCTGCTCCACGTCGTAATAACCAGTGCTCATTTCGCCCACCGCAGGCAGCCCTTCCAGCGCGGACTTCACCACGGGGAGCGCGAATAAATGATCGTCGCCACCCTTCGCCATCCGCGTGAGCACCTTCTCCAGCAGCGTCTGCGGCCCCATGCTGAATACGAACCAATCGTCCGTAAAAACATAGCCGATCGGCGACTCCTTCATGTTGTTGATTTGGTGCCCTTGATACTCCCGCTTTTCAAACATCGCCTCGTCCGGCGCGTTCTTGTTGATGAGCGTCGTCACCGCGAGTTCGAGTGCTTTGCGATCCTTTAATTTCAGAGCGAAAATCGTGGGCCCCGTCGTCTCCTCCTCGTCCTTCGTGGCGGACTCCAGCCCCGCGCTCGCGGCCACAAAGTCCGTGCCGAGATTGCCGAGGATGTCCTTGCGAATATCCACGCCCGTTTGCTTTTTTAATTCACCGAGCTGCATTTCGATCATGTCGCCCATCGCCGGCACAGCGTCTCTCACCAAGCCCTCGACGATGATGAGCATCTTCCCGAGATCCACCCCGCCATAGCTCGCGCCAGTGGCGTCCGCAGGGATAAAGGAGGGGGCCGTTCCCGCGCTCACCGCCGTGAGCAATTTCATGATGCTAGGGTGGTCGTGAAACGTGAGGCCCATCTCCATATCGGCCCGATTGTTTGAGAGAGCGAGCGTCATAAAATAGAGGTCGAGTTTATCCACGCCGACTGCACGAACCGCCGAAAGAACCTGGTTCGCCACCGCGCCGCCTTGCTTGGCACCCATCTTCATCGCCGACTGGATGATGCTCGAAAAATCGCAGTAGCCGATCATGTCACTGCCCGCCGCCGACTTCACCAGTGCAGCATGGCGCGGAGCATCCGCGAGCGACTTGCCGCCCTTCTTCACGCGGTCAATCGCATCATGCAAACCCTGCTCGGAGAGGCCGAGGATGAGAGCGCCATCATGCAGCGCAAAGGACGGGCTCTCGATGAGCGACTTCGCGCCCTTCTTGAGTTTCCAAGTGTGGACTTTCACCCCAGCGTAGTCCTCCGCCGAGCTGTCGTATTCCTCCGGGAACTTCGCCAGCGCCAGCGGCAGTGCAGCGGCACCGGTGCCAGCCATCTCTTTAAAAAGCCGCCCATAAGCGCGCCCGATTTTCTCTGCGAGCGCCTCATCGCCGCTAAATCCCATCGCCACCGTCAGATCAAAAAGACCTTTCGGCAACTCCGGTGCCGCGCCATTTTTGCTGGCTGAGATTCCCATGATAAGCTGCGCAAAATCCAACTTCATGCCGATGGCCGAGCCTCCATTGAAGGTCTTCATGATCTCAGAAAACGTCATCCCCGTTTCCTCTTTGTAAATCTTCTCCACCTTTTCCTGCGCCACCTTTTGCTGCGCCATCCACGGCGCAAAGATCTTCTTCAGCTCCGAGCCGCCGACCACCTTAGCGAGCGAGTGCTCGTCGAGTTTGTCAAAAAGACGCGCATCCTTACTGCCCATATAGAACGTCACATCCTCCGGCAGAAGCGTGTCGAGATTTTCAATAGCACGGGCTGGCAGCCATGCGGCGACCAGCGCGACGAGTGTGATGATGCGTGTTTTCATAAACAGGTTATTGGTGCGGCGGGCGGTTGTAGCGGAAGCCGCTGTTGGGATTGGCCGGGTCAAAAGCAAACGCCTCCCGGTTGCGCAGAAAGAGCTTCGCGAGGGCCGTGGGGATCGCAAACCCGAGACCCTCCGCCCCCGGCTCGACGATCTTCATATTGTTCACCCCGACCACTTCTCCCTTGAGGTTAAAGAGCGGCCCGCCCGAGTTGCCAGGGTTTATCTGCGTCGTCGTCTGGATATACATCCGCCCGTCTTCGATGCGGTTTTTTAGCGAGATGATGCCCTGCGAAACCGTCCGCTCCAAGCCCAGCGGCGCACCGATTGCGAAGACCGGCTGCCCTTGCCGCAGCTCGTCGGAATCGCCCAGCGGCACCGTCGGGAAGCGCGTCTTGTCGCCGCTCTCGATTTTTAGCAGCGCCAAATCCATCTCCGCATTCGACGCCACGATGCGCACATTTTCCCATGTCTTTTTATCCATCCCGCTCGCACCTTTTGCGAAGACGGTGACGGTGATTTCGTTCTCCCCGGCGATGACGTGGTCATTCGTCAAAAGATACCCATCTTCGTGAATGATAAAGCCCGAGCCCAGCCCGCCCGCCGTCTTCACCAGCACCACGCGGTCGCTGATTTCGTTCACCAAATCCTTCACCGCCTGCGGGCGCGCATTGGCCTCCTGCCGGAAAAGCTCATCGCCCGGCGCAGTCGTCGCGGCCACTCCCTTCGCGGACTTGTCCACCTTGGTAATCGCATCGCGCGGAATCGCCAACACCGTGAACCCGAGATCCACCACCACCCGCTCCGCCGTATCCGCGAGAATCTCGCCACGCACCGAGCCGCCTTGATTCAGCTCCACCGTCGCTGGAGCCGCGAAGGCGCTGGAAGTAAAAGCAAAGGCTATAAGAAAAAATCGTGCGGGATTCATACGGGGCATTCCTTTAGTGAAGCCTCCGATTTTGTAAGTCAATTATTTCGATTTCCATCGGGGGGGAGCGAGGGGGGCGTCGCTTCTGCGGGTGGCTAGAGTAGCGGCTCGGCGGCGGCGAGGGCTTTGAGATAGACGCTGTGGCGGCCCCAGCTTGCCATTTCTTGGTCGAGCGTGCGCACGGTGTCGTCGCTATCGGCGGGGAGGATGTGCTCGTTGGTCGCGCCGTCTGCGCTGAGGACTTTCACATTTAAAAAACTTGCGCCAGTGCTGCGGCTGGCGGTGACGGTGAAGGCTGCGCTTTGCAGCTCAATGTGGCTGATGGATGCGCCGACTTCTTCACGGAGATGGCAGACGATGTCGGTCGTGCCGTTGCTAAAGTGGAGCGTATTGCCGGTGGGGCCGTGGGCACCCCAGCCGAGCTGCGCGGCGAGCCAGCCGAGGAGGAGCATGGCGGCGGTGCGTGCGCCGGGGGCGTGGGCGATATTCACCTCGCGGAGCTGGCCCAGTGCGGCGGCGGTCTCGGCGGTGTCAAACATCTGCGCGAGCGCCTGGCGGAGGAAAAGGGTGCGCGTCCAATTCAAATCGCAGAGCACGGCGCGGCTATTGCCCAGTGAGGTGCGGAGGGCGGCGAGCTGGTGGCGAGGCTCGCTCCATTCGCGGCTGTCGAAGACGAGACGATCCACCCAGCGCCAGATTTCGTGATCCATCAGCTCGGACGATTCGCAGCGCCACCAGACGGTGAGCGGGAGGTCGGAGTCGAGTTGGGAAAAGAGGAGATTCGGTAGCAAAGGCCGCACATTTCCCCGGATGAAAAGCGAGACTTGCTCGCAGCAGATGTGCTTTGCGCCAGCCTTCGGGAGGTAGCAGTGCGCATCCACCCACGCTTGCACGGTGGTGTCGCCGGGCGCGGGCTGCGCGCCGATGAGCAGTGCGCGAAAGGCGTGGCCTTGGGAGAAGGTGGCGAGCAGTTCGGTGTTCGTCTGCATGGCGCCTTCGCCTTGGCAGAGGATGGCGAAATTGATACGCGAAGCGCGCGTGCGAGTCTGGTCGGCCTGCCAAAGTTTTTTCAGCTCCTTGCCGATGGCAGCGACGGCGACGGGAGTTCCCAGCGTAGTTGGATCGAGAGGCATGGCGGGTTACATTCTGCGCCAAGTGCGACCATCGCTTTCGATAAGTGCGTCGGCTTCTTTCGGGCCCCAGCTCCCAGAGGGGTATTCGCAAAGCGGCGGTGGCGTCGCGCCGTGCCAAGTCTGCTCGATGATGTCCACAAAGCTCCACGCTTCCTCCACCTCGTCGCACCGCGCAAAGAGCGTGGCGTCGCCGCTCATCGCGTCGAGGATGAGCCGCTCGTAG
>JAYVQK010000077.1:0-2452 GCA_043757005.1 Verrucomicrobiaceae bacterium
CTCGCTCGGCAATGCGTGCAAACAGCGATCAGGATGAATGAAGGCATCCGCAGAAATGCCAAACAAGACCCCGATCTCGCGGCGCTTTGGGCGAACTAACACGAGCGGGCGCGCCTTGATTTCGGCGAGCATCCAGCTTACCCGTGGCACGTATGAAAAAACTCATCGGCTCCGCATTGGTCTCACTTCTTTTACTCGCAGGCTGTGCGGACGAAGGCTCGCATGGCAACCGCAGCACCCGCGCCAGCGGGTATGAAGCGGCGCTGATCGCAGAGAGCAATCAGGCCTTTGAAGCCGAGCGCAAGCACGAGGCGGAAGCAGCGGCGGAGCCGAACGATGGCGATGCCTCTGCAAACGCCGCAGAGACGGCGGCTACGCTGAATCGTTAAAGAAAACTTCCGCTCAGAAATCCTGCCCGTGCTACTTTCCCGGCAATCTCCAGAGTTTTCGGGAGTCCCTATTAGTCGCGCGGGCGGGTGGTGTATTCCGTGCCGTTGGCATCGCGGTAAGTGCGGGGCTGCGGGCGCGGCTCGCGCTCGGGCTGCTCGTAGCCTTGCGGGCGCACGAGGCGCGGGTCGCTGTAGTCGTCGTGCGAGGGCTCTTCGCCAGCGGAATTGCGATAATCACCGGTGAAGAGATTGTGGAGCCGATCTCCGAGCTGCCGAAAGCGATGCTCTAAATGGTAGCCACTGCGAATGACGAAATTATTCACCTTATCCCCCGCTTTTTGCAGCGTTTCATTTGGCGCGCGACGCTCACCGCGCTCGGCACGCGGCGCGGGATAGCGCGGCTCCGGCGGGCGCTCCTCGACGACGCGGGAACCGGGGCGCTGTGGCGGCGGCGCAGTATTGGTGCGGCTCGGAGTGAGCCCTTCCGAGCTAAGAATGGTGCCAGTATCGGCGGAGAGATTCAGCGTGGCGACGTCGCCACTTTGCCCATCCACAAGCCGCACTTCCCACACGGGAGTCCCGCCCTTTGAGCCTGCGCGGAGGAAGTAGTCGAGGTGATCGAAGCGGTAGCCGGCCTTCTTCGCCTCACGCACCGCGATGGTATTCACCCCGTCGCTATCGAGGTTTAGGCGGTTCACATTCAGCGCCGTGCCAGTCGCTCCGCTGGCGGGTGCGCGTTCGCTCACGAGCTTCGTCCCTTCCACGTCAAATTCCCGCACGCCGCTCCGCGAAGCGCCGTCTTCCACGGTGATCTTCCACGTGCGCGGGCTCGGCGAGCCATTCATGCCGCGCACTTCCACCACGCGGTCGAGCGTCTTCTCGCCGCGCTGTTTACCCACCGTGCCGAGGGCATCATAAGCAGTGGTGGCGTGGGCCGCCGCGGCGGCGCATAATAAAACGAGCGGTGCAATTTTCATCGCGCAGAGCATCGGCACAGCGTGGGAAAAATTCCAGCCCTATCCCGTAGTCGGCGCTTTATTGCTCTCCGACTCGCTCGGCTCCCGCCGCACTCTCGGCGGGCCGTGGTTGTTCCCCTCGCATTGCTTGCAGCGCCACGGTTTCAGCCGATGACCGATCATCAGCGCGATCCAGCTCACTGCCCATAGACCCATCGTCAGCACCGTCAGCACCGCGTGGGCGACGTGGCTCATCTCGACACGCTGAAAGCGTTGAGTGTGTTTGCAGCTCGGGCAATAGGCCCACATGCGGTCTGCTTTCATGTCGCACTTCTACGCGCTGCGAGGGCTGGCGCTAGGAAAAAGATGCCACCCCCACTACGGGCGAATCTCGAAGACCACGATGAGCTGCCCGCGCTCGTGCATCGGGCCCCGGATGAAGAGCGGGCTGCGCGAGCCGAGCTTGGCCTCGGTCTCCACGATGCGCCGCCTATCATGAAACATCTCCAGCTTGAGCCGATAGCCATCGCCATCGCGCAGAGCGTATGCGCCCACCCAAAAGTTCTGACTTGGCACGAGCCAGCGCTCGTTTTGGCCATCTATGGACTTCGTCGCCGAGCCGAGCATCTCGAATTGATCACAGCCGAAGATTTTGCTGAGCTTGGCGACGTAGGGCGCGAGTTCGGCGGGCACTTCTTTCGGCGTCTCACCGCGCTTGGAATTCGTCGCGAGGATCACGGCGCTCCACACTTTATCGTCCGCATGGACGAGTGTGGCAAAGGCGAGCAGGGCGGCGAAGAGGCGCAACATGGTTACTCCAACGTGTAATTTGAAGGCAGGAAATCGAGCCCATCCACCCATACCACCGAGACACCTTCCATCGTCAGCGCCTCTGCCGTGATGCCGGGGTCACCCGCCGTCACACTCAGCACCTGTGCAAGATAGCGCGGCGTGCTCGTCTTGCCCGGCAGGAAAGCGAACACCGCCAGCAAGCAGCACGCACCCGCAAACGCGAGCCGCCACAGCGGCCACAGCGTGCGCGCTTTTTGCACCACGGGCGCTGGCGCGATTGAGGGCATGACCGAACTGTCGATCACGCGCAGCGCT
>JAYVQK010000078.1:0-9509 GCA_043757005.1 Verrucomicrobiaceae bacterium
ATGGCGAGCGACTGGCCCACCCGCTCGTTCCTCGCCCGCCAGAGCGGGGTCTTGCCCCCGCACTCCAGATGCGTCACCACGAGTTTTCGGGAGTCCCCTGAAGTCGCTGACTACTTTTACAGATCGTGCACCAGCTCCAGCGCGACTTTATCTATCGCGGCGTTCAGGCTTTCCTCATACACGCGCGGGCCTTCAAATTCTGCCAGCGTGCGCGGCTGCCCGGCGTTTGCGGTGAACTCGCGGTGGCCTACGGCTTGCCCGGCGTTTGCCCACTCACGGCTTGCGTTGCGCGTGTTGCCGTTCATCCATGCGCGCGTTTTTCCGTTCTCGATTTCGCGCCTTTTATCGCTCCAAGCGCGCGCGTCGGTGTGGCCATTCGTGAGCGTAAATTCCACCGTCAGCGTCACGAGGTAATTGTTTGCACTCACCTCCACGAGACCGTGGCGCAGGCTATCAAAGACGACCTCGCCATCCGGCTGCCCACTACGCGCAGGCTCAAAGCGGCGGGACTGCCGAAGCTCATGATTGATCGCTGCACGTAGGCTGTCCTCCAGCCAGCCGCCCTCCTTTTTAGCCATCGCAGAAAAAGCGTCCGCACCCGTGGGCGAAAGCAGCACATAGGAGTGACGCGGCGTAGAATTCACGGCAACGCTGTGGACTTTGGAAGAGAAGTGATCGCCGCTGCAACCGACGAGAGAGAGCGCGGCAAAGACGTTCAGGAGATAAGCTGTTTTCATAAAAAAGGTGCGCCCTGAGTAGTCCCCCGCCACCCCATTGGCGAGCGGGAAAAAGGTGACCAGCCGCCAATCAATCATCCACCCCGCGACCGTCACGGCGACACATCGCCTACGTCGTCGGCACTACGGGGGGCACTGGCGGCACATCCCCTCCACCACCGCTCCCCGGCGCGAGATCCACGATCACCCGCCCACTCGTATAAGCATCAAACCACGCCTTCTTCGTCAGCGAGCCCGAATCCTTCGGCTGGAGATCAAACTGCCGCGCCAAAACATCCAGTTGCGTCGTGAGCACCCGGCGCAATTCCCCGACGACCCACTCGATCACCCCCTCGTGCGACTCCCGCTCCACGATCCCCGCGCGAGGCAAACCCACCGCGTGCGCAAACTCATCCGTCACCCCCTGCGCCTCATTCAGCACCGCATCCGTCAGCCCATACTCCGCCTTCAGCACCGGCAAAATATCCGTCGTCACCAAGCTCAATAAATTCACCGCGTGATTCGCCGCCTCCATATCACCCAGCCCCATCATATCCGAGGGCACCGCGTGCGCCTGCATCACCAGCTTCGTCCTCCCCGTCACACTTGCAAAAGCCTCCACCGCCCCCAGCACCACACACACTGCCCGAGCCATTAGCTCCTTCAGCGTATCTTTCGCCGCCGCAATCGGCTCCAGCCCTATCCCCTGCGCCCGCCGTTGGGAATTCAACAACGCCTCCAGCCCCGCCACGGAATCCAACATCCGCACCAACGCCACCGGCGCACTCGTCGCCTCTGGATGAGCCACCCGAGTCTGCAAAACAGCCCGGACCATAGAGTGAAAGTTTTGGTGATCGCGATTCATAAGATAAAAGGAGTAAGAATAGTTAAACGAACGACCTGCCTTGTGGAGAACCCCCTCCCACTTGGCGATAAGTTATTTCTAAAAAAATCCAAACTCCGCCATTGAGCCACGCCCCCCTCCATGCTTCCTACCACCGACCATGCTTCTCGAACGCCAACGCCTACTCCTCGCACTCACCGACGCCTGCCCCGGCCCCGTGCAGCACACAGACTTTCAAAAGCTCCTCCTCCTCTACACCCGCGAATGGGAGACCGAGCCCAGCTACGACTTCGTCCCCTACCAATTCGGTGCGTTCTCCTTCACCTCCCACGCCGACAAGCACCGCCTCATCGAACGCGGCCTCCTCCAAGACGACGAACACCGCTGGCACCTCACCGATACTGGCCTCGCCGCCGTCCGCCCCTCGCGAGCCCTCCGGGAAAGAGCCGCCCGCTTTGCAAAAAGCTACACCGCACTGCGCGGCGACACCCTCATCGCCAAGACCTATCGCGACCACCCCTACTACGCCACCCGCAGCCGCATCCTCGATCGCGTCCTGCCCGCCCCCGAAGATCGCGCCAAAGTCGAAGCTGCCCGCCCAAGCCCCAGCTCCCCCGGCGTAGTCACCATCGGCTACGAAGGCAAAAGCCTAGAGACCTACCTCAATCAATTACTCCGAGATTCCGTCACCCTCCTCTGCGACGTCCGCCGCAACCCCCTCAGCCGCAAATACGGCTTCTCCAAAAAAACACTCAGCCACGCCTGCGAAAACATCGGCATCCGCTACGAACACCTCCCCGAGCTAGGCATCGCATCCGAAGAACGCCGCGAACTCCATACCCAAGCCGACTACGACGCCCTTTTTGCCACCTACCAGCGAGATAGCCTCCCCACACAGACCGTGGCCCTAGAACGCATCCGCACATGGGTGGAAAAAGACCACCAACGCGTCGCACTCACCTGCTACGAAGCCCTTCCCTGCCAATGCCACCGCTACTGCGTCGCCGACGCCCTCCACCAGCGCAGCAAACGCAAACTCCTCATCTCCCACCTCTGATTTCCCAAAGATGACCACCTTACGCTTCAAAGACAGCGTCTGAGTTTCATTTTGCAAGTTGGTATCCGCCCGTTCCAAAATCCTGTTCATCATCCTAATCCTGAAAATCATGTCTCTCATTTTTTGACAGGATTTTCAGGATTAGCAGGATTTACGGGAAGGAGGCAGCGGGATATTACCGCCACTTTGAGAGAGGGGTTTTGATGCTGGTGTGCGGCACTTTTGCGCTAAGAATCCGCTGTTTTAAATCCCGAACGCCTCCATTCAATCGCGGCGCTCGGGCTAAATACCTTCAAGAACTCACCCAGCGCGACCTCCACTTCTTCCTAGGCGCCACCCAACAATACCACGGCTTCCCCCCAAACCCCTGGGTCATCATAGGAGTCTTCGCCCCACCTTTTGTAGAGCAGATGGAGTTTGGGATTTAAACAAGAGGCGGCTATTTTCTCTTTAAATAACCCGTGGCTGAAGTAAGCAAAAGCGGGATAGAAATATATGAAATTATTTGCATTATACTAGCCCAAGTGTCGTAATCGAAGCAAAAAGGATGCTTGCCGAAATAGTATAAATTAATGGGGCCGCGCCTAGAAGCTGGCTCCCAGTCATCTCTGGCAAAAAAATGGACTAACGGTATGTGAACATTTAATGATATCCAGAATGAATCTTGAGGTCCCCATGCTTCGTCTCCTTTTGTAGGCGGATTCCCACCATCCGTCTGCCATTGAAAGCGTGATTTCGTTGTCCAGTCATCGTATTCAGTGGCAGTAGCTAGAGCATCCGAGTCTTTAACTTTTCCATTATTTCTACGATCCATAACATAGGTGGGTGGATGCTCGATGCTATTAGGAACAGAATATACACATAGCCAGGAAAACACGAATAGAAATACTGTAAGAACCAATAATTTCCTAGATCTAACTCCATAGCCCACAGACACCATTAGAAATAATTTCCAAAAGTATGTAAGTGGTGATGGATTTGGCGTATATTCAGTTATAGGCACACTCCGAGTATCTTTGCGCGGGGGAGATGAAGCAGCAGTATCCAAGCTGCTTTTCTTGTATTTTTCACGTAAGTCTTTGGCATCATTTGACCTATGGTCGGATTTGTATTTACTTCCAGTTAATTTTCCCACATCAGACATTGTTTGTATTATCCAATAATGCACAACATTTAGGGGGCTCCAGAAAACTCGCGCGGAAGGGACAAAGGGGACGCAAGTGCCCTCAGGTGACACGAAGTCCCCTGCGTCCTCTCTATCCATTTCATCTCTCGCATTCGATTTTTCGGGAGTCCTATCTATGCTAAATTTCTTATGCAGCCATTTTGGTATAGACAATAACTTTGATATTAAAAATAATATAATGTATATAGTAAACAGAAAAAACAAATAAATTCTACCGAACCAAGCAAGGGATTGACCGCAAAAACGTTTCACAAGACTGCGAAAGCGTTTCGCAACGTTACCTTTTGGACGGCCATCGAATATCTCCTTCCAGCGCATAGCTAAATAAATATTGTCCGCATCATCCTCTCTCCCCTCTGAGCGGAGCCAAGATTCAAGATAAAGATAGCTACTAACATCGAATTCGTGTTTTTTTGCCCACCAGCTTGGATGATCAACATTCCAGCTTGATGGGCCAGAATCTTCCTGTGTCTCAATTTGATTCAGAAAAAACAGATAGGCATTAGGAGCTGGGCGACATAGAAAAATAGTCGCGATACGTTCGATCATCTTTATAAGAATGTCACTTACACTCTCCGCGCCCCAATGGCTACGAAGATTCTCGACATTCAAGTTACTGAAGGAGCAGCCGCTTAATTCAAAATGAGGAGGATCCTTGACTGGTATAGTGCCGCTGACAATGAAATCACCAATTTTTGCTCCAGTTAGATATATGGAAGACGGTGGGCAAGGGGCGGCTTCGCCATTTGGTGCCCGCCAAGCAAGATGAAGATAGAGAGTGTCCAGCTTGGAGTATTCAAGATGTAGTTTTCCTTTAGCTTGTGGGAAATAATGCTCTTCGCTATCTATTGTGCTATTGCTATTCTCTTGCTCTACTTTTGCATTTTTTGTTTTATCGCGCGTTAAAGTATGTTTAGAAAAAAGTGGTCCAGAAACACTTGCATGTCTAAGCTCAATGTGACTTGCTACCCATGTTCCAATAAGGCATAACTCATCTTGGAATACTGAGTGATCGCAATCAAGCTCTCCTAAAACATAAGAATATACCAAGCGAAAATTCGCACGGACCTCAAGTCCATGACCTTCAATGGATCCGTCGAAAAGAATATGTCTGCGATTATGTAGATGAATTTCTGCGCTAGGCAGTGGGGGTTCCGGGAGATCTTGCGGGAGTTCTGCTGTTGTTGGTGGATCTTGTAATGTCGGAGTTTCTTGCCAATTTACTAAACCGCACCTGATTTCGCCTGATACTTTTGTATAGCGTAAGTCAACAGCCTCTTGATGAGGAATTGAGCGAACTTGCACCGGGTTCAGATCAACCCACGGATACTTTAGCTCAGATGGGTCATACGTTTGGTCTAGGCGTGCAGCTTTGCAAATATTAAGAGCTAAAAGCGCGGATTCTTGATGGTGAATCGCCGCGAGCACAAACAGTATATCTCCCTGGATTTCTGCTCTTCGAAGCATCAGAGTTGAGCCTATTAATGTTGCAAAACGGCGTTTACTGCTATTCGCAACATCACGTTCTTTTCCGACCCATACACCGCCACCAATACGTGCTTCGGTGAAGTCGATACAATTACCAATGACAGCACCGTATAAGTTTATATTAGATCCTATGCGTAAGCCTGGTGCGCGCAACTCATTTTCAAGCGCTAATCCGTGGAACGATGCGAACCCTCCGCATTTCATGCCACGCATGATTAAGTGGCCACCTACATAGGCCCGCACAGCCTTTTGAGAAATATTCTTGGCGGGTCCAAAATGAAGACTTCCCCCAGCTTCGCTGTGACTCAATTCACAATTCCCTTGAATATAAGCGCCATCGAAGTTGATTGATAGCGCAACTTTACTTGAAAGCAGGCGCAACATTTCATTCTGAGGGCGGATGGCTTCAGATTCTTCCTGTTGTTCCTCTTGTTTCGTTGAACGATTTATTTTTGGTGATTTGGATCCGGGATTGCGTCGCAGTCGAGAATTTTGGAGCCTAAGCCATTGATCATTGCCGTTTTTTTCTTATTAGGATTTAAAATCGCAATGCTGCGAGCGAAGAGTTCGCCGCCTATGCGGGCATTTTCATAATTTACAGCGCCATGACAAATTGCGTGGTCAAGTTCTATACTGCCATCTACATGTAAACCAAGGGCGCGGATACTTTCTCCATCTCCGTAACCAATTTCTACACGAAGCTGGGAGTTATGCGAATTCGGCTTATCGCGCGCCATTATATCACCACCAACGTGGCAATTTTTAAGGTTGATTTGGCTTCCAATAATCGCACCGGACAGCCATATACTCCGACCAATGTGAGCGTCGTGAAGACGGACCGCTTGACCGGCAGCGCCTCTGATGTATGTTCTGAAATACTTGGCTTTGAGTCCAGATTGTTGTGAAACCCAAGCGTCAAGCTCTAGTCTATCTCTGACGATGCAATATGGCGCATGAAGACGGCCTTTTATTATAATTCCTTTTAAATCAACTGCCCCGTCAATTTGAGTCCCTGCCATCACAAGATGCCCGTGTAAGACACTCCGACGTGGAGGATCATCTGGATTGCTTCTTTTATAGGTAGGAGAAAGAATAACCCGCCCATACACATGAGCACCGCGAAGATTTAGCCCGCCGGCAGCCTTTCGGCTTCCCGATCTTACTCCACGCATCCAGAGAGTTCCGTGAATTTTTGCTCCTGCCAAATTGATGACAGCCGTAGCTGTGAGTCTTTCGGCATCAATGCTCTGTGATGTTCGAAGACCTTGTAGATCTACGCCGCAGCCGATGGGAGGAACCTCGTAAAGGCCCGCTAATCCACTCCAAAGTGGAATTTTTCTACCCGAATCAGCGCAGTCCGAAATTTTGCGGTCTATATCTGTTCCATAGATTGTAGCATTTCTGAAAACGAGGCGACCTTTGATAGATGCACCACGAAGACATATACCTTTGTGCAAAACCGAATCGGTAAAGTCGAGGGCACCGTCGAAGCGTGCATCGCGTGCTGAAAACGGCTCCTCAAATCTACAGTTTTTAAACTGAATTGCGTGCTGGAGGTGTATTCTGTCTAGGTCTAAAACTCCGAAAATAGTTTTATTATTGAGATATTTTATCTCGCCAGAGAGAAGTGCGCTTTTTAATACCCGTGCATCAATTCTTTTTCCTTTGAATAAGGCAGGCGAGGTTTTTGGATTTACATCCATTTTAGTAGATGCTATTGAGCAACTTGGCGAGGCGGTGGGCGGCTAGGATGATTTGGGTTTCTCCGGTTTGGCGGGCTTGGGTTTTGTAGGATTCGGTGAGGGGGTGGAGGGCGGTTGGGGTGTTGGGGTGTTGGGCGGGGAGGCTGTAGGCGAATTGGCGGTGGGCGTAGCTTTCGCGGGCCCAGGTGGCGGGGTCGGTTTTGGTGAGGGCCCACCAGGTGGGTTTGGGCTGGAGGGCGAGGGCGCTGGCGACGGTGCGGGCGTTGGCGTCGGTGGTGGCGTGGTCGTGGGTGAGGTCGAGGATGTGGTCCCAGAAGTGGTGGAGGTTGCTGCTGGGGGTGTCGAGTTGGAAGCCGTTGCCGCCGCCGTCGCCTTCTGCGGGTGGGGTGTAGTTCGGCAGGGGGGCTTCTACTTGGACGGTGTGGAGGGGCTGGTGGATGTCGCCTACTAGGTGGAGGAGCCAACTGAGGGCGTCGGCTTGCTGGGTGGGGGTGCCTTGGCCGCTTTTGAGGGTGGCGGTGTAGTAGCGGATGGCGGTGACGACGTTGGCGGAATTAGCGTGGGCGGGGTCCACGAGGGTGCCGGGTTTTTCGATGGTGGCGGTGATTTGGGCGGTGGTGGCGGTGTAGGGGATGTCCACGTAGTGCCAGGGTCTGTTGATGGGGGCTTTGCCGGGTGGGTTGGTATTGTTAATGTTGAAGGGGGGTTTGATTTCGTCGGGCCAGACGGCGGCGGCGATGAAGGTGCGGTGGCGGAGATCGGCGGCGAAGATGGCGGTGGTTTTGGTGCGGGCGGCGGGGGTGAGTCGCTCCCAGGCGATGGCGGCGATGGTTTTGTGACCGAGTTTATCAAAGGCGTGGGTGGGCTGAGGGCTGGCGGTGAGGAGGAGGATGGCGGCGGCTAGGATGTGGTGTGGTTTTTTCATGGTTGGTCTTTTTTTAAAAGCGTGGGCGTGCGGTATCTTTTATTTTTTGCGGTATAGTTTCGTTTTTCTTGAGGAGACGATCATTCAATTTTTGCAATTCGCTGATATGAGTTTGTTGCTCCTCGATTACCCCAATCATTTGTGTAGTTTTGTCTTTTAGAGATGATACTTCGCGACGATGATCATCCATATTTCCTGTTTGTTCTATTGCCTCTCTAAAGACTTTATTTTCAGCAATGAGAGCTTCCGTTTTTTGCATATATGAAGTTCGTTCACTGGTAATATCGGCAAATTGTTTTTCGCGTTGGTTATTCAGTTCACTCAATGCGCTAATTTGCTTACTGCTCTCTTCCTTAATAGCGTAAAGTTCTTGTTCTGTTTTCTTGGATTCAAGAACTAGCTTTTCAGCTTTTTCCACGAGAGGTTTCTCAATTTTCTTTTGTGTTTCGCTGGGATTGATACCGATCATTTGTTTATATGCTCCTATTCCTCCAGTGACGAGTTCCACGACTAGAGTAGTAAAAAGAACTTTTTGCTGACTAGGATAACGAAATTTAACCCAGCCAACGAGCGAGGCGAGGGTAATAAAGACGGTAAAAATGAATGCTACAGACAGAGTGATGCCTATTACTAGCTTGTAGATTTCGGTTGGGTTTTCCATAGATTATTGTGGTGGGGTGGGCTTTTTCTTTTTGCTGGGGGCATCTACGATGATGCGGGCGGAATGGTAGGCTTCGTGGAAGGCTTTTTGGGCTTGGGTGCTGGGGTCGGTGGGGGGGACGTTGTATTGGCGGATGAGGGGGTCGAGGCGGTTTTTGAGGATTTGGCGGGCATCGGCGATGGCGGTGGCAATTTCTTGGGCTGCGCTTTTGAGGGCTCCGATTTCTTCGCGGCGGGCTCCGATGCGGTTGGCAAATTCGGTGAGGAGTTCTTGGGCGGTGGCCTCGGCGGCGGGGGTGAGGCCGTAGTCGCTCTCTAGGTGGGGGCGGCGGGCGGGGGTGAGTTGGGCGAGGAGGTCGCCGCAGCGGTTGGCGCTGTCGCGGTCGGGGAGTTCGTAGAGGTCGTAGTAGGAGCGGTCGGTGGCGCGGAGGAGTTCGGTGTCGTTTTGCTCGGCGGCGTAGGCTTGGAGGATGCCGGCGAGGGGGTGGACGGCGGTGATGAGGGCGCGTTTGAGGGTGTCTTTTTCTTCGGTGATGGCTTCGAGTCCGCTGCCGCCTTGGCGGCGGCGTCCGGCATTGATGCGGGCCTCGGCGGCGACGAGGGCATCGAACGCGCGGACGAGGGCGGGCGGTGTGGCGGTGACGGCGGCGTGTTGGGAGCGGGTGCGGACGGTGCTGTGCACCATGGCGTGAAAGGCTTTGTCGGCGGCGGTCATTGTGGATTGGTGGTTAGTGTGTGGGTTTGACTAGAAATGATGCCCGAGCGGCGAAAGGAAGGCTCTGAGCGGCGAAAGGAAGGCTCTGAGCGGCGAAAGGAAGGCTCTGAGCAGTGAAAGGAAGGCTCTGAGCAGTGAAAGGAAGGCTCTGAGCAGTGAAAGGAAGGCTCTGAGCAGTGAAAGGAAGGCTCCGAGCAGTGAAAGGAAGGCTCTGA
>JAYVQK010000079.1:0-9494 GCA_043757005.1 Verrucomicrobiaceae bacterium
ACATAGTTCTGCCACGCCACATCCCATTGCTGCTCGCGGATGAGTCGGAGTTGCTCGCGCAAGCCCTCCACAAAGCCGCCCACCGCATACCCGATGAAGGGCAGCAGATCGCCGCCCGATTTGCTCGCTTGGTCGAGCTGCCGGTAATACTCCGCGCGCGTCTGGTTGTAGTGATTGCTTAAAAGATGCGCCGCCGGAGTCGGCACACCCGCCGCCAGCAAGACTTGAAATTCCAGCAGCCGCGCCGTCCGCCCATTGCCATCGCCGAACGGGTGAATCCACGCCAAATACACATGAGCTACCGTCGCCTTCACGATGGCATACACCGTTTCCAGTCCTTTGGGCGCGGCAAAGTCCGGCCCATTCAGCCAATCACACAGCCGCTCCAGCAGATACGTGCAATCCTCCGCCGGAGCCCCGCGATACACTTGCCCCACGAGCACGGAAAACGCCCGCACCTCGCCCGGCACCACCCCCTCGCCGAGCGCGAGTTTTTCCAGCGCCAGCCGATTAAATCCCCGCAGTCGCTCGACGGCCACGGCCTCCGTCCCATCCTGCACTCGCTGCGCGATGCTCCGGCACGCCTCCACGATATTATCCACCTCCCGCGCGAGATATTCTTTCGAGGGCGACAGCTCCAGCTTGCCTTCCAAATGCCGCAACACCTCGCCCTCCGTGAGCGTATTCCCCTCAATGGCCGTGGTCGCCGCCGCGCCTTTGGCGAGGTAGAGCCGGTGTAGCAGCTCCGCCGTCGCCGGGCGCAGGGGGACACCCGCGATGTGCTCGCACTTCGACGCCGATTCCCCGAGGTGCAGCCACAGCCGCGTGGGAGCCCGGCTCAGATCGAGCTGAAAGGAAATCCAAGGATGTGTCTTCTCGTATGTCCGCATTGGTGTCCACTACTAAAAGCGCACACTTGCAAGTAACGCAATAGCTTGTGTATTATCTGCTGGCAAAATGTCTCAAAAAATGTCCGCCTTTATGGCCGTCTCTTTGAGCCAGTGGGTGGGGGTAGAATCACTATCGCTCCGCGAAGACACCGCGCCAGAGATCAGCGAGAATGGCTATATTAAACGCCCGCCCATACTCAAATGAGTAGCTGCGGCTTTCCTTGGGCGATGATTTCATTTCGGAGCGCAGACAGGTTTTCCGCTGCGAAAACGCGCACATGATACTCGTTGAAAATGTCTGTCACCGTCAGCCGCGCTTTCTCATGGCCGGGGGAAAAGTCCGTCACCACGACCAACTGCAAATCTCCGAGATTTGGGTCGCGGTGCTCGTAGAGCGAGCGCCCTTCCACAGCCAGCTTGCACGCCGCGTTTTCGATTCGCACGTCGGACTTCTGCATGAACTCGCCGGGCACGATCAAATTGAAGCGCCCATTTTGATAGCCGTATGGCGCTTCCATCGGGCGCTTCAATGCGGGCACTTGCACCTCGATATTTTTTCTCACGAGGTTCGCCAGCGGCGCAGCCCCTAGAGCCGCATCTAGCCGCTTCCGCAAAGGCATCGCGGCGCGCACGCTCAAATCCCTCACGGGCTCTTCCACGAGTTCCTTGTAGAGCGCGAGCAGGTCGTCGGCTGGTGAAAATACTTTCACCGGCTTTGGCACCGTGAGGGTCACTTTATTCGCCCACGCGCCGATGAAATGTCCCAGTGCATCCAGAGAGAGCAGCCCGGTGCGATCCACTTTCAGCCGCTCCGAAAGAGCGGTTTTCATTTGGTTGAGGTGCCGATAATCATCCGCCTCTTCGCCAAAAAATTTCCGCACCCGCGCGTTGCCAGCGATCAATTTCACATCCAGAAAACCTACCTCTGGACAGAGTAAAACCACGCCCACATTCGCCGCTTCGAGGCGTGCAACGTCCGGGCAGTATTGGACGAGAGAGTAGTAGCCTTTCATGGTTGGTTGGTTGTTGGTGGAGGGTGTTGTAGCTATTGAAATGCCATACGAATGAACTGTTCCGCAAGGAAAGCCGCTCGCTGGCAGAGTAAATCCACGAGGGCCGTCTTTCCTTTGTCCTCCACTTGCCACTCGGGCGGGATGCTGGCGACGATAGCCTCCACCTCCGCGCGCGGGATGCCCCTGAGCCGCGCCAAGTCTGCCTCCACTTCGGCGCGATGCTGGTCAAGGTAAAGCCGGAAGGGCGGGAATAGGCCGTAGAGACGCTCGTCTTGCACGAGGTCAATGTGCGACAGCTTCTCCGTGAGGTCGCGCCCGCAGTGGAAGCAATGCGTGTGATCCATCGCCACCAGCTCCAGCTCACCATCGGCGAGGTCTTCATTGGAGAGATACACATTCCCGTAGTTCGGCTTCCGCGTAGCGAGGTCGGGTGGGTGGCGGTCGCAATTCCGCGTCCACGTATCAAAGAGCACCAGCCGCGCGATGTCCGCCGGGTTCGCCACGGCCTCTAGCGTCTTTTCGTCGCCGCTCCACGTCAGGCCGGATTGCTCGCGGGTGATGAAAGCAGGGCCGGGCCTCGCCTGCTCGCTTTTGTAGAGCGCGATTTCGTCCTCATCCGTCACCTCCACCAGCGCGTGATCGAATGTCGGTAGTCCGAACCATTGCGCCAACCGTGTGCCCACCAGCTCCGCCGCCAGTAAGTGCGGCCCGCCCCGGTTGCCGAGTGCCTTGAGGAAGCCGGGGCCAGCGTCCGTCTGCACCCGCACGGTTTCCGTCGCCGTGTTGTAGGACTTGTCCCCGCGTAGGATGGTGATGGGAGTCCAAGGCATAAAAAATCACAGCCTCCCCGCGAAGGCTTCGCGCAGGAGGGCGGCGGGGAGGCGCTCGGTTTCGGCGAGGCGGGCTTCCAGCGCGGCGCGCAGCGTGGCAGTCGCTGCGAATTGCTCCTCCAGTTGCGCGGCGAGCGTGCGTTGGGTGGGTAAAGGGGGGACAGGAACGGCAAGTTTTCGCAGCATGAGGCCATTTAGGTTCGGCTGATTGCCCCCTCTTCCTTCCGTCATCTCGCGGAGCCAAGCATAGCGGTATTGAAACCAATACTGTAAAAAGCGAGGCGCAAAGTGAGCACTCGGCAGGATAGCGAAGCACGCTTGGTTTGTTGTCGCGGCAACTTTCAAAAGACCTGTGCGCCCTCGTGTCTGACCTTGGCCATACATCGCCACAAGCAGTGTCGCCGGAGGCAGCAATCGAAGAGCTGTGTGCGCTATGGCGTCTTCTGAAACGCTCTCCTCTGTTTCAACTATATCGCAGTCTCGAAGCTCACCTGTTTTAACCCAAGGAATTTTGCCTTGGAAAAACTTGGTAGTTCCACGGGGAGGTGTCCTGCCACTTCCCGTATCAGCAACATCGGACAAAATTCGAGAAGGCCAGCGGGTTGCGGCTTGGCTCTCGAAGATGGCGCGGAGGTGGGCGGCGGGGAGGGCGCGGGCGGCGGCGAGTTGGGCCTCCAGCGCGGCCCGCGCACGCGCCACCTCCGCCAACACCTCCCTCAACCGCCCCGCAATCCGCCGCTGCTCCCCCAGCGGCGGGAGCGCGATCCGTAGTTTTTCCAGCCGCGTCGCGGGCAAATGCGCGATGGTAGTCTTGGCGTTATCGTCGAGAAATTCACGCCGATATGCGCCGTGGCGCAGGCGGCACATCAAAAACCAAGCATCCGCCTTCTCCGCGCGTGGGCGTAGCCGATGCAGCGCCTTTTGATAGTAGCATGGCGAAATCTCACCGTCCCAAACTGCCGCGCGTCCGGGCTCACCGCCTTCGCACACCAGCAAGTCCCCTCGTCGAAGAGCGAACTTCGCGGCTTCGCGTTCGTCAAAATCCATCCTCGCAACGTCGGCGAGATCGAAGCGATCCCATTGCACGTTCGCGTTCCGTAAATACGGCAACGGATTAGCGCCCGTCTTACTTTTCGGCGACAGCATCTTGCCGAGCTGAATCTCGCACACTTCGCCAAGGCTCACTTCCGTCCATACTGCCGCGCCATTGACGATGTGCTTTGCGCCCTTGGGCGGCGTCTTCACGGCTGCTGTCTTCATCATGCTCCGAGCTTATCGAGGAAGGCGCGCGGGGTGAGGATGCGGATGCCGCGCCATTCGCCGAGGGTGAGCAAATCTTCGTCGCCCGTGACGATGCACTCCGCGCCGCCCGCGAGCGCAGTGGCGAGCACCCAATCATCATCCGCATCGCGGCACACACCGGGCGAGAGCGGAGCGGGGGTGACGAATCGCGCCTGCTCTTGGTATTCAGCGAGGAGGGGGACGCTGGCTGGGTCGCATCGGAATTTGGTGCGTATTTTTTCCGCCAATTCTTCACACAAGACGGCGGAGGTGATGAGTTCCCCGCCGTAGATTTTCCCCTCCACGAGCTTGCGACAAAGGCCGTCTGCGACGATGGCGGCGATGAGGACGTTTGTATCGAAGACCAGCCTCACGAAATGAGGCGGAACACGTCTTCGTCCGTGGTGATGCCCAGCTCACGGGCGCTGGGTGCGAGTGCGCGGCGGGATTCATCCAGAGCGCGCAGCCAGAGGACGCGCTCGATGCCCTCCAGCACGAGTGCATCCGCGCGTTCGCCCGTGCGTGCGGATGCGCGGGCGAGTTTGGCTTTCACGGAATCCGGCACTTCGATGGTGAGTGTGCTCATTTGCGTGGAATGTAGCGGCGAGGAGCGCGGGGGTCAAACGCGCATCACGCGACGAAGAGGGCTTGCTTGGTCTTTTGCAGCAGCTCGGCGGGCTCGCCGCCGGTGCTCATGGCGCGGAGGCCACCGGCTTGCTGGACTTCGCCGGTGCGCCACAGCTCTTGCGTCTCCAGAGCATCCGTGCCGCCGCGCTCGAACTGGCGGGCGATTGCGCGGATGACTCGGGCGCTGGGCGGCGGGAGGTGGAGCAGCCACGCGGGGCGCTCACTTTCCTCCGCCACGAGGGTGGCGGTGCGCTGGGCGCGGGTGCGGGGCTCGATGCCGTAGGCGAGCGCGGCGAGGAGGTCGAAATCGTCGTAGGCGGCGAAGTCCAGGCCCTCGCGGAGCTTGGCCGTTTGCAGACCTTGGGCGGTGAGCTGGGTGAGGAGGTCGTGGCGCTGCTCGCGATCCAGCCACCGGGAGCGGAAGTCTGCCAGCGAGGGGGCGAGGGCCACGAGTTCGGCGATGAGTTTTTCGCGGTATTGCTGCGGGGTGACGCGATGGAGGCGGCCATCCACGGCGAGGAGGTTGAAATTCCCCGTGTCGCGCACATCGAAGCTGCCGCCGCGCGCTCGCACCCTCGGGCGCGGCGGTGGTGGGGTAGGCGGCGGCTCGGGCGGCTCCGTGGGCTCGGGCGGTGGTGGCGGGGTGAGGAAGTCCGTGCCGAAAAGCGTGGTCGCGTCGGTGTAGTCGAAGATGCGGAACATGAGCTTGCCGTTGACCTCATCTATCCGAGTGCCGCGCCCGATCATTTGGTGGAAGAGGATGGCGGATTCGAGGAAGCGGAAGAAGACGATGTTGCGGACGCACGGGACGTTCACGCCCGTGGAGAGCAGCTCTTTCGTGGTGGCGATGAAGTGCGAACGCTGGCGGGAGCGGAAGTCGGGGATGAGCTGCTGGCCATTCACGGAGGCCATGCACTTGAAGGCGAAAGTGGCCACGCGCCGCCGCCCGTGCTCGCGGCACCAGTGGGCGTAGAGGTTGTTGAGTTCCTTGGTGACGGCATCGGCGTGGGCGTCGCCCTGGCAGAAGATGATCGTCTTTTGCTCCGGCGAAGCGTCGCCGCCGCTCGTGGCGATGAGGCGGGCGAAGAGGTGCTCGCACATGAGCGCCACGCGCCGGGGCATGATGATCCACTGCTCCAGCGCGCTGGCGCGGCTCTGCGCGGGCACGGCCTCGGGCGTGAGCACCGCGCCAGTGAGCGCATCCGTGAGCCTGCGCTCTTGCAAATCCCCGCGCGCCACGCCGCGCACGCGCTCGCTCTGCGTGTGGGCATCGTGGAAGACCTCGTAAGTCTCCAGCTCGGCGGGCGCGAGGTAGCCATCGGCGACGCCTTGGTGATACGGGTATTCGTAGGCGGGCTCGCCGAAGTAGCGGTGATTGTCGCCGAGCAGGCGCTTCTCTTCTTCGAGTTTCGCGAGCGTGGCGGCGTCGGCATTTTCCGGCAAGCGGAGCTGGCGCGGTGTGGCGGTGAGGCCCACCTGCACAGCGTTGGCGTTGCTTTCGAGGATGTAGTGCCACTGGCTCCACTCGGAGCGGTGGCACTCGTCTATGACGATGACATCGAAGAACCCCGGTGGGTAATGGCGCTGGAAAAAAGCGGCGTCGCCCTGCTCGTGGTCGAGCGTCTGGTAGGTGGCGATGAGGACGCGCGCGTTCTTCTGCGGGTGCGCGGTATCCACCTCGGCGGCGTCGTTGCCAAAGGCTTGCTGGAAGTCGCCGAGGCCATTGTCGCGCAGCTCCGTGCGGTCGCAGACGAAGAGCGCCTTGGCCAGCAAACCCGCATCGAAAAGACGGCGCAGCAGCGCGGCGGCGAGGCGCGTCTTGCCCGCGCCGGTGGCGAGCGAGAGCAGCACTTTGGGCGTCCGCTTTTCCACCCGCGCGCGGATGATCTGCTCCAGCGCGGAGCGGATCGCAGCATCCTGATAATAGCGGAGGCTGTCGCGCCCCTGCGCGTAATCCGTGGTGAGGAAGGCAAGCTCCGCGCCTGTGCCAGTGAGGCCGCGCGCGGCGAGGTAACGGGCGGTAAGTTTTTCCGGCGTGGGAAAGTCACTCAGCGGGCGCTCGTCGCTCGTGAGCCAGGTGGCCTCGTCGTATTCCACGAAGAGGTGGCCATTGCTGGCGAAGACAAACGGAACGTGGTGCAGCGCGCCGATGCAGTAACCCCGGCCTTGCTGGAGTCCGTGCTCCGGCGGCAGCCCCTCGCGTTTTGCCTCGATGATGGCGAGCGGCAGCGCCGCAGTGCCCGGCGTGAGCGGGCGGCACAGGACGTAATCCGCCCTCCCGCGCGGCCTGCGGTAGCCGCGCCCCTCGATGATGTCCACGGGGGCGGCGGTGACTTCGAGCCGGATGTCCACGCTCTTCCATCCCCTCTTTTCGAGGGCTACATCTATCAACTCAGTGCGAGTCTGGGCTTCGTTGCGGGACATTCCGAACTGGGAAATAGCGGGATAATGGCGTCTGTGCAATCGTTCCGCGCGCACACAGACCCTCGATAAATCGCGCTGAATTCTTGAGTTCCAATGCGCGCATTTTGGACTCGTAGCACTGTGTTTCGTAATTTTGAGACATCCGTGGAGGTTGATGGACAAATGAGCGCCCGTTTTTACGTGTCTTTGTTCACGCTCTTGGTGTTCACGCTGAAATGCTCCAAAAAACACGTTCATGGACAATGATGGACGAACCCTTACGCGCGAATGTGACGCACCAAGTCTAGTTCTTTGACTACGCCACTGGCGGCGATTTTAGCACTGGTCGCGCTGCCATCTCCGCTGCTTGCTTCCAGCGTTCCAGCGATAGAGGGGAGGACAATGCCGCCGCGAGTTCCTTGCACTCCTCCTCCGGCAGCCGCCAATCCAGCTTCATCAGTAGCACCGCTTCCTCCACGTCCAGAATCTCCGGCAGTGCGTTCCTAAGTTCCGGGTGCTCGCTCAGGTAGTCTTGGATCGCGTCCCTCTCCGCCAAGAGAGGCAGGCACGTCGAGAGGCGTCGAGCCACTGCTGGCCTCGTCTCCGCGTTCCGTTCGATCCTGTCCCAATAGTCTTCCATCCTCGCCAGTTGATCCCGTCTAGTCGAAACGCCACCTCCGCTGCCTCCGTCCGCAACTCCTGCGTTTGGGCGATTTGGTTCCACACTGCTGCTTCACGGATGTCATACTTTCAGCGATGCAACGCAGGCGTCACTTCGTCAATACGCCGCAATTTTCACCTTTTGGACACACACGGACATTCGCGGATGTTTTCTTGCCGCTCCGTTTGAAAAGCTGTCCATGCTCATAGCGTCCACAGGAGAGGAGTTTTGAAAAGACATCGCTGGACATTTGTGGACAACTTTTGAACCCCTTGAAATGAGTGCATGGACGCAAGCGCGCCGTTTTTACACAGCTCGTTTTTCCTTCGGCTTTGGGCGGAATCGGCCTGCCAGCATTTCCTCGATTTTCCCCGCCGCTTTCAGCACAGCGTCCAAGCTATAGCTCGGCAAGGGATGAGACGCGCTGAGGTAGCCGGAAAGGTAGGCCGCTGATCCGATGTCGAGGTTGTAGCGGTCGGTGACGAGATACGCGGCGGCTTCCGCTTCAAATTCCCTCGTAGTAAGCGAGAGGTCTTCGCGGACGCTCCAAAAAGCCTGCTCAATCATCCCGAGATACCCGCAGAAAACGTGCGCCAATTCATGCGCCAGCGTCCCGAGCTGCTGCGCGGGCGTATGCTTTTCGTTCAGTAAAATGTGAAAGGTTACGCTGCCTTTATTGATCCGTTGCACCCGCCCGGCGAGAGTCGTCCCGAGATCGCGTTCTTCAATATCAATCCCGATTTTACGGCACGCATCCATCAGCTTTTTCAGCGTGCTATACGAGAGATGGCCCTTTGTGTGAAAGGGGTCGCTGGCGCTTTCCGGCACCCGGTCGTCGTTGGGGTTCACGGGCTGGGTGTCGCTGAGATCGAAGACAAACGCCACCGGCCCCATCGTCCACAGAATGACATAGGGGCGCACACCGGGCTTTACCTTCCGCGCATACTTACGCTCCCAATCACATGCACGGAGGGCGTAAGCGATGCCGGGGTTCTGCATATGCAGCAGCATCGCATTGTAGGGAGCCAGATGCGGGAAACGGCGGGCAAAATCCATCAGTGCTTTCAGCTCCGGGCCAGTGCGGTAGGCCAGTGAACGGGAAACGAGATCATCAAGCATCCGACGAGGATCGTCCACCCAGATGGATGGTTTTTCGAGGCGCTGGTTTGGGCGAGGGAAAGAGTTCTGATTGGCTGGAAGAATGAGGAGTCATATAGAGCGATGGCAACTGCATTACTTTTGTTTTCCACTGCTCGGAAAGTCTGTAAAAAGAAGCACCATCGCACCATAGCGAAATTATTACATACGCATGAAATCATTCCAGAATTCAGAATCCGCGCAAATTATTGCTCAAATTCAAAAGCGATTTTCAGCGTCAACGCTACAGGGCGCGTAAAAAATGGCTTATTCGCCAGCGGAATATGAAAAAGACGTGCGGGAGCTTCTTACTCGGCTTTTCCCATACGGCGTGCTTTCGGGGTTACGGCTGTTTAACGTGCAGAATCGGCTGGAGCGCGACTTTGGCTTTGAGATGGATAACATTCTCCATGGGTCTTAGGGTCTTTAGAGAGGGTATGAGCGGAAGTTAGTGATTAGAACTTTGTAAAGGTTATGATGGCGATGATTGAAGCGCCATTCGGATTCTTTGAGGTGAAGAAGAAAGAATTCTGAGCGGATGCCGCGCAGTTTGAAGAGGCGTAGTTTAGTGAAACTCCAAAAGGATTGCCTCGCTGCGCTCGCCCTTCGGGCTGCCTGCGGCAGGCGTTCTCCCTTCGGTCGGTTCAATGCC
>JAYVQK010000080.1:0-9427 GCA_043757005.1 Verrucomicrobiaceae bacterium
AATCTCGGATTGATGTATCAAAATGGCCTCGGCGTTCAGAAGGATGGTGCCAAGGCTGTTCAATGGTATGAGAAGGCCGCCTCACAGGGTCTCGTTAAAGCACAAAACAATCTCGGATTCATGTATCAGAATGGCCTCGGCGTTCAAAAAAATGAGACCAAAGCTGTCGAGTGGTATGCAAAATCTGTTGAGTGGTATGCAAAGGCCGCAGCTAAGGGAGACGCCCAAGCGCAATTCAGTCTAGGAGGCATGTATGAAAATGGCTTCGGGGTTCCGAAGGACGAGACCAAAGCCGCTGAATGCTTTGAGAAGGCGGCAGTCCAAGGTCTCAGCGATGCACAATTCAGATTAGGCTTTATGTATGAAAGTGGCCTCGGCGTTCCTAAAAATGAGACGAAAGCCGTTGAATGGTATGCGAAGGCGGCAACTCAAGGTGACAGCCAAGCACAAAATAATCTCGGATTGATGTATCAAAATGGCCTCGGAGTCCCGAAAGATGGTGCCAAGGCTATTGAATGGTATGAGAAAGCCGCAGCCAAAGGTCTGAGTAGCGCGCAATGCAATCTCGGAGATATGTATGCAGATGGCTTCGGCGTTCAAAAAGATGAGGCCAAAGCTGTCGAATGGTATGAGAAAGCCGCCGCGCAAGCTGACAGCGCCGCGCAATGCCATCTAGGATTCATGTATGCAAAAGGACTTGGGGTTCAGAAAAATGAGACCAAAGCCGCTGAATGGTATGAGAAGGCGGCAGCCCAAGGCTCCAGCGATGCGCAATACAATCTAGGATTTATGTATGAAAAGGGACGCGGTGTTCCGAAAGATTATATCCGTGCGTATGCTTGGTTCAATTTGGTGGCTGCATCTGGCGATAGCGAGGCTACGAAGAGGAGAGACGCTCTCGAAAAGTTACTCACAGGAGAACAAAAAGCGGAGGCGGAAAAGCTCTCTAGCGATTTGTTCGCCAAAATGCCGAAGAAATAGTTCCACGGCGAGAGTGGGAGGAAGAGCACGTTACGGCAAGTCCACGTAGGCCATTTGCAGGTCTATGGGGACGATGCCTTCGGGGGAGAGGATGAAGTTGTCTGGTTTGGCATCCATGACAGCTACGGAGTCGGCTTTTCTGAACCATCCGAAGTGTGTGCCGGGCTTTGATTCAAAGCCGTGGGAGGCCATAAACTCTGCGATTTGTGGCATGGTGGGGATGGGGGATTCTGGGTTTTCTGCGCCTACGGTTTTTTGGGAGATGACAAAGGCGGGTTGGCCGATTTCTTCGCCGATAATCATGGCTGGTTTGTCGGAGATGTTGACTCCCTCGAATCGGATGGTGCTGTCAAAGACTTCGTTTTGCAGCGCTTGGCGGTCTAAATACTCTGAGGGTGTGGCCATTCGCCTATCGAGGGTTCCGTTCAAAACGACTGGAATCTGTCCGTAAATCCCCGGCCAAGTTCTTTTGAGCACTAAATCCGCGCCGTCGTAGCGCACCTCATGCTCGCTGGTGTGGTTTGAGAGTAATTCCAGCCCCTCAAAGCGTGCTGTGGCGAACGCTGGCAGGGCTCCGCTTTCCAGTAGCTGCTTTATCTGCTGCTGCTCTGATTGGCGAACATCGTCCGCAGTGCGGCTTGTGTCTGCGTTTTCAGGTCTGCGAATGAGACACGCGGCTGCTGTGAAAGCCGCTGCATTTTGGCCTTCAACTGTGGGGAGGCTGGAATCGCTTTCCGTGTGGTCGAGTGGGTTTTCATTTCCCCAGTAAATTGTTCGCATACGAATGTGTCGTCAAGAAATAGTGTATGAAAAAGCAATGTCAGCGCAATGCTCTGCGCGTGGCTTGTGAGCATCGGGAGATGGGGCGCGCTCGTTTGGTAGTAAGGTAAGCATCGGGCGAAAGATTCGGGGGCTGGGCACAATCCACCCTTTGAAGAGAGGATTGTGAGTTGAATGTAAAGTAATCATCGTTCGATGAGTTCAGAGACATGGAACACAGCCGATTTCTCGGCGCGAGAGCTGCCAGCAAATGCGTTGCCCGGTCATCCGGTAACAAATCTGTCCTCGCATCCACTGCCTTGCGGCAATGACGGTATCAGCGAGGAATTGAACCTCGCTCGGTTTATCACCGACGCCTCGCTCGTGTCCCTTTGCGGGTCGAGTTGCTATCGCGGAGCTGTGCTTTGCTGGCCCCTCTTTTTTCTCTCGCGCTACGTGGCGAAAGTTGGCGTTCCGCTCGCCCTTGGCTCTTTGTCGGTCGTCGTGAGACGTGCGCAAAGAAAAGCCACGAGTGGATCAATTGTTAAGGGCTTTCGCCCCGATTAAAAACTAGGCTGTGCAAGTTTTTACGTATTGATCTGCGAACGGATAAATAAAATCATATTTTAGTGATGGCGTCAATTTAGTTGCGCGTGGTCGTTCAATACACTGTTTTCTGAACTCCCCTCCGCCGCGCTCTTGCCAGCGGCTCCGAAGGAGTCGGGCTATTGTATTATTCACCTACGGCGCGGAGGCGGCGGCTGGCGATGTAGGCGGCTAGGTCTTCGGGGCGGAAGCGGACGCATCTATGCCCGAGCCGAATGACGGCAAGGGCTTTGCTGCTGACTGCGTTTTCGATGCTGCGCTGGCAGAGGCGTAAGGCGCGCGCAGCTTCTTTTTTGGTGAGGAGCATGGCCGCAATTTCTGCGGGCTTGCTCGGTGGTAGTGTTGTGTTGGCTTTAATGCGCATAGTTGAGGGCACCACCATTCGGGGAAGTCTGCCTTGCCGTCACGAAGACCACTTGGAGCAACAGACTAGAGGGAGTTGCTCCAAGTCAGTTTCTTGACTTCCGCAACTCGGCATAAAACGCCTTTTTAAGCCTGTTTTTAGCATCCCTCCTTACCTCGCTCGGAAACTTCGCTTTGGTTTCATCAATCTCAACGTTGATGCCGCTTTGGTGCTTTACTTGGCGCTTTTTGACTGGCGGTAAGCCGAGCGTATCCAAGCCGTCGTGGAGGCTGAAAATATCAAAGTAGAGCTTGAACACTTCCCACCATTTTGGAGGGGCTTCTTTTTCAAAAAGTGGTGGAAGGTTTCGGACATTTTCCAGCAATTCTTTTTGCCTTGGGTGAGTGAGAACAAACGCCTCTATTGGGCAACTTCGAGTTTGATCCCAAAGCCGAGTCATCCCAGTAAGCATGACGCGAACGATTTGCGCGGCTGTGGAGTTTCGTGGTTTTCCTGTTGCTGAAACATCCCGCGCGGATTTTGTGCCTACGCCAAGATCAGCAAGTAGCTTCGCATCATTTTTGTGCTCTCTAGGGTTTGTGAGAATAGGCCACTCTGTCAGCTCACTGGCCAACTCGCGGATAGACTCTGGGTATAAAAGAAATCCGGTGCGTAGCCCCGCCGTAGCTCTGTGTGCAATCCGCCAGAGATAATCCCGGTCTTCGCTGTTTTGGTCTTTGCGGTATCGGCTTTCCAGAATGACCAGAATGGTTTGGGCGATTTCAGTCAAACTCTCTGAATCCTGTGGCAATAGTGCGAGGAGGTGTTTTGCAAATACAGCCTGCCAATCAGGGTCATTTTCACGGAGTATCCAAGAATTGATTTTGCTACTTTGGCTGGCTATTCGCGGGGTGTTTTCTGCGCTCTCAGCGGCGGGGGCTTTTGCTTTGGCTTTTAGACGCTTCGGAGCCATGCGATTTGTTTGGGTTTGCCGTGGGGGGTGTCGTGGTAGGTGAGACCGTCGGGGTGGGCTCGGACGATTTTGCCGAGGCGTTTGGCGTGGGTATTAAACTCGGTGTGGCGGAGGAAGGCGCGGATGGTGTGGGCTTGCTTGGCTTCCTCGGTGTCGAGCCATACGAGGCAGTAGTCGGGGTGCTGTAAGGAAGCATCCCAGAAGTCTTGATCGTAGGTGAAGAAGGTGGGGCGTGGGAGGCTGAGGAGGACGGGGATGAGGTCGGCGTCGTCTGTCCCTTTGGTGGCGAGTTCCACGCCGACGGTGCGGCAGCGGATGCGCCATTGGTGGAGTTTTGCTCCTTCTATGGCGCTGATGTTTTCATCAAGGACTAGCACGCGACGGCTTCCGCTCGGGCGGCGCGGGCGATGTGCGGGACATCGGTATTATTCGTGAATAGTGACCCGGCAAGGTGGATGGCTTCTGCGATGGCTTCGCGAGTGACGGAGCCGCGCCATGCGGCGCAGATGCTCTCCCAATCCTCCCCGCGCTCAATGGAGCGCAAGACTTGCCACACCATCACGCGGGAGCCTTTGAACGTGGGCTTGCCGTGGCAGATGCCGCTATCAGCGACGATGTATTTCCCGAGTTCCACGCGCTTGCGTGCGGGCTTGCTGGCTGCGTTGGCTTTCATGGCGCACACGCTCGCAGAGAGGCGCATTTTACGCAAGCTGGGACTGTGGGGGACGGCGGAGTGCGGTGGGATGCTCATGCGCGGAGGGTGATGAGGTTTGCGCTTTGGTCGGGGCGGATTTTCCAGTAGCTCGCGGCGGCGGCGGGTTTCACGATTTCGCGGTAGTGTTTGAAGATCATTTGCGGGCTGTTTCCCATTTCTAGGGCGAGCTTGGCGGCGTCGGTGATACTGGGGAGGCGGTAGGAGCCGTAGCCGTGGCGTAGAGCATTGGATGGCCAATTTTCGCGCAGTCCTGCTTGTTCGCGGTCGGCATCGAGTTTCTTGCGCAGTCCCATCGGGCAGACGGGGCCGCGCCGTGTGCGGTAGGGGGCGAGCCATTCGCGTAGATTCTCCGACATGGGAACAAGGCGACGGCTGGCAGTTTTCGATTTTGCAGCGGTGACTTCTACCAAGCCGCTCTCGAAATCCACGTCGTTCCACGATAGCCGTGCGAGTTCTGCGCTGCGTAGGCCCGCAAACGCTCCAATGGCCCAATAGGGCAAGGTTTCTTCGCTGGCAGACTCCATGAGCCGCGCGGTGTCTTCCACGCTCAGGATTTCGATTTTCCCACTGCGCTCCTTGGCTTGCACTACGTCTGTGATGATGTTGCCCGTGACGTAGCCGGAACGGCGCGCAAACGAGTAAAGAGCGGCGAGGCGACGGCGGAAGGTATTCCGTGTGACGGGGCCGACGTTCAAGGCGCGTAGCCATTCCGAAATCTGGCGAGACGAGAGTGCGGCAATCATCTCCCCGCCAAAGGTGGCAGAGAAACGGGCAAGACGCGCGCGGAGGTCGCCAAGGTAGCGAGTGCTTGCGCCATCGGATTCTTTTGCAGTGAGGAGTTCCGCGATAACTTCGGAGACTTTGCGGCTGTTGGTAATGGCGCGGAGATGGGCAATGTAGAAATCCGCCGCATCGCGCAGGGTCTTGCCGTATTCCCCCAAACGACGCTCACACTCCACGGCATCCACGCGGAGCGAGTCGGTGATGGAGAGGGCGGCGGTGCCGTAGTTCGCCTGCTGAATCTTCGCTGTATCAAAGTAAGTCTGCGCGGCAGCACGTTCACGAAACGTCTTGCGCTCTCTACCGCCCCCGAGCTTGGGAGCAGTGACTTGCCAAAAGAGCTGGCCATTGACGCGGGTTTTATTGATCGAAAGCGAAGTCTTGCGCATGGCTGCGAACTTAAACGAAAAAGGACTCTATTCGTCAAGTATTCGCCAAGTAATTTTTTCCTACACTGTTAAACCACGCCCTTTTAAGGCGTTGTTTGCGGGTTCGAGTCCCGCCCAACCCAGTCCTGGAAATCGTTGATTTCACGATTTCGAGTGTAACACACCGGGTGTCACACTTTGCCCACGAAAGTGGAGACGCGGGTGTGGGAATCGCCTTTCTCGACAAATTGGCCGAGCTGTCAGAACCCGCCTTTTGGATTACTCCTGACGGTCGAACAGAATCGTTTTAGTGCCGTTGACGGACGTTTCCCACGCAATGACCGCTGACTCCGGGCCGCTTACGATGCTGGCGGCAGTGGCGTTTTCTGCGAAGCGCGTGGGTGTTGACGTGTCGCGCTGGAGCATGAGCGCGCCGTTGGCTTCCCACAGCAGGAGCGGCGTTTTGCCTGCGTAGGCGATGAGAGGTTGGGTGGCGTTGGCGGCGAGTTGCTTTTCCGGCGTGGTCGCATCGCTGGCGAACACGGTGAGCTCGCGCCGCCAGACGGCGAGCCATTTTCCGGCGGGTGTGAAGGCGATGCTGCCGCCGTCCATCGGGCAGGCGTTCAGTTTCCATGTGCTGGTGCCGAGTTTTTGCGCGGGGGAAAAGATGCGTCCGTCGCGGCTGGTCGCCGTGGTGAGGTCGCGCGAGCCGCCGAGCCAGTTGCGCCACATCGCCGCGATTTCGCCAGTTGGCGAGATTGCGACGCTCGGCACGCAGCACTCGCAGATGTGTCCATCGGGCGATTGGTAAATGGAAACGTCATCCGCCCACGTTGCGCCGCCATCGCGCGAGACGCGGCACCACGGCTCGGTGCCTTTGCCACGCAAGTCGAGCCACACAGCGGCGACGAGGCCGCGCCCGTCGCCCGCGAGCGCCTGCAATCCTTCGCGTGCGGATTTCGCCACGGTATTGAGGTGCGCACCTTCCTTCCACGTCTTGCCCGCATCGGCGGAAGTCCACGCATGGACGTTCCCATCCGTGTGCGAAATGGCAGTGACGAGCACGAGCTTGTCCGTGGCAGTCACGCGCGGGCCGCGCCGCATTTTTAGCGCGAGTTTATCGAGTTCACCAATTTTCACAGGTGCGGAAAACGCGCGCCCATCCAGCGACGTGGTGTGGAAGACGGCGTTGTCTTTTCCAAAAACGACATGGATGCGGCCCGACGGCGCGACAGCCACCTGCGGCTGCACCGCCCCGCGCAACTCGGGAGGGATGATCTCTACTGGTGCGGCGGAGATCGTTGCGGCGGCAGCGATGAAGGCGAAAAGGCGAGTGAGCATGGCGGTGAGGAAAGCAGGTAGTCAGTGCGTGGGCAAAGTCTTCCAGCCATGCCACGCCATATAGGCGGCGAGGATTGTCAGTAGGGTGCACGAAACGTAAGGCGCGCTGCTCCGCCAAAGCCACGAAACTTGGATCATCGCCCTCAGTGATGTTTGTAAAAGCCGACGCCTTTGATGTCGTTCCAGGAGGTTGTTTGGTGGCATTGGCCGCAGGACTGCGAGGCGGAGGACGGGTGGCGGAACTCGGCGATGGTCCACTTCGCGGTGGTGTGGCATTGCGCGCAGTCGGTGCCGAAGAGGCCGCGATGACGGTCTTTCGTGGAGTGGCAGGCGGCGCAGTTGAGCAGGGCTTCTTCGGCGGCGTGTTGGGTGGCTGTGGTGCCGCTCATTTGTTCGAGCCAGGTTTTGATTTTCGCCATGTCCACGGCGGCACCGCCACCGCCAAGCCCGTCATCTTCGACGCCCTCCGCCTCGACCTGCAAAACACCGCCCGCGCCGCCGAAGTAAGGCCCGCAGCACCCCTGCGCAGCGCCGGGACGCCCCGCGTTCCGGCGCGCGCGCAGAGGAATGAAGGCCGTGCTTGTGAAGCGTCCGCGCCAGCGGCAAAGATGACCAATGCCCGAATCAAAACAAACCATGCAGACCTTCATCGAGGCAGACTTCGGCCTCGAGCACGCCGACACCTTCCGGCGGCTGAACCCATGAGCAAAAAGAAGCCAAGCACCGACGGTCGCGCCAAAAAGAACATCGCCGTCTCCTTGGTTCGCTCTTCGGCAGCGGAATACCTGACCTTTGTGGCAGCGGGAGGCGATTCGGAGGCCAGCGTTGAAATGCGCTACGAGGATGAAAACGTGTGGCTCACGCAGAAGATGATGGCCGCCCTTTACGATGTCTCCGTCCCCGCCATCAACCAGCACCTGAAGCGCCTTTTCAGCGACAACGAGTTGGAACCGGGGGCAACTGTTAAGAAATACTTAATCGTTCAAACCGAAGGCAACCGCCAGGTTGAGCGATCCGTGGAGCACTACAGCCTCCAAGCGATCATCGCCGTGGGCTTCAAGATCGAGAACGAGCGCGCCGTCCAATTCCGCAAGTGGGCCAATCAGATCGTGAAGGATTACACGATCCAGGGCTGGACTATGGATGCCGAGCGCCTCAAGCACGGCGGCACCCTGACGGATGAGTTTTTCGAGCGCCAACTCGAAAAGATCCGGGAAATCCGCCTCAGCGAGCGCAAGTTCTACCAGAAAATCACGGACATCTACGCCACTGCGCTGGATTACGACCCGTCAGCAACTGCCACAAAGCGCTTCTTTGCCGCAGTCCAAAACAAAATGCACTTCGCCGTGCATGGCCAAACGGCGGCGGAAGTCATCGTGGATCGCGCCAACCACAGGCAGGAGAACATGGGACTGACCAGTTGGGAAGCCGCGCCCAAAGGGAAAATCCAGCGATACGACGTTTCCATCGCCAAGAACTACCTCTCGGATTCCGAGCTGGGTCAAATGCGGCGCATTGTTTCCGCCTACCTCGACATGGCCGAAATGCAGGCCATGCGAAAAATCCCGATGACCATGGAAGACTGGGAAACCCGCTTGAGTGGATTCCTCCAGCTCTGGGATCGGGAAATCCTGCAAGACGCGGGCAAAGTGTCGGCGGAACTGGCAAAGGCCCACGCGGAAAGTGAGTTTGAAAAATACCGCATCGTGCAGGACCGGCTGTTCGAGTCGGACTTCGACAAGATGATCAAGAAATTGCCGACGGAGGGAGAGAAGCCATGAGCAAGCTTCGCACCCTCACCCCGGCCCTCTCCCAGAAGGAGAGGGAGACATTATGAGTTTGAACGAATCCATCGTCGAAGACGCCGCCCTGACGTGGTTCGGGGAGTTGGGCTATGCGGTCGGGCACGGGCCGCAGCTCGCGCCTAGTGAACCGGCGGCGGAGCGGGATTCGTTTGGCGAGGTGGTGCTGGTGGGGCGCTTGCGCGAGGCCATCCGGCGGCTGAACCCGGCCATCCCCAAGGAGGCGCGGGAGGGAGCTATTGCAGGATATGCAACAACGCAAACCAAGAAGCGCAAACCATGAGCGAGCAAGACCAATTTCTCCTCTACACCGCGCCCGATGGGGCGGTGAAGGTGGATGTCTTTTTCAAGGATGAGACGGTGTGGCAGACGCAGAAGGCGTTGGCGGAACTGTTCGGAGTCAAGGTGCCGGCCATCAACAAACACCTGAAAAACATCTTCGAGTCAGGCGAACTGAGCCGGGAGGCAACTGTTTCCAAAATGGAAATAGTTCGATCCGAGGGGCAGCGGGATGTCGCCCGTGAGGTCGAGTTTTACAACCTGGATGCCATCATCGCGGTGGGCTACCGGGTGAACAGCTATCAGGCCACGCAGTTCCGCATCTGGGCCACCACGACGCTGCGGGAGTTCATCATCAGGGGATTCGTGATGGACGATGATCGCATCAAAGCCGGTGGTTCCGTCCTCACCGATCAGTATTTCGAAGAGCAGCTACAGCGCATCCGTGAAATCCGCCTCTCGGAGCGCAAGTTCTACCAA
>JAYVQK010000081.1:0-9423 GCA_043757005.1 Verrucomicrobiaceae bacterium
CGAGGAACGAGCGGGTGGGGAAGTCGCTCGCCATTCCGACAGTGTGCCCACCCGAAGGCTCCTCCAGAGCGGGGTCATGCCCCCGCACTCCAGAGGCACCGCTCCCAAGTCCCAAAATGCGAGTTTCCGGGGAGTCCTCTTAAGTGGGCTCCCGGAAACTCGCGTGCGATGGGCGTAGAGCGGCTTTGTAGTGCGGGGGCAGAGCGAGAGCCGAACGAAGTGAATGAAGATCGCCGTAGGCAAACAGCCAGCCGAAGGCTGCCCCAAAGGGGTGAGCGAAGCGGAGGAAACGAGCGGCGACACCGCCTTGAGGGGTGGATGCGGCGCTTGTGGCGTCGTGGTTTTCGAGAAAGTCGCGGTTTTTCCCGCCCACAGCCCCCTCCGAAGGCGGTGTCGCGCTGTCGCTTGCCACTGCATTACAAGGCTTCGCCCGAGTTTCTGGAAGTCCCTTTAAACTTAAAAACCGCAGTTGGAAGCGAAGTCAAAGCCCGATCCATCGCGGCGATCCCCCGGACAAAATGGCCCGGACCTTCGGCCCTTGTTCGCTCACACGAATCACCCTTGGGCGTTGCCCAAGGCTGGTATCCATCCGAGCCTTCGGCCCTCCAAATGCGGCGTTCGGGTTTAACGTCCTCCTCGTGGAGTCTAGCGACGAGGGGTTCTGCGGCTACGGCCAGCTCGCGTGGGGGATGCTGAATCAAGCGCCGGAAGTGGATTTTTAAGTGGCGTGGAAAGCGCGGGTAGCGCACGCGCCGGGTCACGGAAACCATGCGGGAATAAGCATCCGAGCTTCCTCGGAGGGGGGGGCGAGGTCAGCACGCCGGCGCGTGCACCGCACGGGCTTTGTGCTTGGCGCGATGAAATCAGCGGCTTCTAGAGGGGGGCTTGTGAAAAATTTCACAAATTGGCCTTGCCCGTCTGGGGAGGGTTGGTTTTAGTGTGCGATAGTGCTTCGTA
Organism: Verrucomicrobiaceae bacterium; assembly: GCA_043757005.1. Lineage (GTDB taxonomy): Bacteria > Verrucomicrobiota > Verrucomicrobiia > Chthoniobacterales > Chthoniobacteraceae > SXWH01. The sequence goes on from JAYVQK010000081.1 coordinate 958, forward strand.
TGGCCGCTGCTTTTTGCTTTTTTACTTCTGTTTTGTTGCTCGTTTTCACGGGCTGCGAGCAGCGTGTCTCGCCGGGGAATATCGAGGTGGTGAATCGGCAGCAGGATGCGGCGCGCAAGAAGACGAGCAAGATTGCGGAGGTGACGGAGGGGCTCTCGATGAAGGAGGTGGAGAGCATCCTCGGGCAGCCAAAGGCGGTGAAGCAGGGGAAGATCACGAAGGAAGTGATGCGAGATTTTAACCTGACGACGTGGTTTTACGAGCAGGATGGGCAGCAGGTGGAGTTGAGTTTTATAGATGGCAAATTGCAGCGGCGTGTGCCGCAGTTTGGCGAGCAGGTGGGGCCGGAGGATGTGAAGGCTCCGCTGAAGATGAAGAAGGCTGCGACGACGATTGAGAAAAACTGATTTTATGGAAATTCCTGCTGCACTGCTTGCAAAAATTGACGAGGCGATTTCGCACTATCCGGTGTCGAAGCGCTCGGCGTCGCTGCCGCTGCTGCATTTGTGGCAGGAGCATTTCGGCTACGTGAGCGATGAGGGGACGGCGTGGATCGCTGCGAAGCTGGAGCTGCCGCCGATCAATGTGCTGGAACTGGTGACGTTTTACCCGATGTTCCGCCGCAAGCCTGCTGGCGCGACGCACGTCCGCATTTGCCGCACGCTCTCGTGCGCGCTGGGCGGGGCGTATGAGCTGCGCGAGCGCGTGGCGAAGGCCGCTGGTATTGATCTGGCGGCTTTCCTCGCGGGGCAGAAGATGACGACGGATCACGGGCATCCGCATAATCCGGGGCATGGGAATCCGATTGCGATTTCGGCGGATGGGAAGTTTTCGATGGAGTTTGTGGAGTGTCTCGCGAGCTGCGGCACTGCGCCGGTCGCGATGGTGAATGACCACTTCAAAGAGGCGATTGATTTGAACAAAGCTGCCGAACTGCTGGCGGTGACGAAGAGCGACGCGACGACGCCGAAAGTCAAAGCGCCGCATCCGCGCGAGAAGCGTCTCGTTTTCAAGAATGTGGACGTGGCGGGCTACACGAATGACATCGAGTGCTACGTGCGCCACGGCGGCTACGCGGAGCTGAAAAAGGGGATGGCGATGAAGCCGGAGGACATCACGGCAGAGGTGAAGGCATCCGGCCTGCGCGGGCGCGGCGGCGCGGGCTTCCCGTGCGGCGTGAAGTGGGGCTTTATCAAGCGCGGTGGGCCGAAGCCGACTTACTTGATTTGCAATGCGGACGAGAGCGAGCCGGGGACTTTCAAGGATCGCTACATCATCCACCAAGACCCGCATCAGCTCATCGAGGGGATGATTTTGTCGTGCTTCGCGGTGGGGGCTTCGCTGGCGTATATCTACATCCGTGGGGAGTTCCCGGAGGGCGCGCAGATTTTAGAGAAAGCACTCGCTGAAGCGCGTTCGCGCGGCTTCCTCGGGAAGAATATTGTGGGCTCTGGCTTTGATTGCGAGATCTACGTGCATCGCGGCGCGGGGGCTTACATTTGCGGTGAGGAGACGGGGCTGATCGAGTCGCTGGAGGGCAAGCGGCCTTACCCGCGCATCAAGCCTCCGTATTTCCCCGCCGTGCTCGGCCTGTATATGTGCCCTACCATCGTGAATAACGTGGAAACGCTGTGCAACGTGAAGCACATCGTGGGGATGACGGGCGCGGAATTTGCAAAGCTCGGCAGGCCAAACAACACTGGCACGCGCATCCTGTGCGTCTCGGGCGATGTGCAAAAACCGGGTTATTACGAAGTGGAAGTCGGCAGCGTGACGATGGGCGAGCTAGTGAACGAAATTTGCGGAGGACTGAAGCCGGGGCGGAAGCTCAAGGCGATCATCCCCGGCGGCTCCTCGGCGAAGGTGCTGCGGGCTGGCGAGAAATATAAAGTGCGCGACCGTGAGATTTCGCTCGAAGAAATCCCGATGGATTTCGACACCATCGCCGCGTGCGGCTCGATGGCGGGCAGCGGTGGCGTGATCGTGATGGACGATTCGCGCGACATGGTGTGGGCGCTGAATAACGTGAACGAATTTTACGCACACGAGAGCTGTGGCCAATGCACGCCATGCCGCGAAGGCGCGCAGTGGATGCGGAAAATCACCGACCGCATCGTGGCCGGTGGCGGCACGGAGCAAGACCCCGCGACGCTCAAGAACGTGGCAGACAATATTGCTGGAAAAACCATCTGCGCCTTTGGCGAAGCCTGTTCGTGGCCCACGCAGAGCTTTCTCGCGAAGTTCCCGGAGGAATTTGCAGGCAAGAGCAAGAAGCCGCTCCCACCGCCGATGCCGCCGGAATACAACACGGGCGAGCTTCTTTCCAAAGACCCCGTGAACGCCATCGCTGCGCCGCGCGGAAACTCGCAAGAAGTGATGGCGGAGGCGGCGACGAAGTAGGAGAATTCTGGGATGAAAACGATCACGCTTACATTGCCGGATGAGGATTTTGAGCAAGTCGCGACGGATGCCCGTATCCATGGGCGGACGGTCGAGGCGGAGATCGCCGAGCGTTGTGAGTCTGCAAAATGGTGGAGGAGCCGTCCGCTGATGACGGATCGCGATGAATTGGTGCGGGAGATGGACGTTTTTCACGGCGACATGGCGGCGCGTGGGATCAGCCTGCCTGCTGAGGAAATCGGTGCGGCAATCAAGGAGGGACGCGAATCCTTAAAATGAGCACGCTCACGGTTGAAATTTCTGATCAGGCACTCGAACGACTCGAAAGTTTCGCGCGCGTCCACGGCTGTTCCATTGAGCAGGAAGTGAGCGTCACCATCGAGCAGGCGGTGCAAGATGAGCGGTTGATCGAGTTTCTCCACAATAACCCAGACGAGTTGCTGCGACAGATCGGGACGCATCACGAGAAGCTCGGTGCGCGCAAAGTTTATTTTACAGAAGCCGAAGTCGAGACAGCGATTCAGGAGGGACGCGAATGATCGTAGCGGATGCAAATTTGATTTTTCACTATGTCGTGCGCGGGCAGTTCACCGAGCAGGCGCAGGCAGTCTTTTTAAAAGATCGTGTATGGATCGCGCCTACGCTCTGGGAGGCGGAAATCCTGAGTGCGGTGTGCAACGAAATGCGACGTGGTAAAATCAAACGCGAAGAGGCTGTATTGTTTATTCTCCACGCTCGCTCGCTCATGCGCGATCAGTCGCACCCGATTGATTTTCGCCGTGTGCTCTCGGTGGCGGAGCAGACGAAATGCTCTGGCTACGACAGCCAGTATATTTCGCTCGCCGAACAAAGAGGGCTGAAGCTCGTCACCTGTGACAATGGCATCCTCGCCAACGCCCCGCACGTCGCGGTTTCGCCGGAACAATTTCTTGCTGCTTAAATGTCCACCGCCACCACCACAGAAGTCCCGATGCTGAACGTCCAAATAGATGGAGTTTGGCTGCAATTTCCAAAAGGCACGCGCGTCATTGAGGCGTGTAAGCAAGCGCAGAAGCTGATTCCGCACTATTGCTACCACCCGAAACTGAGCGCACCGGGGAATTGCCGGATGTGTCTCATCGAGATGGGCTCGCCGAAAATGACGCCGGATCGCAAGCCGATCATCGGCGCGGATGGGAAACCGGAGATTGGCTGGATTCCGCGCCCACAGATTTCTTGCGCGCAGGATGTGAGCGAGGGCATGGGCATCCGCACGGATTCGCCGATGGTGCGCGAGTGCAGGCAGGGCGTGATGGAGTTTCTACTCATCAATCACCCACTCGATTGCCCGATTTGCGATCAGGCGGGCGAGTGCAAGTTGCAGGAGTTTTCCGTGGAGCACGGCAATGCATCGTCGCGCTTCCTAGAGCGCAAGGTGAAGAAGCCGAAGTCCATTGAGCTTGGCCCTCGGGTGACGCTCGACGGCGAGCGGTGCATCCTTTGCACGCGCTGCATCCGCTTTATGAAAGAAGTCGCGAACGATGATGTGCTCGGCATCGTGGATCGCGGGACTTTCAATACGATCTCCACGCATCCGGATCGCATCCTCGATAACAACTACTCGCTGAACACCGTGGACATCTGCCCGGTCGGCGCGCTCACGTCTTCGGATTTCCGGTTTAAGATGCGCGTCTGGTTTTTGAAGGAGACTGATACGATTGATGTGAATTGCGGCACGGGCAGCAACATCACCATCGGCTCGCGGGAGAACAAAATCTACCGCATCACCCCGCGCGAAAACGAAGCGGTGAACGGCCCGTGGATGCCTGACTCACATCGCCTCAATTTCAAATACGTCGCCGACGAGCGCCGCCTCGCTGCACCGCAAGTCGCGCAGCAGCCGACCTCTTGGACGCAGGCGATCAACCTCGCCGCCGAGGCGCTCCGGCGGAACATCGGCAAAGTCGCCGTGCTCGCCAGCGGGCGCTCGACGAATGAAGAACTCTTCCTCACAAAACGCCTCGCCGCCGCGCTCCAAGCGAAAGTCACCGACATCCTGCCGCGCACCGGCACGGCTGACGGGATGCTCGTCGCCGAAGACCGCAACCCAAACACCAGCGGCGCAAAACTGCTCGGCATCGCCAGCGGCAAGCTCGCGGAAATCGCCAGCGGCATCCGCGACGGTTCGATCACCGCGCTCGTCTGCCTCGGTGAGGATGCGACGAAAGCCGGCCTCACCGCTGATGATCTTGCGAAGCTCGATACGCTCATCGCCCTCGACATCCTGCCCAACGCCACCACAGCGAAAGCGCACATCGTTTTGCCCGCCAGCGCGTGGTGCGAAAAGCGCGGCTCGATGGTGAATTTGAAAGGCCGACTCCAGCGCCTAAACAAAGCGACCACCGCTCCCGGCAGTGCGCGCGACGATTGGGAGATTCTCCGCGATCTCATCCTCGCCGTTTCTGGCAGCAACGGACTGCACAGCATCGAAGACATTTTCAAAGCCATGTCTGCTAAAGTGCCCGCGCTCGCGGGGCTGACACTTAGCCGCATCGGCGACCTCGGCGTGGACCTCGCCGCAACTCCAGTCACCGCGTAATGACGACGCTCGCCTTTCTCGATTTCATTCCTTGGGCACTGCTCCTTTGGTCGCTCGCCAAAGCGATCTTTGTCATCTTCCTCGTGGTGTTGCCGATGGTCAGCTACACCGTCTATGCCGAGCGTCGCGTGAGCGCCGCCATCCAAGACCGCGTGGGCCCAAACCGCACGGGCTTCCCGACGACGCTCCTCGGTTTTAAGAAGGACTTGCAGCTCTTCCTCGGCGGTCTCGGCCAGCCCATCGCCGATGCGATGAAGTTCATCCTGAAAGAGGATTTCACACCGGGCCACGTCAACAAATTCTACTTCTGGCTCGCGCCGTGTCTGGCGATGCTGCCGCTTGTCTCGCTCGCTTTCATCCCGTTTGGCAGTTCGCTCTTCGGCGAGAAAATGGTCATCGCCGATGTGAATGTGGGCGTGCTCTGCATCTTCGCCGTCACGGGCGTCGGCGTCTATTCCATCGTCCTCGCAGGCTGGGCCTCGAACTCGAAATATCCCTTCCTCGGCGGCATCCGCAGCACGTCGCAGATGATCGCCTACGAGCTTTCGATGGGCCTCAGCATCATCCCCGTGCTCATGGTTTATGGCGGCATGAATTTGCGCGGCCTCGTGCAATTCCAAGCCGACAATGGCTGGATGCTCCTGCCGCTCTGGGGTGAGGGACTGAGCGCGGAACGCTGGCTCCTGCTCATCCCGCTCTTCATCAGCTTCATCATTTTCACGATCTCCGTCTTTGCGGAAACGAATCGCCTCCCATTCGATATGCCCGAGTCCGAGTCGGAACTCGTCTCCGGCTACCACACCGAATACAGCTCGATGAAATTCGCGCTCTTCTTCCTCGGCGAATACACCGCGATGATCGTCGGCAGCTCGCTCATCGTCGTCTTTTTCCTCGGTGGCTGGAGCCTCCCGATCTTCCCCGACGGCGCAGGCGTCGGCGGCTGGTTCGGCAATCTCGGCCTTCCCGATTGGATCTGGGGCTTTGCGAATATCACCACCTTCTTCGCGAAAGTCGCCGCCGTGCTCGTCTTCTTTATATGGGTGCGCTGGACGCTCCCACGTTTCCGCTACGACCAGCTCATGAAACTCGGCTGGCTCTACCTCTTTGAAATCGCCCTCGCCAACGTGCTCCTCACGGCTGGCATCCTAGCGTTTACCAATAAGTGATATGGCCTACACCGTCCCACGTCCCGAGCTTACGCTAAAAGAAAAGGCCTACCTGCCGAGCATCCTCAACGGCCTCAAAATCACCTTCGGGCATTTCAAGAAAATGCTCAAAGGCGAGACCAAGGTCACGATGCAGTATCCCGAGGAAACTTGGGATTCGCAGTTGCCCGAGCATTACCGTGGCGCTCCCACTTTGGTAAAAGACGAGCATGACCGTGAGCGCTGCGTCGCCTGCCAGCTCTGCGAATTCATCTGCCCGCCGCGCGCCATCACGATCACGCCCGAAGAGATTCCCGCCGATAGCCGCTTCGCAAAAGTCGAGAAGCGGCCTGCTGAATTCAAGATTGATATGATCCGCTGCATCTACTGCGGGATGTGCGAGGAAGTCTGCCCCGAGCAGGCCATCTACCTCCGCAAAGACTACGCGATCACCGGCGTCACCCGCGCCGAGATGGTCCACGACAAAAAGAAACTCTACGAGCTGGGCGGCGTCTTCGCCGGGCTCGTTCACAAGTGGAACCCAGAGAAGTAATCGCGCACTGACATGAACCCACTTCTCTTCTGGCTCTTCGCAATCCTCATGCTCGGCTTCGCCGTGAGCGTCGTCGTCAACCGCAACCCGGTTGCCAGCGCGCTCAGTCTTGTTGTCAGCTTTCTCTGCCTCGCGTCGCTTTACATTGGGCTCGACGCTTACCTCATTGGCAGCGTCCAAGTCGTCGTCTATGCGGGCGCGGTGATGGTGCTTTTCCTCTTCATCATCATGCTGCTCGATCTCAAGGCAGAGCAGCGCCGCAAGTTTAACAAAGTCGCGATCGGCGGCGGCGCGCTCGTGGCTCTGGTATTTGCTGCACAGTTCATCGGCGTGCTCGGTTCGTTCCCGATGGGAAAACAACCGTTTCCTGAACTCACGCTCGTTCCCGGCACGCAGCTCAATGATCTCAAGGGCGTCGGCGAGACGCTCTTCACCACGCACACGTTGCCTTTTCAAGTCGTCGGCGTGCTCATCCTCGTCGCCACCATCGGCGTCATCGTCATTTCAAAACGGGAGCTGAAGTAACCCATGCAACTATCGCTCAACGACTATCTTTTTGTCAGCGGGATGCTGTTCACCATCGGCTTTGCGGGCGTGATGCTCCGCCGGAACATCATCACCATCTTCATGTGCCTAGAGCTCATGCTGAATGCCGCGAACCTCTCGCTCGTCGCCTTTAGCCGCTTCAACCTCGTGAACGGCCAGCCGAACTACAACGCGCAAGTCCTCGTCTTTTTCATCATCACCGTCGCTGCTGCGGAAGTCGCCGTCGGCCTCGCCATCATCGTCGCCCTCTTCCGCGCTCGGCAGACAATCCACGTCGAGGACATCACCTCAATGAAGAACTAATATCGGATGAATACCGCCAACTTATTCCCGTGGTTCATCCTCCTGAATCCGCTCATCACAGCGGTGCTTATCCTCGCGGCGACGCGCAAACAGCACGCACTCAGCGCCACGCTTTCTACGATGTCCGCTTTCTTCGGCATCGTCGCCTCGGCTTGCGCGTGGGCGCTGCCCGAGCACACACACAGCGCGGTGAACTGGCTCGATTTCGGTGCTGCTTTGCAGGTGCCCATTGGGGTTCAAATTGACCACCTCTCGCGCATCATGCTGCTGGTCGTGACGGGCATCGGCTTCCTCGTCCACCTCTACAGCACAGTGTATATGGAGCACGACGAAGCGCGCTCGCGGTTCTTCGGGCATTTGTCGCTCTTCATGTTCTCGATGCTCGGCATCGTGCTCGCGGATAATTTCGCGATGATGTTCATCTTTTGGGAACTCGTCGGCGTGAGCAGCTACCTGCTCATTGGCCACTGGTTCACACGCGATTCGGCAGCGAAAGCGGCGAACAAAGCGTTCCTGATGAATCGCATTGGCGACTTCGGTTTCATGCTCGGCATCCTCATGCTATGGGCCACCGCCGGCACCGTCACTTTCGCCGGGCTGGAGTCGAAAGAAAGCGTCGCGTTACTCACGCAAAATCCCGCTTTCCTCACCGTCGCGCTGCTCTGCGTCTTCTGCGGCACGATTGGAAAAAGCGCGCAATTTCCGCTCAATACATGGCTCCCCGACGCGATGGAAGGCCCGACGCCGGTCTCCGCGCTCATCCATGCGGCGACGATGGTTGCGGCGGGCGTCTTCATGTTGGCGCGTGTGGCGTTCCTCATCGGACTTTCGCCAGCGGCGGCGCTCACCATCGCGTGGGTCGGCGGCATCACGAGCATCCTCGCGGCGCTCATGGCCACGCAGCAGGACGACATCAAGCGTGTCCTCGCCTACTCCACGCT
>JAYVQK010000082.1:0-9423 GCA_043757005.1 Verrucomicrobiaceae bacterium
AAGAACGCGAAGGACGCGAAGAGCAGAGGTGAAAGACAGATACTTATCCCTGCTTTGCGTCATTCGCGTTCTTCGTAGTCCCCCTTTACGGTCATTTTAATTCTGAAAGCTGGTATAAGAGCGACAGGAAAACAAATCCCGACACAAGCGTAAGCAATTACGACAAAACGCTACGCAATCCCGATGCAATTGTAAGCAATCCCGATAAAACTTTATTCAATTACGAGCGCAGCTTACTCAATTACGATAACATGATATACAATTCCGATCAAAAGATAAAACATTCCGAACGCATTAGCAGATGATGATTGCGCCATCGAGACCGCATTTTTTCCCAGCTAATCCTCATTTTATCCTGTCGGGACTCCAAAAACCCCGCCTTTAGCCTAGAAACGGCGATGGAATCTCACACAAAGACACAAAGGCACGAAGAAGAAGGTTTTGGAAAAAAAGACCCGCTCACCCAATGGGAGCGAGAGCGTTTCCACGGAACCCTTTGTGTCTTTGTGCCTTTGTGTGAGAACTAACCCAACCGTTTCCACGGTCTTTTTAATTATTGGAGATGGTATCAATCCATCACCACGACCGCTTTGATGACCCCGCTCTCCGGCTTTAGCCACTTGGGGAACTCGGCGATCATATCGTCGAACTTTGCGTGGTGGGTGATCCACGGTTGGGTGTTTATTTTCCCCTCCTCGATGAGCTGGATGATGCGGGCGAAGTCGCGGGAGAGGGCGTTGCGGCTGGCCATGATCGTGAGTTCGCGGCGGTGCATGATGGGGGCGTGCAAAAAGGAGAGCTCTTGCTGGGTGATGCCCACGAAGACGAGCCGCCCGGCGAAGGCGCAGTAGGCGAGCGCGTGGCTCATGGACTTGTTGCTGCCCGTGGCGTCCACGACCACGTCGGCGAGCTGGCCACCGGTGATCGAGTCCAAGGCGGCAAGCTCCGAGCCGTCGCCGCGCGCGAGGATGGTGTGGTCCACGCCCATCGTGTTTTTACAAAAGGCGAGGCGGGCTTCGTTGATGTCGAGCACAATGGTCTTGGCACCGGCGACTTTTGCAAATTCCACCGCCGAGAGGCCGATGGGGCCCGCGCCGATGATGAGGACGTATTCGCCGGGCTTCGGCGCTCCGCGATCTATGGCGTGGCAGCCGATGGCGAGGGTCTCGACGAGGGCGAGCTGGTCGTAAGTGAGCTTGCGGGAGATGTGGAGTTTCCTCGCGGGGAGGAGGAATCGCTCGCACATCCCGCCGTCGCACATCACGCCGAGGGTCTTGTGGTTTTCGCAGCAATTTGTGTGGCCACGGCGGCAGGAGTAGCACGTCTGGCAATTCAAATACGGCTCCACCGAGCAGCGGTCGCCGACTGCGACATTCCTCACGCCTTCGCCGACAGCGAGCACCTCCACGCCCAGCTCGTGGCCGGGGATGCGCGGGTAGCTGTAAAAGGGCATCTTCCCCAAATAGCCGCCGTAATCCGTGCCGCAGATGCCGATGCGGTGGATGCGCACGAGCGCCTCGCCGGGAGCAGGCGCGGCGGGCTCGGGGATGTCGAGGGTGCGAAAGGTTTGCGGGGATTCGAGTAGGATGGCTTTCATGGTGGATTTAAAATTTAGGATTTAAGATTTAAGATTTGCGCAAGCGTGGGAGCGGCGCGGCGGGTGGGGGGTGAGGTTTTTTGAACTCCGAACTCCGAACGGTGTCGCGTCCCCGACGTTCGGGGTGGTCAGGCAGTCATTTTGCCGTGCTGGGTGTTTAGTTTCTCCTCTGCGCCGCGAGTGCTGTTGCCGCTTTGGCTTTTGCTTCTTCGGCGCGGCGCGCGATTTCCTCCGGCGAGGGGAGGGACATGAGCACCTCTGCCGGGATGTCGCCAGCGGCGGCGAGTTTGATGAGGCATTTCTGCCGCTCGGAAAGCGCCTTGCCCTCGTCGCGCTCTTTGCTGAAGCGGCTCTGCGCCTTGGCGCTCCGGGCGCGGAGCATGGAGTAAACATCGCCGCCGAGCAGCGCGGAGATGTCTATTTTCATCTTCTCGCGCTGGAGGTCGGTGCTGCTCACGGCGTCGCCATTGATGGGGCCGGCTTTGTATTTCGGGAACATGATCGCCGCCTCCGGGCACACGCGCGAACAGGCGGGGCAGTTCGTTTTGCAGTTATCGTTATTCTGCACCTGGATGTGGCTTTCCGCATCCACGCCATACACGCCGAAGAGGCAGAACGACAGGCACTGCATACAGTTCGTGCAGCGGTCGTAATCAATCACCGGGAACCACGGCTTCCACTCGCCGTGCCGCACCGCGCCGCTCTCCGCGCGCTCGCTCTCCACCAGCTCGGCGATGCCCGCCGCGTCGCGTTCGCCGATGTCGTGAAAGCGCACGCGCACCGTGCCGCCCGCATCCTCCGCGATGGGCGCGCGTCCCTCCGCAAATTTCCCCAGCACCAGCAGCGCGCCCTTTTCCTGCGGCACCACGCGCCCGCCCGCGACCGAGCGAGTCACGGAATAGCCGCGCTCCAGCAGTGCCGTGATCGTGGCAAAGGGATGCTCGAGCGGGGTCGCGCCTTCGCCCTCGTAGAGGACGACGCGGAGTGTGTGGTCGGTTTTTAGGGACATGGCTTTTTAAAAAGATTTGGTGGTGCTCCTTGGACTACTCGGATTCAGGCGGGCGCTTTGGGAATGGCCAATCAATCAGCGGCTCTCGGCCAAAAGCTGGAGCACGGCTTTTTGCGCGTGAAGCCGGTTTTCTGCCTCGGTGAAGATCGTCTCGGCGTGGGCCTCGAAGGTCTCTGCGGCGATCTCTTTTCCGCGATACGCAGGCAGGCAGTGCATGACGAGTGCGCCGGGTTTTGCGAGGGCGAGGAGGGTGTCGTTGATCTGGTAGTGGCCGAGTTGGGCGATGCGAGACTGGGCCTCGGACTCTTTGCCCATGCTCACCCACACGTCTGTGTAGAGTGCGTCTACGCCGCGCGCAGCGGCTTCGAGATCGTCGGTGATGAGTAGGCGTCCGCCGCCCGCGTTGGACATCGTGCCGCTCTGCCCACCCGGGAAAGCGCGCGCGACGATGGCGGGGTCGGGCTGGTAGGCTTTCGGCGCGGCGATGCGTAGCTCGAAGTCGAGCTTGGACGCCGCCCAGAGCCAGGAGATGGGGACGTTGCACGCGCCGTCGCCGACGAAGGTGACGACTTTGCCCGCGAAGGTGCCGAGCTTTTCCACGATGGTCTGGAGATCGGCGAGGATCTGGCACGGGTGCTCCTCATCGGTCAGCGCGTTCACCGTGGGGATGCCGCTGTATCGCGCAAAATCCGTGACATCGCTCTGCGCAAAAGTGCGGATCACCGCGCCGTGACACATCCGCCCCAGCACGCGCGCCGTATCCGCGATGGGCTCGCCGCGCCCGAGCTGGATGTCGTCCGAGGCGAGAAAGAGCACATCCCCACCCAGCTCCCGGATGCCGACCTCGAACGAAACCCGCGTGCGCGTGGACGCCTTGGAAAACATCATGGCCCAGCATTGGTGCCGCAGCGGATGTTTGTCGTGATGCCCGCGCGCGGCCTTCATCTTCGCGGCGAGCTTTAAGATCGCATGGATTTCGTCCGCACAGAGTGATTCGAGTGAAAGGAGGTGTTGCATTAGTGTATGAAAAAGCGGCGGAAGATGAATCGTCCGCCGGGGATGACAAGGCTGCTTTTTACGCGGCCTGGCGATGGCGGCGTAGCCCACCGCGCCAGCTCCACTCCACCCACCATCATCACCAGTCACCATAAGTTTTGTAGCCGCTCGGAGGCTTCTTCATTGCCCCGCGTCTCGCCGCTCTGTAGGCATCCGCGCGTTATGATTAAACCTGCACTCGGCAAGGGCCTCAGCGCCCTCATCAATCCTCGCGTCGCCTCGCCCACACCCATCGTGGAAGACGGCGAGCGCGTGCAAATGATCGCGCTGGAACAGATCGTCCCGTCGCCGTGGCAGCCACGCACGGAATTCCGCGACGAGCACCTGCAAGAGCTGGCGGATAGCATTAAGGAAAAGGGAATCATGCAGCCGCTCATCGTGCGGCGCGTGGGGGAAAAGCTGGAGCTGATCGCGGGCGAACGCCGCTGGCGTGCGGCGCAGCGCGCGGGGCTGAAAGAAGCGCCGGTGATCCTCCGGCAAGCGACCGATCAAGATGTGCTGGAGCTGGCGCTCATCGAGAATCTCCAGCGCGAAGATCTCAACCCCATTGAGGAAGCGCGCGCCTTTTCACGGCTCGCGAAAGACTTCGGCATCAAACAAGAAGACATCGCACAAAAGGTGGGCAAGAGCCGCGCGGCCATCGCGAATTCCATGCGCTTACTCGACCTGCACGCGCAGGTGCAGACGTGGGTAGTGCAGGAGCGGCTGTCTGTGGGGCACGCAAAGGTGCTGCTCGGCGCAAAGTCTTCCGAAGAGCAACTCAAGCTCGCGGAGGAGACGCTGCGACGCGGCCTCACCGTGCGCGGCGCGGAGCAGCTCATGTCAGATCATTTTGCCGGCAACGGCGCGCGCAAGCCCAAGCGCGGTGCAGCCAGCAGCCCGCAAGTGGAGCCCGCGATTTCGCATTTGCAAAACCGCCTGCGCCAGCACCTCGCCACGCAAGTCGCCGTGCATCACGGCGACAAAAAGGGGCGGCTGGAGATCGAGTATTACGGCAATGATGATTTGCAGCGGCTGCTGAAAGTGATCGGTCTGCCGGAGGAGGAGTAGGCACGGCAAATTGGAACCACGAAGGACACGAAGGACACGAAGACGATCAAAGAATGATGGGGTTTAAAATAGATTCCACTTCGTGCCCTTCGTGCCCTTCGTGGTTCCAATGGAGCCGCATCTTTGCAGGCATCGCGCTCGCACTCGCGGGCTGCACAAAGGAAGCGGCGGCGGTGAAGCCATCTCCGCCAAGCGTGGAATTGGCGAGGGAGTTTTCCGGCGAGAAAGCATTTGAGCACACTCGGCGGCAAGTGGAGCTGGGGCCGCGCCCCTCGGGGACTTCTGTTTTAGAAAAAGCGCGTGTGCAGATCGTGGAGACGCTGCAAGCGGCGGGCTGGGAAGTAGAGCGCCAGGCGTTTGATGACAAGCCGGTGCCCCACGAAGGCGCGATCCATTTTACCAATCTCATCGCGCGTTTCCCCGCTGGCGGCGCGAAGAAACAGCGCGCCATCGTATGCTCCCACTACGACACAAAGCGCATGAGCGGCGTGCGCTTCGTCGGCGCGAGCGACGGCGCATCCTCCACCGGCGCGCTGCTGGAGCTGGCGCGCGTGCTGGCCAAAATGCCGACGCTCGCCGAGCAAGTGGAGCTGGTTTTCTTCGACGGCGAGGAAGCCGTAGATCACTTCGACGAGCCCATCGCCGGGCCAGACGGCCTCGTCGGCAGCCGCCATTACGCGCGAGCACTGCGCGAAAGCGGGCGGGCGGGGCAGTTCCGATTTGCGATCTTGTGGGACATGATCGGCGATGCCGATCTCACCATCACCCTCCCGCCCAATACGCCTACGGAGCTTGCAGGCAAGCTCTTCTCCGCCGCTGAGGCACTCGGCACGCGCAAGTATCTCGGCTATCATGCGGGCGATATTTTAGACGACCACGTGCCGCTACAAACCATCGCGCGCATCCCAGCGATAGACCTCATAGACTTCGACTACCCGCACTGGCACCAGCCCAGCGACACGCTGGATAAACTCAGCCCCGAGAGCCTCCGCATCGTTGGCCAAATGACCGTGCGCCTCCTCCAATACGAGCTGGCAAAACCGTAGCGATCTCACGCCATGCTCAATTTCATTTGGCTCTGCATGATGCTCGTCGCCGTCCTCGTCGGCGCGCTCACCGGGCGCTTGGAGGAGACGACCAGCGCCGCCACCGAGGGAGCGACGAATGCGGTGATGAAAGTCGTCCTCCCGCTCATCGGCATCTGGGCGCTCTGGCTAGGAATCATGCGGCTCGCCGAACGCGCGGGACTCGTGCAAGCGCTGGCGAAATTCCTGCGCCCACTACTGCGTCGCCTTTTCCCGGACGTGCCGCCCGAGCACCCCGCGATGGGTGCGATGGTGATGAATATCGCCGCCAATATGCTTGGCATTGGCAACGCCGCCACCCCGCTGGGCCTCCGTGCCATGCGGCTCCTCGCGCAGCTCAATCCCCACACCGGCACCGCCAGCGATGCCATGGTCACCTTCCTCGCGCTGAATACCGCCAGCGTGCAAATCCTCCCCCTCACCGCCATCGGCGTCCTCGCGAAGCAAGGCGCGCACGGCCCCACCGCCATCGTCGGTTCCGCCTTCATCGCCACACTCATCGCCGCGACCGTCGGCGTCCTCAGCGCGCGCATCCTCTCGCGGCTGCCGATTTATCGCCTCGGACTCGTGGAGGAAAGTGCGAGCAACAGCGAGAGAGAGCCCGCCGTGGAGGAGGAGAAAGTGGAGATCGAAAGCATCGCCACACAGCCGCTGAAGCCCGCCGGTATCGCCGCTCTGTGGGCGCTCGCCGCGCTCTTTGCCACACTCTTTTGCCTCCTCGCATTCCCCGATCTCCGCGCCGCGCTCGGCCATCTCACCCTCTCCCCCGCCCCCGCCGAACTCGCCACGCTCACCTCCGGCTCCCGCGCCATCCGCGTCGCCGGGATGCTCGCGATCCCCTTCCTACTTTCCTTCGTCCCGCTCCTCGCCGCACTGCGCGGCGTGCGCGTGTATGAGCAATTCGTGGAGGGCGCGAAAGAAGCCTGGGGCACCGCGCAACGCACGCTCCCCTACCTCGTCGCCATGCTCGCCGCCATCGGGATGCTGCGCGGCTCCGGCACTATCGAGGCTATCACGGGCACGCCCGGCGCACCTTCCACATTTGCCAAAATGCTCGCGCAAATCGGCATCCCCGCCGACCTGCTCCCGCTCATGCTCATCCGCCCCCTCAGCGGCAGCGCGGCGAGCGGCGTTTTCAACGAACTCATCGTCCGCTTCAACGATCCCGATGGCTTCCTCAGCCGCCTCGCCGCCACCATCTACGGCAGCACCGAGACGACCTTTTACGTGCTCGCCGTCTATTTCGGCAGCGTCGGCATCCGCCGCACCCGCCACGCCATCCTCGTCGGCCTCACCGCAGACATCGTAGCCACAGCAGTCGCGATCTTTGTATGTCGGAAAATGTTCGCCGCCTGAGCCATCTCCTACCATCTCCGGGTGATAAACAGACGACTTTGATGCAGTTGCCCCAGTGAGTTTCCGCGGCCCCTTTACATCCTGGGGTGCCCCGTGCATCGTCGCCGCTGCTTCACCCGATTTTGCCCACACACACCATGCGTCCTTTTCTACTCACCATCGCTCTCGTCTGCTGCATCTCATTTTTTGCCAATGCGGCGGAGCGCCTCTCGGTCGTCCGCGTAAACGTGACCACGCAAGGCTGGGACTTCCTCCGGCCTTGGGGCAAGCGCCAACCGGTGACTCGCCGCGCGATGGGTGCCGTCATCGCAGGCCCGCGCGTGCTCGTGGCGGGGGAGCTCGTCGCCAACGCTACTTACATCGAATTTGAAACTCCCGAGGGCGGCAAAAAAGTGCCCGCCACCGTGGAAGCCGTGGACTACGAGACAAACCTCGCAGTGCTGAAAACGGACGACGCAGACTTCCTCAAAGACCTGCCGCCGCTGGAGGTCGCCGAGAGCGCCATCGGCGATACTCTCAGCATCTGGCAGCTCGAAAATAATGGCCGCCTGCTCGTGACGAAAGGCCCCATGACGACCGCCGAAATGGCTCCCTATCCGGTGGACGGAATTTTCCTCATCTACCGCGCCACCATGCAGCTCCAGGGCCGCGATAGCAGCTTCACACTGCCCGTGGTGAATGCCGGCAAACTCACCGGCATCCTCCAGAGCTACGACGCCCCGAGCACCAACGCCAACATCATCCCCGCGCCCGTCATCCAGCATTTCCTCCGCGACATCGCCGACGGCAAGAGCGACGGCTTCCCGCGCGCTGGCTACGCTTTCAGCCCCACGCGCGACCCTGCGTTCCGCCACTTCGCAAAAATCCCCGCCGACATCGCGGGCGGCATCTACATCACCGAAGTGCTAAAAGACGGCCCCGCTGGCAAAGGCGGCTTGCAGAAAGGCGACATCCTCACCGCCGTGGATGGATTCGCCGTGGATCAAGACGGCAACTACGACGATCCCACTTACGGCAAAATCAGCATCGGCCACCTCCTCTGCACGCGCCACTTCGTCGGCGAGGAGGTGAAAATGCACATCCTCCGCGAAGGCCAGCCGCAAGTGCTCCGCGTGCAGCTCGCACACCGCGCGCCGCAAGAGAGCATCAGCGATCCCTACATCATTGATCGCGCTCCGCGCTTCACCATCGTCGGCGGCTTCATCTTCCAAGAGCTCTCGCGGCAATACCTCAAAGACTTCGGCCAAGACTGGGCCCGCCGCGCCCCCGAACGCCTCGTATATCTCGACCGCTACCAAAACGAAGTCATCGCCGGCGGGCAAAAGAAGCTAGTCTTCCTCAGCCGAGTCCTCCCCACGCCAGCGACCGTCGGCTTCGAGGAACTCAGCAATATCGTCGTAGAAAAAATCAACGACGTGCCCCTCCTCAGCCTCGAAGACATCGCCAAAGCCCTCGAAAAACCAATCAACGGCTTCCACAAAATCCAATTCGCCGAAGAGCCCAACACCATCTATCTCGACGCCGAAGAAGCCGCAAAACTAGCCCCCCTCGTCCAACGCCAATACCGCCTGCCCACATTGCAACGGCTGGAGTAGCAGGGCGCAGCGCCGGGATGGAAAACATCATCCGTCATGGCAAAAGGTGTCGCACCTCGCAAAGCGTCTTGGAGGGGGCGGTATGATACCGCCCTATGTCGCGGAGCGACACCCCGAGCATCCCGTCTGGCACCTGTTCCTTCCGTCATCGCGGGAACAGCCGTTAATCACGCTCTGATAGTGTCTGTGGAGACAATAACAGAAGCTGTGGAGGCTCTGTCGGAAGCTGGGGCGGCTTAGAAAAAAGCTGGGGAGTCTTTGGAAGTGGCTGAGGAGCCTCTGGAAAGGCCTGTGCAAGATTTGTCAGGTTTTTTTAGATCCACCCCATGAGCTTTGCGATAAAGCGGACGGGCTTTTGGCATCCACACGGCACCATCGCACGCCAGCACACTGTCTGGTAGTGACAAAAAATTTGCATTGCTTTACCAATTAGCCTCAGGCATTTTTTAGATAGCTCATTTTTCACCATCCACATTTACCGACACTACCGATATGGCCATCACCACTAACGCCTCCTACATTCCCACCATTACCGAATTCGTGGACCACTGGACAGAGGTCAATGCTGCCCGCTCTACCCCTTTCCTGCTCAGCGATGGTGAGGCCGTCGCCGATCTCTCCACTCTGAAGACCGACCTGCAAACGATCGAGGGCACGCTCCAACAGCGCCTCAAC